>DASPSE010000141.1:0-16021 GCA_035624085.1 Terriglobales bacterium
CTCTTTATTATTGCAATCGCGACCGCAACCGAAGGGTTGGGTCAGGTTAGCTACACGGCACAGGTTCGTGGCGTGGTAACGGACCAGAGCGGGGCGGTGATGGTAAATGCCACAGTCACGATCACCAACGATGCCACGAATGTTTCGCAGACAACTCGCACTAACGCGCGAGGCGACTATTTCCTGCCCGGTTTGCGCCCGACAACGTATACGATCAGCGCTCACGCGGCGGGGTTTCGAATCGAGGAAAGAAAGAATATCGTGCTGCAGGTCGATCAGCAGACCTCGGTCGATTTCGTGCTACATCCCCTTAGCGTCAACGAAACGGTGGAAGTCACCGAATCGAAGCCCTTACTCGATACCGG
Organism: Terriglobales bacterium; assembly: GCA_035624085.1. Lineage (GTDB taxonomy): Bacteria > Acidobacteriota > Terriglobia > Terriglobales > Acidobacteriaceae > JAFAGX01. Next base: position 366 of record DASPSE010000141.1, read on the forward strand.
CAATGCGACGTTGGGTACTGACATCGCCAGCGAGTATGTCAAGGAACTGCCTTTGCTCAACCGCGACTTCTTCGGCTTAACCTTTTTGGCCGCAGGCGTAACCGAGACCGCTGGTTCGGGCATACAGGATAACTATCCGTCCGGAACGAACTTCGTTTCTAACGGACAGCGTAATGCGACAGCTGAGATCCGTATCGATGGCGCGTTAATCAGTGCGCCGGAGCAGGGCGAGGGCGGAAACTCCAACGTCTACTACGAGCCGTTGATCGAAGGCGTGCAGGAATTCAAGGTTGAGAACAATGCCTTCTCAGCGGAGTTCGGCAACAACGGCGGCACCGTGGTAAACATGGTTCTAAAAAGCGGAACCAATTCCTTTCACGGCAGCGGCTGGTATTTCCTGCAGCGTCCGCAGATGGATGCCCGTGACTTCTTTAACCCCGAACCCGCGCCCAAACCAAATAGCCGGCGTGACCAGGGAGGGTTCTCCATCGGCGGGCCGATCCAGAAGAACCGGACTTTCTTCTTCGCCGATTTCGAGAAAGTCCGCAGTGATGCGGCTATCAATGGTCTAGCCTCTGTGCCAACCATGGCAGAGCGAGAACTAAATCCCGATTTCTCCGCAACCGCGACAACCATTTACGACCCGACCAAGGTGACGTGCACTCCGGCGCCAAATGTGACCTGCACCCGGCCGCCGGTTCCAGGCAACATCATCCCGGCGAGCGAGGTCAATCCAATCGGGCGGGCTGTACTCAATCTCTACCCGCAACCCAACGTGCCGGGAGCCGGCGAGTTTAACAATTTCCTCTTCAGCGGCGTCGCAAAAAGCCCCGACTACCAATTCGACATCAAGATAGACCACCAGCTCAACGACAAGCAGCATATTAGCGGACGCTACAGCCGGGGCGTATCCAATTACTACACGTCGCAGATCATGGGAGACGGCACGCTGAGCAACGGTGCGGTGATGAACGACGGAATCGCCGGCACTCCTACAACCGCACAAAACGGCTCATTCGAATATTCCTGGACTGTGAACCCTCGGATTGTCTGGACCAGTCGCGTATCCGTGGACCGGGTGCATGAACTGGAGACATCGAGTATTCCTACGATTTCCGGCGTCAATGCTTCGCTGCCACCCGGCCAGCAATTGCCGGCGGTGCTCGAGCAGGCGAATGGTGTGGACCGGATGCCGTCCTTCTTTATGTCGTCAGGTGGAAGCTTGGGGCCGTGGTCCGATCTTTTCGATCAGTGCTGCGTGAACACTACCTTTGCGCATACTCTTTACAGTTATTCGTCGCAGTTCGAGGTTTCCCACGGACGACACCTGATCAAGTTCGGCGGCGAGCAGCGGCTTTTCTATAACAATTTCTTTCAGCCGCCTGGTCCCACCGGGGTCTTCAACTTCACCGATTACGTCACATCGCCGGCTCCGAACAGCGACTTTGATGCGAACGGCAACCTGACGGGCAACGCGTTTGCCAGCCTTCTCTTTGGTTACGCCGACAATGTCAACGGATTCCCTGAGGAGCCGACCGCGCTTATTGTTTATCCCTCGGTGGCCAATAAGTCAGCGGAAACAGGCTTCTATCTTCAGGATGATTGGAAAGTCAATTCGAAGTTCACTCTGAATCTCGGCCTGCGCTATGAGTGGAGCACGCCGTACAACGAGCGTTATAACCGGATCCAGTTCAGCGATTTCACCGGCAACACCGGTGTCACTCTGAATACCAGTGCCGCGCAGGCTGCGCTTCAGTCGGTGGGAGTGAATTTTCCGTCCTCGGAGAACTTGATCGGCACTACGCTATTTCCTACGTCCGGCATGAGGAGCGTTCCCGTGTACCGCAAAGACGTTGGACCGAGGCTGGGCTTTGCTTACCAGCTCGATACGAAAACGGTTGTGCGCGGCGGGGCCGGGATTTACTTCGGGATGAGCCCGGCGACAAATTTCCAGTATCCAGGAACCGCATTCCGCGAGAACGCCACGATGTTCTTTACGAATAACAATTTTCAGACCCAAAGCGCCACGCTAGCCAACCCGTTTCCCAATGGATTTACCGGTCCGCAGGGCACCGAATATGGCAAGCTTGCCGATTGGGGCTTCGCCAATAACAACGATCTGGGCACGACCGCGGCCCGGGACGCCGACCTTTATCAGTGGAACCTGGGAATCCAGCGGCTGCTGCCAAGTGCAATCGTTGTTGGTATCGACTACTCTGCCAACCGGAGCACGCATCTGCCCTGGTCGTACACGAACAACCGGGATTTTATCTCATCATCTTTGCTGGCGCAGATTTCAAAGGCTGTGCACTACAACTATGACGTCGTTCAAGGCAACGGCAATGGAGCCTGCGACAGCGTCAGTTGTGTAACAAATTTTCTGCAGAATCTGGTCACGAATCCGTTCGCCTCCATGTTCACGCCGCCTTGCCCGCCCGGCCCATGCTTCAATCAGCCTGATTCGAACTATGGTCAATCAGCTCTTCCATTGGGGTATTTTCTGCGTCCGTATCCACAATTCCCCGGGGACTTCGAAGGCCTGATGCTGGAGGAAGCCAGTTCCTGGTACAACGCGATACAGATTCGTTTCCAAAAGCGCACTACGCACCACATCAGCTTTGAGGGGAGCTACACCCAATCAAAATTGACCGACGATTCCTCGGCGGGGCGCAACAACTGGGTGGGCTCGCTGGGCAGCGGAATTCCTCAGCAACTGGATCGTCTGAATCTGGAGCACTCAATCAGCGCTAACGACACGCCGCAGCGACTGGCGGCCGCAGTTGTTGTCGACCTACCCGTCGGCCGCGGTCAATTGATTGGCGGCAATATGAATCGCGCAATCGACGGCGTCATCGGAGGCTGGTCGATCGCCACCATGATCACGGAACAGTCAGGCCAACCTATAGCGATCGGCATGAATAGCGCGCGGCTTATGGATGGCAGCCAGCGTGCTGACGTTATATGTCCACAGCTCAAGAGTGGCCTTAGCATGACGCAGGTTGCTTCCAGTTGGGCAGCTCCGACGCCGCTCTCATTTTTCAATAGCAACTGTTTGGCGGATCCGGGCGACCAGAATCCTGGCGATGCTCCTCGTTACTTCCCCGGTCTGCGCGTGAACGGGATTCACGACCTGGACCTGAATCTCTACAAGTCGTTTGTGCCCAAAGAAGGCACCAGGCTGGAGTTGCGAGCCGAGACCTTCAACCTCGCCAATCATCCTCGTTTCGCGGCGCCGAATACGGCGTTTGAGGGTAGCGCTTTCGGAACGATTACCTCCGACGCGGCAGGTTATCTGCCTCGGTATTTCCAGTTTGGGTTGCGCTTCGAGTTCTGAGTCACGGCCAAAACCCTTGCTGCGATGAAGATAAAACTTCCAGTTCTCGCGTCTGTCTTGCTATACGTGTTAACGGCTGGCATTCTTGCCGAAAGGTTTCCTGCAGGTCAGGACTGGACCCACTACGTTCGGATCGGCGCCTACGGACTCAAAGGTGGTGACGCGCTGCAGATCGTTCGGAGCGCGCAAGCCAGCGGCGTGTTCGGCATTGAGGTTGACAACGATATTCCCGGCCGTTACGACAGCTTTGTCCACCCCGAAGAGAAATTGAAAGCGATTCACGATGTGGCCGAAGAAGCCCATCGCGCCAATAACTACGCCTTTGTCTATATTGCCGGTACCGAGTGCATTACCGCGCACGCCGATCAGACGCCGCACACGCTGGCGAAGGATCATCCGGACTGGTTGCAGCGGAAGATTACGGGCGAACCGGCGATCTTTGGAGGTGGCACAGCGTTCTGGATCAGGCCGGGCGACGAGGACGTGTGGGTGAGTCCCTACGCAATCGCGTGGCGAAAAATCTACATGGACCGTGTGCGGCAGATCGCGGCCACGGGGATCGATAGCATTTATGTGGACATTCCGTATTGGATGACCCACTTTGAAGGCTGGGAGGACACCTGGGCCAGCTTCGATGATTACACCATCGCGGCGTTCAAGCGGCAGACTGGTTTAGATGCCAAGCATGATTTGAAGCTGGGAGATTTCTCCGATCCTGCCTTCCGCAAGTGGGTTGAATTTCGAATACAGACGATCACCGATTTCCTGCATGAGATCGACCAGACGGCGAAGTCCGTCAACCCGAAGATCAAGACGATTCCGGAGATCTATCCCGGGATCGAAGAAGAAGCTGTACGTGTCGGTGCTGACGTCTACAGCCTCTATCCCGTAGTGGATGCCATCGCGCACGAGTACGAGTTCGGCGGCGGCGATCACATGGCTTCCTCGCGCGCACGGCTGGACTGGTTCCGGTATCAGGTGGGAATGCACTCGTTCCGCGCTTTTGCTGAGGGCAAGGCTACGTGGATTCTGAATTACTCGTGGGATGGTGACAAGAAAGTAGACGCTCGCGAGGCCATGATGAACCTGGCGATGTCACAAGTCATGGCTGGCGCAAATTTTTGGGATGCTCCGGGACATTCCATGGCGGGGTCAAACGACTTAGCCACGCGAAAGAAAATTCTCGACTGGATTGCGGGGCACGAAAAGACGTTTTACCTGCCGCGGTCACCGATTGATCCCATCGGCGTTTATTTTTCTCCTGAAACTCGAAATTTCTTTTCCGATGAATTCATCGCCTCCTATCGTGGGGTTCTGATTCTCTTGATGCAGAAGCATCTTGAATTTCAAATCGTGACTCCGCGAACGCTGGAAGGGTTTCGCGGGCAGACACTTATTCTGCCGGATGTCCGAGTCATGGGAGACGCTGAGAAGCGGTGGATGCAAACCTTCGTGGGCCAAGGCCGGCGGCTGGTGATCACTGGCGAGGATGCGACTGGGCTCGGGAATCAGTCGAACGTGATTCGCTTTCCTGCCTGTCCTGGCAAAGCCTACAACATGGCGCTCGAGAAAGACTTCGAGCGTGCCACGCCAGATTCCGAACAAGCATTCCTTGCGAATTTGCAAGGTTCCCGCACGGTACAGATCAAAGCCGCGGCGCAACTTGCAACCTCCATCAGCCGCACTTCCGATGATCATATCAACGTTTATTTCGCCAACTTCGCCGGACTCCGAGGTCGCTCCAACCCCATCCAGATACCGCAGGCAGAAGTAGAAATCAGCGTCGTGTCAAAGTCTGATGGGAAGGGCTTTTTCCTCCCTTTTCTTGAGTCAACCCAAACGCTCCAAGGCACGCGGAAGGGAGGTTCGATGACGTTCGTTCTCCCCGCGATCAACAAGGGAGCTGTGTTTTGGTATGAGCCCTGACCGGGCACAATGCTGAATCAGCGTCACGCACCCCCGTTGCCGTTTCTTTCTTGATCAGCGATGGCTAGAGTAATCACCGTATTGGTTACGAGCGTACGCTGAACCTCCCGAAAAGTGCCATTGTTCCGCTGGCTGGGATATTGCAATCTATTGCACACCGGCAGCACTGCTGTAATGCACCGGGGAGGGGAGAAAGCTGGTGACTAGACTTTTTCGCAGGCTCTGGTCGGAAGACGAAGGCCAGGACATCGCTGAATACGCCGTGATGCTGGCGGTCATTCTGGTGATCGTGGTTGGAACGGTCCGGCTCATTGGCGGCAATTCCAACAACGTGTTTTCCAGCGTGGCCAGCTCCATCGCAGGTTAGATGGCGCAAATGCCTACCGGCACGGCTATTTTTGCTTGTAAACCTTCCCCTCTTTCATCACAAAATCCGCACGCTCCAGCACGGACACATCCGCCAGAGGATCGCCGCGCACCGCAATCAGGTCAGCGTACTTGCCCGGCTTGATCGATCCTAACGATTCACGCCTGCCCAGCAGATCTGCCGCGTTGATGGTGGCTGACTGAATTGCCTGCATGGGCGTCATTCCGATGACTATCTTGAAAACGAGAGTTCTAGGACAAGATGACAGGTAGGGCCAGAGAATTGGTTGGTGGTATGGGTCAAATGATCCACTTGCGCCCGAGTCGGTGCAGTATCTTCTTCCGTTTTTCATGAGGAAGGAATCCAGCGACAAAGAGGACGAAAAGACTCAGCACCACCATTATGATTCCCGCCATCGCCAAAGCGTCCGCAGGAGGCACCCTGCGGATTACGGCGCCCTCCGCAACCGAACCGCCTAATCTGCCGCCATGCCCTGGGTCTCTGGCTCGAACTCCTGAGGCTGGAACTGGGAAGATTCAGAAGGCATTTGCCCACGCAGCTCCGCTTCCAGTGCCGCCAACTGGGCTTCGATATCTTCGGCGGCTTTTCGCTTGCGAATCACTTCTTCGCGGTAGCGGCGCAGGAAGTAATCAATGGTTTCAACACGAATCCTGATCGAGCCGGATGGTTTGTTCTCGTCGAGATCCTTGAAGCAGAAGTAAGGGGTTCCCGACTGCTCAATAATGCCTTCGACCACACCATAGATCGGCGCGTCGTGGCCGCACTTGAAGCTTGAAATTTCGAGCGCGACTAAATTGGGATGACGCGCAGTGAACTTGGCCGCCCAGACCTTGTGATTGGTGCTGCAAGAATACGAGTTTTTCCAGGCGTCAGAAATATCCAGCGGGCTGCTGATCACACCTGCTCGAACCTCTTCTCCGAACAGCCGCTCCAGCATGTCTTCGTCCAGCGGCAGCGTATTCTGCGAGAAGATGGGGTAGCCCAGCTTCTGGAACTCCTCCAGAATTTCATGATTCAGGCCCGGATCGTGGTGATAAGGCCGGCCGAGCATCACGATGCCGATGCGGTCCTCGCGCTCGAGCTGATCAAGAACCTGGCGAGCGCGCTTGCGGATGCTGGTCTCGTAATCTTTGAGAGCCTGGAAACCGAGCTCAATGGCCCGGTCATTCTCTTCTTCCGACAAGCCAAGAATGGGCTGCCAGGCCTGCAGCATCTGGTAAGCGAACAGCTTGCGATCCGCGAAATTCAGAATGGGATCGACGTACTTCACGTTGTGCTCTGCGAAAACGTCGTTTTCCTTGGTGAAGGCGGCTTTTACGGTTTCGGGTGTCGCTGTGACCGTTGGGCAGGCATTAGCGCCGACGATATTCTTCAGCGGCGAGTGCAGCACGTCGTACATAGGGAAGAAGATCACGTTGAGCGGCTTCTTGCGATGCTTCTCCTGAATCAGGTTGTAGACGTGTGAGATCCCGATTTTCGCCGGGAAGCAGGGATCGATGGCGCCGCGGCTGGCGCCTGCGCGATAAAGTTCCGGGCTGGTGTAATCGGAGTAAATAATGTTTTCCGGCTGCACACCGAGGCTTTGCAGATAAGCGTTAAACAGCGGCGCGTAGGTATAAATATTTAGCACGCGCGGAATGCCGATGCGCACCTTCTTGCGATTCTCCATGAGCGGAATACGCTCTTTCGCCGCTTTGTTCCAGAACTTGGCAGTGGGAATTGGATCGGCCACGTTCTTGACGTTGACCGGGCGAAAGACCTCTTTGGAAGCCATGTCCACGAAGTTGGGATGGGCATCGCGGATCTGATCGAGCCCGGCCTTGATGTCCTTCATCTCGTTGACATCTTCGACGGTTCCCTTTTCACAGGTGGCAATGATCAGCCGTTGCTCGCCATGCATCAGTGGGACTTTGGTGACTTTCTGAATCGGAACGAAACTGAGGTCGGTTTTGGGTTCAGTCCTGATGTCAATGAACGTCCGGAGGCAATTGTTCTTGCAGAAATTGCAGCGCGTCGCTTCGTTGCGCGTGGTGCGGTATTCAATTTTGCGTACGGCATCGAGGCCGACAAATGTAGTCTGCTGTCCGTTACGCCACAGACGCAAGGATTCAACTGCCGCGCCGATGGCGCCCGATTCGCCGCAGTGCTCGTGCACGATGATCTCCGGCTGCTTGCCAGCGGCACGGAAGCTGTTGCGAATGAAATCGACTTCTGCCTTGACCACCGCGAGGTTGTTCTGCGTTCCCCCCTGCAGAACGAATCGCGAACCGAGCGCTGCGAGGTTCGGAATGCTGGCGACATAGAGAAACACGTTCTTAGGCAGAACTGCAGCCAAGCCCGCCAGAATTTCTTCGGCCCGCCATCCCTGTCGCTGGAAGTTCACGATGTCGGACTGCATGAACACAGCACAGCCGTAACCGAATACCGGCATGGCTTGCGCGGAGAAAGCAAGATCGGCATATTGCTCGACGCTTAATCCGAAACCCTCAGCCGTCGATTGCAGGAAGTAACCGTTGCCGGCCGAGCACTGCGTGTTCAGCTTGAAATCTTTGACGCGTCCGTTGTGCAGGATGATGATCTTGATGTCCTGGCCGCCGACGTCGACGATGACGTGGGGATCGTCGTAGAACTTCAGCGCGGATTCCGTGTGCGCCACAGTTTCAACCAGCGCCACATCGGCGTGGAGCACGTCTTTCAGAATATCTTTTGCGTAGCCGGTGGTTGCCACTCCGAGCACTTCCAGCTTGGCTTTTTGCGCTTCGACCTGGCCGCGCAGGTTTTCGAACATCTCGATCGTGTCCTGGATTGGGTTTCCGTTCGAGAGCTGGTACGACTTGCAGAGAATGTCGCCCTTCTCGTCGAGCAGAACAGCCTTGGTCGAAGTTGAGCCGCCGTCAATTCCGATGAAGCCGGCCACCGTCTGATTGGTGTTGAATGCAACCGGGGTAAACTTCTTTCGACGATAGGCAACTTTGAAGTTGTCCAATTCACTATTGTCGTTTACCAAGCCCTTTGCGCCCGACTTTGCCTTCTCCTCCTGGCGGCCGTACTCGATGTAATGCACCAGCCGCTCGTATCCCTGATAGCAGCCGACGCAGTCTTCTTCGCTCTTGCCGAATTCAATGGCGCCTAACGCGGCGAAATACTGGGCGTTCTGCGGGACCTTGATAAGATCTTCCGGCTTGGCGCCCTCGGGTACGGCAACCTTGCGCTCCTGCCACATGCGTGGAATGTTGGCCTGCCAGGCTTCGCGCATGCCTTTGACAAAACTGTTCGGTCCGCCGAGCAGCAAAACATGCGGCCGCAGCGTATGGCCGCGGGTCAACACGCTCAAGTTTTGCAGAACGATGGCCTCGAACAGCGACGCCATGAGCTCATCCGGCGGCGTGCCGACCTTCTGCAGGCTGTTGATGTCCGTCTCGGCAAACACACCACACTTACCGGCGACCTTGTGCAGCTTGATTCCGTTGTAACCCTGCTCACAAAGCTCCGCGGGAGGAATTTTCAGCTTGGCATTGATCTTGTCGATGACCGCGCCTGTGCCGCCGGCGCATTTGTCGTTCATGGACGGAATTTTCTTCTTGCGCCCGGTTTCCTCATCATCTTTGAAGACGATGATCTTGGCATCTTGGCCGCCCAACTCGATGACGGAATACACCTCGGGGTGGAGTTTCTCAACCGCGAGAGAAACCGCCGTGACCTCCTGCACGAACTTGGCGCCGATCTGATCGGCAATCGAGCCACCGCCGGATCCGGTCATGAACATACGGGTGTTATGGCGGTTCATGCCGACTTCAGCTTCCATGCGACGCAAGAATTCCAGAGTCTTCTCTGGCTGCTTGGTCTCGTGGCGCTGGTAGTCGCACCACAGCATCTTGTCGCTGGCCGCATCCGCGACCACCGCTTTCACCGTCGTAGAACCCACGTCGAGTCCCACCAGGAATCTCGTCTGGTGATCGTGGGGCTTCAGGTGCTCCTGTGGTTTCTGCTCGGCGGGACACACCGGATGCCGATGCGGTCCGTCGTGATGATGTTGCCCTTCGTGATCGTGCATTCCGTCCTCTGAAATCGAATTTTGACACGCGCCTTTAGCCGCCCCGCCAGATAACGCCGGGGCTTGAAGCCGCGCCCTTTCACACATCTCAATCGCCGCTGGCAGCAGCGGGCACAGCCACTGCGGGAACTCGCGAACGCTTCCAAAGCCGTGTGCTCTTATCCATGCGGTCGCTGACGTGCAGGACAAATTGCGCCGCGGTGCCAGCAACACCCTCACGATGCGGCACGTGATAGAAAGGCCGCCGCAATTCCGGATGCTCGGCGATGTATTCCCGAATTTCTTCCATGGTCTTGCGGGTCGTTTTGAGACACTGTTCAAACTCAGTCTTGGCTTTGACTTTTGCCTCGCCTAATGCCATCTGCACACGGCTGTGAGCATTCACTTCGCCTTCGCCGGAAGTCTCGATCGGCAGGAAGATCATGTCTTTGAATTTGTTGATCACCGCCGACTGAACTCCGTCCGACTGCGAAGACGGCATGCAGCCAAACGGCTTCAGCGCCAGGACCATATGGCATAGTTTGTGCACGGTGTAGTAAACGTTCTTGCCGACTTCAAGGTGCCCTTCCCCGCCGCGCGCAAACTGGTTATAGAAGGGATGCGCCATCTCGGCCAGCTCGGCCTGAGGAACCAGGTGATGCGTGATCCCGCCCATGTTCTTGATCGTGCGGTGATAAAAGAATCTCCAAGCTTTCTCACCAAAACCAATGCCCCAGAGCTTCTTGTGGAGACCAAAGTAGTTGGCCAGATGCTTCTTCACCTCATGCCACTCCGGATTACGGTGCGGACGATTCACCGGCCACTTCGCAATGGCATGCGCTTTGGCCTGATACATCAGGTATGCGACCCAGGTGGCGATCGGTTCTACCACTACCTGCGCGCCTTCGCGCTCCAGGAATTCGAACATGTGGAAGTTGCCATCGCCTTCGGTGATTTGCGCCCAGAACTCTCCAGTGATCTTCACTACCGGCTTGACCTTCGTACGGTCCACTTCGATGCTGTCCATCCGCTTACGAGCGGTGTGGAGAGCGTTTAGATAATCCTTGCCCCACATGTGCTCGTGCATCTTGCCAAACACATTGGCGGTGTTTCTCAACACCTTGTTGCTCTTGACTTTTGGCTTGAGCCATTCGGGCGCGCGTTCTTCAATCTCGAAGGAGTCCCGATTCCTCAGATCCTCGCAGAGACCGTCGACCATCTCGCGGAATACGCGATCGGTTTCGCCCTTGGTCACCTCGAACGGACGGATCTGATAGATCAGGTCGTTGATTACGTCGCCGAGGTGCATGGCATTCAGCATTCCCAGCCCGAAATCGATGGTGAACTTCAACCCCGGCTCGCCCGATGCCGCCTTAATGCCGTCGCTGTCTTTGAAAAGGAGGACGCGGAAGCCATCGAAGCCGGCATTTTTCAAGGCGAAACGATACTCCGCCTCATACATGCCGAACCGGCATGGACCGCAGGAACCGGCGGTGAAGAAAACGTAATTGTCCAGAATCTGCTGCCGGGACACGCCTTCCTTTTCGAGGAACTGGAGATATTGCACCAGATTGCCCACGGTGAAGTACGTGGGGTTGCACTGGCCGTTATTGCCGTACTCCTTGCCAATCTGAAACGCGGGAACATCCGGCACCGGCAGTTTCTCGCAGCGGTAGCCACAGCCTTGGAAGACAGCTCGGATCAGGTCCTCATGCTTCCAGGTGAAGCCGCCGAAAAGAATCGTGACACGGCCTCTCTCGTCGGCCGTAAAAGCGCGTTCGACGGGACGACGGAAATGATCCGCCCGGTCTAAGCCGGCAATCTTGCGCAGACGCGCGCGTTCGGCTTCCAGGCGTTGCTTGATTTCCTGATCTTTTTCAATTTGCACAAGATTGGTCGCCATTATCTTCCTCCGGCGGGCGCGGAAATTACATGCTTGGACGTGGCATAGGAGATGGCAGAGAAGCCATCAAGGGCAAGCGCTGAGAAAAGCGCGCAAGCAGGCGAAATCTTACCCTTGAGAAGATCAAGCGCCTGCGATGGGCTATCAAACCGCATCAGAAACTCCTTACCGCTGCAAACAAGGAGGTTCGATGTTCACGCCAACGAGAGTCGTTTTGCCACGAAATCCCGGGCGTCCGAGAATACAAAACAACAATCTCCCAGTGCGCCTGAGAGATGCCCCAATGAGAAGAACCGGCGTTGCTCACGCGAAGCTTCCCGTTACACCCTGGAATCCATGGGCAGCTTGCTTGAGCACCCACTGAATGACCCTTGCATCGTTGTAACAGAAACCGAGGTTATGATTCAAGGTCGAGAAGCAGTGAGTTTGGCAAGACTTCTTCATTTCGTTTAATTGTGGGACATCAAACTTGTGATTTTCGATGACACCCCAGTCGTGAGTCGCCGAGTACATGGGGAAGCACGGGGCCAGAGTACCATCCACCCGAATAATGATCGAGTTCTGCCCGGCGCGGCAATTCCAGGGTTCCACCTTGCCCCGCATGAACTCTTTCATGTCCTGCAGCCGCTTCACCGAGTTCACCATCTTGTATCCGGATTTGTTCTTTTCAATAATCCAATCCACCAGTTCATCCACCTTCGGCCAGTGCTCGGGGTAGATAAACGTATCGTTCGCGTCGTAGTGCTTGAAGTGGTTCTGCTCGATCATGGGAGACTCGTTGAGGTGGTAATCCGTCGCGATCCCGTGCTCGCGCGCGATCTCCGTCAACTGCTGCACATCTTCCATGTTGTTGCGGCAGATATTGATGTTGAAAAAAACGGTGTAGCCGTACTTGTATTGCTTGCGCACCAGGTAGTCGAAATACTTGCGCACTGGATTGAGCGCCTTGGGAAGCCCCGGTCTTTCATCTACCGCGTCGACGGCGAAGTTGAAGATGGCCACTCCCGCGTCTGCGAGACGATCGATGACATCCGGGCGTAGCAAGCGGGCGTTCGTGGGCATGTAAATCCAGAAGCCCTTCTTGGCCGCGTAATAGCAGGCCTTATGCACCAGTTGGGGGCGCAGCAGCGGTTCGCCGCCCATAAACGCGAGCACCCGACAGGTTGTCGAATGCAGCCAGTCGATCGAGCGCTTGGCAACCTCCTCGGTCATGCCCTTCACGCTGTTGTCGAAGGCCCAGCAATAGTGGCAATCCAGGTTGCATTTCCATTCGGTAAACAGGTAGGCGATGATCGGATGGAAAGGACCGGGCAGGACGCGCGACTTGATGTACGGGAAAAGCCACCCATTCATCGCCCTCAGAACCAGGGGAGCGGTCCAGCGCCGCTTGCCGGCCCGCGCGCGGGCCAAATTCTCCTCGTAGCCGTCGCCCTGCGCAAACCGGTCGGGATGTTGAGGAAAGATTGGTTCAGGAAATCTGTCGTTCCCGTTGCTCGGTAGCAACACAGGCCTGGGAGCCGGAGACTTCGTGAGCAAATCGTGGAGCCGTACATCGAGCCGAAAAGTTGGAGAGGCTGCTGCTTCGTTGTCTTGTTCCTGAAGAGCAGGCATACGTACTTCCTCCTTCTTGTCAGGTTGTACCTGGGTTGTGTAACGGTAGATTACCAAAGCCCGGAGTTGGATGCATATGATTTGTGGCTTTCGGTGAAATTCAAATGTTGGATGGGTTCTTTGGCGTGGTGGTTGGCTGTCCCCGTGAGGGGGGTCAAGCCACATCCAGTTCCCGCATCCGGGGACCTTGGAACGTAATCATAGACTACTTGTTAATGAGAAGAAGTTAGCGGGAAGGGTAGCCGCAGTCAGATGAGGCCTGTCATGCCGAAGAACTTCTACCAGATGTCTGAGCTTGAGCGCCAAAGGGCACAAGCTGGCAAGCTCTACCTCGAGTTCTTGAGGGTGCCAGCGATGAGTGCTGGAGTCTATGTTCTGGCCGCAGGAGCCACCGATCCCCAATCTCCCCACAATGAAGACGAACTGTACTATGTGGTTCGCGGCGAAGCTCGCATGAAGGTTGGTTCTGAAACTCAGGCAATCACGCAAGGCAGCGTTATTTTCGTGGCTGCGGGAGTGGAGCACCGCTTTTATGACATCGGCGAAGAACTAGTGGTCCTGGTATTCTTTGCGCCGGCTGAGAGCGCCTAGGTGCAGACCAGCGCCCTTGCTTATGAAGATTCAAATCATGCCAATGCGCGCGGAGGATTGGCCGGCGGTGCGAGAAATCTACGCGCAAGGCATCGCCACCGGAAACGCCACTTTTGAAACCGCTATTCCCGACTGGGTCCGATGGGATGAGACGCATCACAAACACTGCCGCCTGATTGCGCGAGATGGCACAAGGACCCTGGGTTGGGCGGCGCTGAGTCCGGTTTCCAGGCGCCGGGTTTATGCCGGAGTGGCAGAGGTGTCCATCTACGTTGCTGATGGCGCGCGGCGCGGCGGGGTCGGCAAGGCGTTACTGAAAAACCTGATCGAGCAGTCGGAAAAGCACGGGATTTGGACGCTGCAGGCGGGTATCTTCCCAGACAACGTTGCCAGCATTGCTCTTCATAAATCCTGCGGATTCCGCGAAGTTGGTGTGCGGCAGCGTCTCGGACAGTTAGCCGGGGTGTGGAGAGACGTTGTTCTGCTTGAGCGCCGCAGTTCTTGTGTAGGTGCGTAACTGAGATGTGCCTTCGATAGCGTTTAGGAGACAGCTGCCTCTTTCCCCGGAACCCAGTAGAATTCTTCTCTCAAACTTTCCTTGCCGAAACCGACACGCCTCAGGATTCCTTTGCCGTGTTCGATCATCTCCGGATGCCCGCACAGATAGGCAATCGAATTCGAGCCGCTCAGGCCCCACAGATCAGCGTATTTTCGGATGATGTCGTCCACACGTCCTGTCTCACCCGTCCACGCAGCATCCTCCCATGGGCGGCTGACGGTGGGTACATACTGGAACCAGGGAAGCTCCCCTGCGAACATCCGCAACTCGTCACAGTATCCGAACTCGCAGGAACGGCTGGCGCCATTCAGCAGAAACAGCTTGTGCTCTCTGGGAAACTGGCCGTCTTTCCACTGCCGGTAGAGGGTGCGCACGTAGCTCACAAAGGGCGCTACACCAGTCACCGTGCATACCAGCAGGTGATTAGTGCGGCCGCTTTGGGCATCAAATGTGAAACGCCCCTTGGCGGCTTTTCGCATGAGCAGTTCATCGCCAAGCCGTAGTTTGTAAAGCAGCGGAGTCAAATCCCCGCCGGGGACCAGCTCGAGGAAAAATTCGACTTCGCTTTCGAATGGGGCGGAGACAATCGAATACGGGCGCTCCCAACGCTTGCTGCCGTCCATGACTCCTAGCGTTGCATACTGGCCGGGGCTGAACTTGAAATCTCCGTCCACCCGGATGCGGAAGGTCCACAGGCTGGACCCCAGGTCCACGCGCTGCGTGATTCTGGCGTGATAAAACTTGTCGTCGGACACGCTCATGCCTTACCTCACTTCTGGCTATGCGTGCGCGTGCAGCATAGTGTACCGGAATTGGGTGCCAGAAGCTGTGACTTTTCGATCGCGCCTGATCCTGAAATCAGCCCGATCGATGGCGCCCTGTTCTTCGACTGCGTGATCTCCGAGACGTAATTTGCGCCCTTGGCCATCCTTCACGTTCTTAACGGTTAAGAGCTTTTACCGCAAAGGACGGGAAGAATTCGCGAAGCTGGCGAAGAGAGCTTTGAGCTGAAATCTAGGACACTCCGCCCGGGGTCGGGATGTTGGCACAAAGGCAGCCCAGGCGTTACAGTGCTCCCTGCGCGTATCTGGGGTCGATCTGCGTGACGAAGCCGCTTCAATTTACCAGCATTATCAGGGCATTGCAGCAGTTCTATGGCAAACCCAAACCACCGAGGATCACCGATCCGTTCGAAATCATCCTTTGGGAAAACGTCGCATACCTGGTCGATGACGACAAACGTGCCACCGCTTTTGCAGCTCTAAAGAAGAACATCGGAACCACGCCGCAGCAGATACTCAAGGCCTCCGA
>DASPSE010000147.1:0-5142 GCA_035624085.1 Terriglobales bacterium
CTTCGCGGGAAGTTCGCTGGGCCGGTAAACATACAGGCCGGTAGAATCCGCTGTCCAGCCAACCGGAACCTCGCCATCGTTGATGCCCTTGATCGGGCGAGGCTCACCCGCAGGGATCGGGTAGAAGTAGCCTTTGCCGTCTGAGGCGACTGCAGCCAATGCCTGGCCTCCCGGCGCCAGCGAAAACGTGAGCACATCAACTCCCTCGGGAGTAATCGGCTGCGCATTTCCTCCCGTGACGTCCTGCACATAGAGCCGCGGGCCTTGGCCCGTTTCGTTGCCCGACAACAAAAACCGTTTGCCATCAGGGAACCACGCCGCTCGCGCGGCGTTGATTTGAGCCAGCGTCCCGTGCGGCAGAACCTTGGACTCTCCAGCCTTGGTAGGCAGAAGAAACAGATCGGTCAGCGAATCCGGCTTGGTGCAAAGCACCCATTTTTCATCCGGGGACAGAGCCACTGGCGAGCCTTCGCCGAGACGTACCGCGGGCGAGCCGTCGGTCTTTCGCAGGTAGACTGCATAATTTGGCCCTCCAGCTTCGCCCTGCTCCACAAACAACAACGTCTTACCGTCTGCGGAAATGGCCACGGGGTAGGACCAGTCGAGCCAGGTAAAGTCGCGCTCTGACTTCTCGCCGGGAGCCAGTACCGTCATGCCGCGACGCCAATTGTCGCGCGTCAACAGCACACGCCCATCCTTCCAGGTGTCCTGCAGGCTCAAATCGGCCGGAACCCGCGCCACCAGGCGCTCTGTGCCCGACAAACTCACGGCGAGGAGGACTCGATCCAGTCCGACTTTGGTCGCTGTGAACCAGATTTCGTCTCCCTTGGGAGACCAGGCCAGACCGATCGCGCCTCCAGGCTCCTCGCCCGAAACAGTCCTCTCGTGACCTGCGAGATCCACGACTGCGACCGCGCCTATGGTGTCGCCTTGCAGGGGGTGGTCCACGAATGCAATCAAGTCGTTTTTGGGGGAGATTCGCGGATTACTAATCCAGCCGCCGGTCTCGTAAAGCACCTTTCCGATGGGATATTCGAGGCGATTGCGGCCGCCCACTTCGCGCACCACGGCCAGGGCGGTGCCGTCGGGAGACCAATCAGCCCACTGCACGTTTTCCAGAACTTCGCGCGGAGCGCCGCCAGCCAGCGGCACTCGTGCCAACGTGCCGGTGTGGTACATCGACTTCAGTTGCCGGCTGTCGAGCAGCACCGCCATTTCTCCCGCCGGAGAAACTGCCAGGATTTCTGCTCCGGGAAGTCCCAGCGACCGCGACTCCGGACTTTCTGGGCGGGTGCTGAAAACCTCGACCGGCCCTCCTTCCCACGCGGCGCTGTAAATCACGGTTTGGCCATCCGGCGCCAGCCTCGCCATACGAATCGTGCCGCGGCGATAGGTCAGCAGATGATAGACAGGCGGCGGCAGCTTGCCAGCGCGCTCGCCAAGAAAGAACGTAACCGTCGCCACGATCACCGCCAGCACTATCCCCGCCGCAGCGACCCACCGCTGACGACCGCTGGGTGCGCGTAGTTCTGGTCTCGCTGCGGCCGACTGCACGGTCGCTCCGACCTCACCAGCCGCTGTGCTGCGCCCAGAGTCTAGCGCGCGCTTCAGGCGCTTGAGGTCGTTGCGCACCTCCGCCGCGGTCTGGTAGCGCATGTCGAGATCTTTTTCCAGCGCCTTGTCGATGATTTCTTCCAGCTTTGGCGGTAGAGCCGGATTCAATTTGGATGCAGCCACCGGAGCCCGTTCCAAGATCGCGTGGAAAATCACCGCCGAGGTGTTTCCGTCAAAGGCGCGGTGGCCGGTCGCCATCTCGTAGAGCACGACGCCAAGGGAGAACAGGTCGCTGCGTCCATCCAGCTCTTCGCCGCGCGCCTGCTCCGGCGACATATAAGCCACCGTGCCCACGGCAGAACCTGGGCTGGTTAGCTGTTCCGAGGAAATGGCCGTGGCGGTCGCTTCCACTTCCTCTTTGCGCTGGCCCCACAACTTGGCGAGGCCGAAGTCCAATATTTTTGCCTGGCCTCGCTTGGTCACGAAAATGTTGGCTGGCTTGATGTCGCGATGGATGATTCCTTTGGCGTGCGCCGCATCCAGAGCGTCGGCAGTCTGAATGCCCAGCTCCACCACCTGCTCTGCTTTCAACGTTTTGCTTTCGATGCGGTGTTTCAGCGTCTCGCCTTCCAGCAGCTCCATGGCGATGAACGCCTGGCCGTTTTCTTCCCCGATGTCGTGAATGGTGCAGATATTGGGATGATTCAGCGCCGAGGCGGCCTGAGCCTCGCGCCGGAAGCGGCTGAGCGCCTGGGGATCGCGGGCTACTTCGTCGGGCAGGAACTTGAGGGCGACGAAGCGGTGCAGGCGTGTGTCCTCGGCCTTATAAACCACGCCCATGCCACCGCCGCCCAGCTTTTCCAGAATCCGATAATGCGAGATAGTTTGGCCGATCATGAAGTGGCGCGGGGACCCGAGGTGCCATGTTAGGGGTGATGGGGAAGGAAGTCAAACGGGGGATGGGTCTTTGTATGGTGACGGCAAAATGCTCCCTCCCCCTGCACTCACCGTTCCGCTCCGGCTCCCGAACTGGTCATACGAGTAGTTGAACGGCGTGTAACTAGCCGGACAGTTAGCGGTGCGCGAAGTAAGGTGCGTAACCAACGACCAGATTCCAGCATATTGATGCCAGGAAGTTGTCGGGCCGAAAGCAGCCTACCACCTAGGTGCTATTGCGTCTCAGGGAGCCAAGGGAATAGAGTGCGCATCGCCCAGCCGCCGAGCGGAAACGAAGACAATTTTCTGTGAGAGACAGTCGAAGGCTGAGCAAATCGTGAGCTATTGTCAGGAGGCAACCGAGATGAGAGAAATAATGGCTCGATTTGTTGGCAGGGCAATCGTGACCATTCTGCTCGTCACCTTTACCTTGATCAATGGAAGCTTGGCACAAGCCCAGACGATTCTCAACCTCAACAACTTTATCTTTTCCAACGGAGCTTATCCGCGCGCGCCCCTGATTTTCGACGCCTCCGGCAACCTATATGGCACAACAACTGATGGTGGCGACTCTGGTTGCGGCGGTGTGGGCTGCGGTGTGGTCTTCCAACTGACGAATTCTGGTGGAACGTGGAGTGAGAACGTTCTGTGGGTTTTTGGGGGCGGTAGGACCGATGGATGCGGTCCCTTTGCTGGTCTGATTATGGATTCAGCCGGGAACCTGTTCGGGACAACTCATGGTTGTGGTGCGCACGGGCGCGGAACTGTGTTTGAGCTAACCTATTCTGGGGGCGTCTGGGGCGAGACGGTACTGCACAGCTTCACCGGACAGGAAGGAGGAGGCGTTCCTAACGCTAGTTTGGTCATCGACGCCGATGGGAACTTGTACGGCACTACGCGGAGTGGCGGCGGAGGGGGTTGTCTAGGTGGTTGTGGAGTGGTTTTCGAGTTGACCAACAACCACGGAATATGGACGGAGACAGTTCTACATATCTTCCAGAACGATGGGAGAGACGGGATCGAGCCGGGGTACAATGTCACGCTGGACGCAAAGGGCAACATCTACGGTACGACGGCAACAGGCGGCGCGTTTGGGTACGGTGTGGCCTTCAAACTCACGAAAACAACGAAAGGTTGGACGGAGACGATACTGCATTCATTCTCAGGTCTTGGGGATGGCGGGAACCCGAGTTGTGGATTAATAACGGACGGGTTCGGTAACCTCTACGGCACCACTGAGAAGGGCGCTACCGGCTACGGGGCGGTGTTTGAGCTTCACCAGATCGGCATCGGGAAGTGGAGCGAGAGTCTGGTGCATTTCTTTGACGTAAGCGACGGGGCGGATCCTATCGGGAATCTGGTTTTTGATAATGCTGGGAGTCTCTACGGCACGACCTTCGGAGGCGGAGCTTTTGGCCTCGGAACAGTCTTCAAACTCATGAAATCGGGCGGCGGTTGGACGGAGACCGTTCTGTGGAGCTTTCAACCGAAGCCCCGCAACCAGAAGGGCGCGCCGCTAGACGGCTTTGGTCCAATTGTCGGATTAGTGTTGGATACCAATAGCGATCTCTACGGCACGAGCGGTCAAGGCGGCCTACTGGGATATGGCCTGATCTACGAAATCACACCCTAAACGTAGGAGAACCTCTATGAGTTGGTGCAGCAAACACTGGAGTTTTGGCACTGTGATGTGTTTTCTCTTGGCAATCGTGAGTTCAGGGCGTGCCCAAACCTACACAATGGTGGACTTGGGGAGCTTTGGCAGCACGGATAGCAACGCACTTGCAATCAATGTTCACAACCAAGTCACTGCTTCAGTTACCTGTTTCTTAGTAAGACCACTGAAGCGATCAAATCTAGCTGTGGCGCTGTGGAACGCAGATAGGAACGCACTAAAGTAGCAACCGTAGTCGTGCGCAGTGCCCACGGTCTCTTCCATGCGACGAAGAAAGAACTCAGCCTCGTCAAGTTTTGCGTGGATCGCGGCAGAGTCCTTAACAGACTTAACCCGCTTTGCCATGCCTTCGCGAAACAACAAGGTAACTCAGCGTACACCGCGCACACAAGTCCGCGCGCTATAGTCGTGCGTGCGGCACGTTTTGTGCATCACTTCGCACTTCGTGGTTGGTCCCGTTGCGAGTCCCCGCCTCAGTGCTCATCACTTGCTCGCTCCCGCGTTCGCCCCTATTCAGGATTCGCGCTAGGTGAACTTGCCCCTCAACCCAACCCAACAAAAACTCGACTTTCACTTTCACATCAAGGGGGGGCTCTAAGGCGGTCGCTTTCCCTCCTCCCGGCATCAAGTTGACCTGATTCCGCTCTCGACCTAACATCGGCTCGGGAGGGAGCATTTTGCCGTCACCATACTAAAGACCCGTCAAACGGGGGATAGGAGATTGAGCCTCGCAAGACTGGAGGCCCACGTCGCGTCGGAAGTACAACTCCGAAACTGGAACTCGGTTTCGATCCGGGGTGCCCAATGTTTGCCCGGTTTTGGCAAACGTGGGAGCCCGGCACCAGCCGGTGTGTCATATCGGATGGGCCTGGATCAGCCATCCGACGGTTTGTGTGGCACGAGACGTGCTCGTTCATGCAAGAAGTGACGGGAGAAGTTACGGCAGTTAAAGTCAGCTTAGAAAGTGCCGATACAGC
>DASPSE010000174.1:0-5146 GCA_035624085.1 Terriglobales bacterium
GCTCGCTTGGCCGCGGTTTCGATGCGGGCGGAAATCACAAACGGAAGCGCGCCTTCGTCATGGATGGAAACGCGGGCGTGTTTCACTTCGAGCGTTTCGAGAACTTCGCGAGTTTGGCGCAGGATCGAATCGCCGTAGTAGAGGCCGACACGGGACTCCAGCGCGATCTCCAGGCCGCCGCTATCGCGTGGCTCGATGGCAACGTGCAGGTCAGAGCGGATGTCCTGGCCCCAGTGTCCGGCTTCGGCCGATCTAGTGGCGATGTGCGTCGCGCTACTCATGTTCAAAAGTCCTTCAACCGCAGAGAGCACAGGGGACGCCGAGCTCTTGATGGCCTGCAGTTAGTCCAATTTTCTCAAAATCGCATCCGTCATCTGCACAGTCGATGCGGCGCCCTGGCTGATAGCTTTCGGACCACCCGAAAACCGCATCATGTCGTAGGTTCGAACCTTCCCTTCCTGTACGACCGCCGCAATTGCTTTGCGGATGCGATCGGCTTTTGCTCCCTCGCCGATGTGGTCGAGCATCATAGCTGCTGAAAGAATCATGGCGATCGGGTTCACGATGGGCGGATTCAATTCAGCATACTTGGGCGCAGAGCCGTGTGTAGGCTCGAATACAGCGACTTCTTCTCCGATATTGCCCGAAGCTGCAAAACCCAGCCCGCCGACCAAGCCAGCGAAGGCGTCAGACAGAATATCTCCAAACAGGTTCGAGGCGACGATCACGTTGTAGTCCTCGGGATTCTTGTTCAGCCACATGAGCTGAGCGTCGATATTGGTCGACCAGAGCGCAAGGCCGGAATAATTTTTGGCCACTTCTTTTGCGGTCTCTTCCATCATGCCGGAAGTTTCGCGGACGACATTCGGCTTCTCACAAATGGTTACACCTTTGAAGCCGCGTTTCTTGGCGTATTCGAAAGCTGCGGTGACGATTCGGCGCGCGGCCGGGCGAGTAATGACGCGCACGCTGACCGCGATGTCCGGGCCGGGAACGTCGGCAAAAGCTTTGAACTTGGGATGGCTAGCCAGCGCGGCGCGAACATTATCCGGAGGATTTGTCCACTCGATACCAGCGTACATGCCTTCGGTGTTCTGGCGAAAGACGGTTGTATCGATTTGCGGCTCATCAAACCCACCGCCAACTTTCTTGCGGATGTAGTTCAGCGGGTTCCCCGTAAACCCGATGCAGGGACGCATGCAGACGTCGAGGTTGAACTTCTGCCGCATGGTCACGATGGGGCTGTAATAGACGTAGCCCTTCCCGCGCAGCTCGGGCTTCAGCTCGGCTTGCGCTTCTTTGTTCGGTTTGGATGTGATTGCGCCGAAAAGGCCCAGCTTGTGCTCGGCGAGCAAATCGACTGTGCGCTGGGGCAAAGCATTGCCTTCGTTGCGCCAGCATTCCCAGCCGATGTCGGCATGAATGTAGTCGGCCTCAAAGCCGACGGCCTTCAAAACGCGCAATGCCTCGGGCAAGACCTGATTGCCGATGCCATCGCCGGGCATGCTAATTACGGTATGTTTGGCCACGAATGCGATCTCCCAATAAGGATGCTCGTGTCGCGCCTTATTGCAATCGCGCTTGAGCGCGACTGCGCGCGGTCACTCGCCCAGGTCCTTCGTTCGGCAAACCGCGCCTCACTCGGGATGACAAGAATCATGAAGACAATCCCAAACGCTTGGCGACAAGATTTTCCACACCCTGCGCAATCACCAGCGATTGCGGCACGCTGCCCAGAGCCGGAAAGGGAAACTTTTCGCCGCGCCACTCGATCACGCCAGAAGTGAAATCAATATCGATATCTTCTCCGGGAATGACGGTTTTCTCCCTGGCTGCGATCTGCGTGGCAAACTGTTCGCGCAGGCGCTTCACTAATTCCGGAACCTCGACACACAGGAACCCATTGTTATACGCGTTCCGCAGGTAAGTTTGCGAGAAGCTGGCGGCAATCACCAGGGGAATGCCCTTGGCTTTGAGACAAGTAACGGCCTGCTCGCGGCTCGATCCGGTGCCGAAGTTGAAACCGCTGACGATCGCGTCGCCCTTGGCGGTGCGCGAAGCAAATTGCGGATCGTAATTTTCCATGACAACTTTGGCCATCATTTCCGGTGTCATGTCATCGCGGTAGGTGTAATCTTTGCCGTAGATGGCGTCGGTGTTGACGTTATCTTGCGGCATGAAGACTAACCGGCCGCGAATCCGCTCGGGAAAGCCGGGCAGTATTTCGACCTTTTCGGCTGCGGTTGTGGCGGGAAACTCTTTGTAGTTGCGATCCGGCTCGCGGCCATTGATCTCGTGCGGGCCTCGAATGTAGCCTGCAAGCGCAGAAGCCGCGACGACTTCCGGACTGGCAAGATAGCATTGTGCGTCGCGCGATCCCATGCGGCCTTTAAAATTGCGATTGGTGGCCGAGATTCCCACCTCACCCGGTTCGAGAAGTCCTGTGCCGAGTCCGATGCATGGGCCACAGCCTGATGGCAGGGGCTTTGCTCCGGCTTCGAGCAGGGTTTGCCAGGTACCGCGCCGCTCGGCTTCTTCCTGCACCCACTTGCTGGCTGCCGCAAGATAGAACTTGACGCCAGGAGCGATCTTCTTCCCTTTGAGCACGCCGGCGGCTGCGTCTAAATCTTCCACGCGGGAATTAACGCAGGAAATAAGATACGCCTTCTGAATCGGAACCCTCTTTTTCTCCATGTCGGCTAGCGATGCCATCACCTGCACGGTATCGGGACCAGAGACGTGCGGCGTAACCTGGGCGAGATTGAGCACGATGCGAGCGGCGTAAACAGCGCCGCGATCGGGCTGCGGCGGAGTCCTGGCCCAGTTCTCAATGTCTTTCTCCGAAAAACGTTCGGTGCCGACTTCCTTCAGCCGTCGATGAACGCCCTGCAAGTAACGAATCGTGACTTCGTCCACCGGAAACCAGCCGACCAGCGGTCCCCACTCGGTACTCATGTTGGAGATCGAGAAGCGGGCGTCCATGGAGAGGCTGGCGACGCCGGGCCCGCTGAATTCGACTGCCGAATTCAGAACCTCGTCGTGGTTGTAAATGCCGCATAGAGTAATGATGACGTCTTTGCCCGTCGCACCAGCAGGAAGCTTGCCTTCGAGGACAACCTGGATGGAACGGGGAATCTGCCACCAAAATTCGCCCGTCGCCCACACGGCTGCGGCATCGGTGCGAACGATGGGCGTGCCAACAGCCCCAAGCGCGCCATACATGTTGGAATGCGAATCGGAGGCGACGACGAAGGATCCCGGCACCACGTATCCGCGCTCGACCATGATCTGATGGCCGATGCCCGAGCCGGCTGGATAGAATTCCACGCCGTGTTCCTTGGCAAAGGCCGCGATCGACCGGTACTTTTTCAGATTAGCTTCGTCCTGGTTCTGGATGTCGTGATCGAGAGCGAAGACGAGTTGCGCGGGATTGTGAATTTTCCTGGCGCCAATGCCCTTGAACTTGCTCATGACCGCCGACGTATTGTCGTGGGTCATGACGCGATGCGGGCGGATGGAAACGAAATCGCCTGTACGCAGTGGGCGCTTGGGTCCCTCGGCGAGATGTGTTTGCGCGATTTTTTCAACCATGGTTTGGGGCATAACTGCTCCTGCCTTAAAAACAGATTCCTCGCGGCTGAAGCCGCTCGGAATGACAATATAGGGAAAGAGCCTGGGTCGCAGCGCTGAAGCACAGCGCCACCCAAAATCCTAGCGTTTCTTCCCTTTGCCCCGACGGGCCAGCCTGGAACTCCGGGAGGTTCGTCGCTGCACGCGCACATCCGCTTTCATCAGCGCCATGAGCTTGCTAACCGAGGCAATCTTGTCCAGGCTCCAAATAGCGTCTTTCAGTTTCCTCTGAGCTTTCGCGGACAGGACGCCTTCAGCCAGCGCGGAGAATTTCTCTTCGATTTCGGCGTCACTCAGCGGGTTGCGCGGATCGCCTTTCGGATAATCGAGTTGCTTGCTGTAACTGCTGCCGTCGGTGGTCGTGATGTTGACGATCACCCGCTGCAACGCCGGAAATACTTTTTCGATCTCTGGATCGGCTACCACTTCAACTTTTTTCAATTGTGCCCGGATCGTCGGGTCCATGATTTTTTCGATGGTGAACTGCACCGGCGTGACCTGGCGTTCGGCCAGCGCGGCGGCAATCACGTAGGGTAGCGAATGGTCCGCGGTTTCTTTGGTGCGCGGATCGTATTTGCTGGGATCGGAAAGGATGTCAGCGGCGCGAGCCAATGAGCGAATCTGAATCTTCGTTACCTGATCTGGCTTCAAGTCATTCGATTTCACCAGGTCCAGCACGGCAGAAATCGGAGTGTGGGTAAGCGCCTCGGTAGGAAATGCCTTCATGCCGCATTGCGTGATGCGCCATGACTCGCCTAGCCCGTCGGTCAGAACATTCAGCTTCCATTCGGGACCGAAACAGTGAATCAGTCCCTCTTTCCCGTCGACCACGTGCTCCGGTCCCGTGTAGCCCTTTTCCGCCATGAGCGCAGCCAGCACGCCACTCTGTGTCGCCATGGGATCGACGGTGTTCTTCATCATGGTGAGCTTGCCCGCGGTGACCGCGCCGAGGGTGGCATGGCGGCTGGCGGAGACTCCGACAGCATGCTGAATTTGCTCCCATCCGAGATGCAGCGCTCGCCCGGCGACAAACGGCGAAACGAATGCGGTCAAAGTGGCGTGATGCCAGCCGCGTTCGCGAATGCCCGGAAACGCTGCCTCGCAAAAACGCATTTCGAATTCATGGCCGAGCACCAGGCCAACGATCAACTCTCTGGCATCGCTTTTGGCGCGCTCACAGCAGGCGATGGCGGCAGGAAAAATATCCGACGGGTGAGACGGATCCTGCTTCCAGTAAATGTCGTTGTAATCCATGCAGCGGATCATGAGCGCGTTGGCTAGCGACGCAGAAACGGGATCGATTCGCTTGCCAGTGCCGATGACGGTGGAGGAGCCGCGGCCGGCGATTTCGCCGAGAACCTCAAGGGCGATCTTGACATCGTGTTGCTGATAGCCGCCCAGAGCGCAGCCGACGGAATCGAGCAGGAAGCGCTTGGCCTGGTAAATGGCATCCTGCGAAAGATGCTTATAATTCAGCGCGGCAGCCCAGCGGGCCATCGTGGCCGTGACGGTCTCT
>DASPSE010000182.1:0-10937 GCA_035624085.1 Terriglobales bacterium
GTTCGGCGGCTCGAGGAAGTCTTGATCCGGGCTTGCGCTGACTTCGGCATTACAACGAAGCGCATGCACGGCCTGACCGGCGTTTGGACCTCCAATACTTTGTCATCCCGAGCGAAGTCGAGGGACCTGCTTTTGCGTGAAGCCAAAATTGCAGCCATCGGCGTGCACGTTTCCCGCGGCGTAACGTCGCATGGCTTCGCTTTGAATGTTAATACTGATCTCGACTATTTCAATCTCATCATCCCCTGCGGAATTAGGTCGAAACCGGTGACCTCGATGGCGAAGGAACTTGGCATGCAGATTTCGTTGCAGGACGTCGCCCATTCGGTCTCACGCAATTTTGGGGCAGTTTTTCAATCCCAGCTGCTGTGGTTAGAGGAGTTAGATTCATTACTTAGAACGACAATCGGCGTGCCCATGAAGCCGCCATCCGAGTTGCGGCAGATCCATAAAGAAGAAGACACGTTCTGGGCATAGCCCGCCGCCCGGATGCCGGAATTTGGCAAACCCCGCAACCCGAGTTACATTCTTACAAGTCTGACGTTCGTGGTGCATGGCTAACAAAAAGAGAAAAGTCCGCGCAAGAGATCACGCTCGCTCCAACTCCAATGGCCGCCATCCTTTGCCAGCCATGCTTCCTTCCCAGCGTACATACACGATTGTTGACTGTCGGCTCGAGAAGCCGAGTTTTACGCTTCGCCAGGTGCGAACCGCTGGTGAAGTTCGCTACGAGGTCGAAGGCGATCTGAGCGCGCCCGTTCCTCCGATACGCGAATCGAAGTACCTCGACAAGAAACAATGCCTCGAGATTTACCGCTGGATGCTTCTCAACCGCAAAATGGAGACTGCCCTCGAGAATCTGTACAAGCAGGGCAAGGTTGTAGGCGGCGTTTATTTCGGTCTGGGCCAAGAAGCGTGTTCATGTGCGTCCGCTTACGCGCTCAAGTCGGATGAGTGGCTTGGGCCGATGATCCGTAACCAGGGGTCGCTGCTGGTTCGCGGTTTCTCGGCTCGCGACATTATGATGCAGTACATGGCGAAGGCGGGTTCGCCCACCAAGGGCCGCGATGCGTCGTCTCACTTCGGCGATATTCAGAAGAATAACGTGGTCGCCCCAATTTCTACTCTGGGTGATTTGATTCCCGTGCTCACAGGCGTGGCGCTGGGCGCACGAATGCAAGGACGCAACATTGCGGTCATGACTTACATCGGCGACGGCGGACAATCAACTGGAGTGACGTATGAAGGCCTCAACTTCGCGGCGGTGCAAAACCTCGGCCTGGTGTTGTTTGTCGAAAATAATCTCTGGGGATATTCGACCCCTGCGGATATGCAATTCCGTGTCAAAGATCTCGCTGAGCGAGCCATTGCCTACGGCATTCCGGGCGTGATCATTGACGGCACCGATGCCTGCCAGGTGTACGACGCGGCGCATGAAGCGTGTGAGCGCGCCCGTCGTGGCGAGGGACCGACGCTGATCGAAGCCAAAATGATGCGCATGAAGGGCCATGCCATCCACGATGCGGCCGAGTATGTCCCCAAGCCGCTGTTCGAGTATTGGAAGAAGCGCGATCCCATCGCCCGGTTCGAAAATTATCTGCTCAATAAGGAATGGCTTACTCCAACCGAGAACCGAGAACTGATCGCTGGTGTTGATCAACGGCTGGAAGCCGACCGAGAATTCGCGGTGAATTCACCGATGCCCACTGCGGAGAGCGGTGCAGATGGGACGTACTGCGAATTGGGCTGCCACGAGATCAAACCCAAGTACGGGACGCCGAAGGTGCGGACAGCAAAATCGTCCGCTTCAAAACAGACTGAGGCAGCGCTGCACTTGAAATAGGAGTTCCTATCGATACACTTCGCGCCGATGCCCGATTTTCAACACGAGCACAAGTAGTGTTTCCCGCCGCACTTGGTAGACTACACGGTAATCGCCGATTCGGATTCGCCAGGTATCGTCCATTCCAGTCAGTCGTTTACATCCGGCAGGCATTGGGTCTAGACGAAGCATTTCGATCTTGACCGCGATACGCCGTTGGATCTCGCGTGGCAATCTTTCAAGCTGCCGGAGGGCGGCAGGCTTGAACTGAATTGAGTAGGCCATTCCACCAACGTTAGAGCTTAAGTTTCTTCTTAATGGTTTTCCAAGGGATTGTCCGTGGATCTTTCAGGGCATCGCGGGCGGCTTTCCGGTCGATTTCGTCTTCCATCTTTTCCAGGAGCTCCAGGTCCGCAATCGGCACGACCGCCGCTACCGGTTTCTTGCGCCGGTGTACTATGATTCTCTCACCGCCATAGGCTGCCCGGTTTACGATGTCGGAAAAATTTTGCCGGGTTGCACTGGCTGTCATCTTGGAAGACATGAGACACCCCTAATACAATATGTACACTTAGTACAATAACACAGATTGTACAGATTGTAGACAAAAGCGTCGTGCCCGCAACTGAGACGGTCATGCAACTCACCTATCTCGAAGCCATCCGTCAGGGAATCTGGGAGGAAATGGAGCGCGATCCGACTGTCTTTTGCATCGGCGAAGACATCGGCGTCTACGGTGGAGCTTTCAAAGTCACCGATGGTTTCATCGACCGCTTTGGTCCGGAACGCATAATTGACACGCCGATTGCCGAGTCGGCCATCGTTGGGGCGGCCTTTGGCGCTTCGCTGACGGGCATGCGCCCGGTGGCCGAATTCCAATTCATGGATTTTCTTCCCTGCGCCTTCAACCAAATCGTAAACATGGTTGCCAAAGCCCACTACCGCTGGGGAGCGCCGGCGCCGCTGGTAATTCGCGGGCCGAGCGGCGGCAACGTCCACGGTGGCCCATTTCACTCGCAGAATCCGGAGATGTGGTTTGTGCACGCCCCCGGGTTGAAGGTGGTCTGTCCCGCCAGCGCTTACGACGCCAAGGGCCTGATCAAGGCTTCCATTCGCGACAACAACCCAGTCATTTTCTTCGAGCACAAATATCTCTATCGCCGGATCAAAGAAGAAGTTCCCGCGAACGATTACATTGTGCCGCTCGGCAAAGCTCGTCTCGCCCGTGACGGCCGCGATCTGAGCATCATTACTTATGCTGCTATGGTGCATGTCGCGCTCGAAGCCGCAGAGATTCTGGCGAAGGAAGGAATCGAGCTGGAGATTCTTGATCTGCGCACGCTTTCGCCGCTCGACCGCGAGGCCATCGCACAAACCGTGTGCAAAACCAACAAAGTTATTCTGCTGCACGAAGATGTTCGCACCGGCGGCATTGCCGGCGAGATCGCGGCCGTCATCAACGAAGAAGCTTTCGACGATCTTGACGGTCCTATTGTGCGGATCACCGCCCGGGATTCCCCGGTGCCGTTTTCTCCTCCTCAGGAGGAATTCTTCTTGCCCACAGTCAGTGACGTGGTCCGCGAAGCGCGCCGCCTGCGCGCGTATTAGTTACAATTCGTTTACTGTCGGCAAACACATGAGCGCCGAGTGTGGATATACTGAGTGCCGCACAGGTCCAGTTTGCATAACGCAGCGAACTTATACTGATATCTTCATATCTGTTAAGGGGGGCAGAAATGCGCAATTTTATTCTTGGAATCTTTATCACGCTGGTGATAATTGTCTTGGCCGGCCTGGCCGTCGCTACGTTTGGCTTGATGCCGACCAAGGCCGATGTAACTCCGCCCAGCCTGGAACGCCGCATTGCCACCGCCGCTCTGGACGCCTCGATGGAACGCCACGCGGCACGCGTGACCAATCCAGTGCCGCCGACCGATGACAACCTGATCGACGGGATGAAGATCTACACCATGAACTGCGCAGTCTGTCATGGCACGCTCGACAACAAACCGAGCACACTGGAGAAGTCTCTCTATCCTCCAGTTCCACAACTCATCCTCGATCCGCTGGACGATCCCGAGTGGCACATCTATTACGCGGTCAGCACCGGAATTCGCTACACGGGGATGCCGGCGTGGAGGCATGCTCTGAGCGATCAGGACATCTGGAAGGTGGTTGGCTTTTTGTCGCGGGTGCAGAAGTTGCCTCCCAAAGTGCAGGAGTATTGGAAAAATGCTTACGGCGTCGGACCGCTGCCGGCGGGTGAAGAGAAGCAGGCGCACGAGAAAGACTAGATATCGAGAAGCTATAATAAAAAATTGCACCTGGCCTCGGATACGTGACTGGGGCCGGATGGAAGGGAAATTATGCCGACCGATATCGTGATGCCCCAGATGGGCGAGTCGATCTTTGAGGGGACTATCACTAAGTGGCTGAAGAAGCCCGGCGATAAGGTGCAGCGCGACGAGCCGCTGTTTGAAATCTCTACCGACAAAGTGGATGCGGAAATTCCCGCCCCGGCCTCGGGCGTGCTTCAGGATATCAAGGTTGGTGAAGGAAACACGGTGCAGGTTAACACCGTGGTGGGAACGATCACCGGCGATGGCGAAGCCGCTGCCGCCGTTGCCCCCAAGCCGGCAGCACCGCCTGCTCCGGCAGCCCCAGCGAAGGCCGAAGCAGCACCGCCCAAAGCGTCCCCACCACCTGTCGCAGTTCCGACGGTACGAGAGGAAGAAGATCACGCTCGCTCCTCGCCGCTGGTGCGCAAAATCGCGCGCGAGCACAACGTAAACCTGTCCCAAGTGCCAGGCACAGGTTTGGGCGGCCGCATCACCAAGCAGGACATCATGGACTTTCTGGAGCGGCAGGAATCTGCTGCGGCTCCTGCCCCTTCGGTTCCAGTCTCGCGGCCTGTCGCTCCTGCACCCGTCGCAATTCCTGGAGATCTGGTGCCGATGAACCAGATGCGCAAGATCATCGCACAACGCATGATCGAGTCGCGTCGCACCAGCGCCCACGTCCACAGTATGTTCGAAGTGGACATGACGCGCATCGTGCAGCTCCGCAACAAAACGAAAGCGGCCTTCGAGCAGCGGCACGGCGCACGTCTGACGTTCATGCCGTTTTTCGTGCGCGCCGCGATTATCGCATTGCAACAGTTTCCCATCGTAAATTCGTCGGTTGAAGGCGAAGCCATCCGTTACCATCGCCACGTGAATGCGGGGATTGCCGTGGCGCTGGATTGGGGTCTCATCGTTCCTGTGCTGAAAAATGCTGATGAACTCAACTTTTTGGGCTTACAGCGCGGCATCACCGACCTGGGTGAGCGTGCTCGCTCCAAGAAACTGAAACCCGAAGAGGTAGAAGGCTCCACTTTCACCATTACCAACCCTGGCACCTTCGGGGCCGTGTTCGGATTACCGATCATCAACCAGCCGAACACCGCGATTCTTGGCGTCGGCGGGATTACGAAGATGCCGCTGGTGGTCACTGACTCCGACGGCAATGATTCCATCGCCATTCGCTCCGTAGTTCACCTCACGCTGGGCTATGACCATCGCGTGATCGATGGCGCCGTTGCCGATCAATTCATGGCTTTCGTGAAGAAGACGCTGGAGAACTGGAGCGAAGAGGTAGGGTGAGGCTCTATTGGGCGGGCGCTGATGCTGTGTTGGCGGCTGATGCCTGACAGTTTTGGCCCTTCGCCCAAACCGAGGCATTCAGGCACTCCACCGTTCCGTTGATAATCTGCGAGAGTCCGTCGCGGAATTTTGATTCGTCGACAATCTCCTTGCCTGCCACTGCATCGGTCATTGAAAGGGCGGTTTGCAGGAAGGACATTACCGCATCTTTTTTGTCGCTGCCAGAACGGTGATTGAACAAGCCTTCGATCGAGGTTACGATTCCAGGAATGAAAGCGATGGTTTGAAGCAATTTGGACAAGAAGTTCATGGTGCCTCCTTTAGTTGAATTGGTTATTGTCTTCGGAACAGAATTGTTTCGTAGCCGGCAAACCGAAGCGAGAACCCGCTCACGGTCTCTGCCGTTCTAGGCCGCGCATATGGCTGTCATGCTGCTCCAACATGCGCTTGATCTCTTCCTGACCTTCACGCAGCGCTTTGAACTCCACCTCGCTGCGGATGCGGGCCTCAGTGTTGGCGGCCGCGATCCGCTCCAGATTCGTGACTCTGGCTTTGGTCATTTCGATCTCAGCATCCTGCCTTGATGAGTTTCGCGCCTCCTGGACCACGTAACCGGCGAGCGAGAGTGCAATCGCACACAGAGCTACGACGGTTCGCGCATCGAGCTTCCGCGCTTCGGCACGGCTCTTGACTGCCTGCAAGTGATCCTTCACTGACTCCAGGGAGGCTTCCAGTTGCGTCAGCTTGTCGAGCATTTCGAGCTGCGAGTCTTGATCGGTATGCCGCGCAACCAGCGGCTGTTTTCCTGCGCCCGCACGCTGCCTGGACCTGTCTAGAAGGCTGTCTTCGACGTGGCTCATAACGGATAATCTATGTGCAGCGCGGTACTGTACCGAGAATATTTTGGCGGAGTTGACGCGTCGTACTGCTGCAAGTAACAGTCCTGCACTTGCGAGAGCCGCGGAATGGTGAAAGTTTGAGTGGTAAAGCGGCCCACGAGATTGCGGTCGTTGTATGGCCCCCATCCCGAGTCGCTCCATCGGACCTCGATGCCGCCTCCACTGGGTGGCGCGGTTCCCGCATCTACGTTAACGGTGGTCGAGGTCACGGCCGTGATCTCCGCGTCGGTCAAGGCAGGCAAGTAAGTTGAGCCGACCTGCGTGTTCGTAAGTTCAGTTACGATCGGGATCGTTTTTAATTCCGAGGCTTCGAACTGGAACGCTAAAGGCTCGGCCGCGTCGTTCGCAAAAGTGAGCTTATAAGTACTGTGTTCGCCCTGCAGGTCGTTCATGGCGATTTCGACTTCGCGCACAATCGCCAGAAAGGTCGCTCCCCGCGAAGGAATATTAAAGTTCAGTGCATCTCCGGGGAAAATGTCGTTCGCATTACCGGGCAGAAAGTCGCTCCATGTTTCATAGGTGCCCTTCCATGCAGAGCTGGTGCTGTCACCCAGAAAAGCCAGTGCCGCATTCTCGCAATCCGCTGCAGTGCGTGCCGGTGGCTCTTTGGCGTGCCGGACTACCCCATGCAATCCGTTGTCAACTCCACACGCTTGCGCCGTGACGCTCACGGGATTGGTGATGCGGGCAAGCGCTCGCCCCTGTCCACGGTAGTGAACCTCGATCATCTGATTGGCCGCGGGAACGTAGGCTGAGTAAAACTCCAGCTCCGCAGAGGAAGTGACGTCGCACTCCGCGCCATCCGAGAGCGGGCCGACCAGCTGTGTTACGTAACTTTGGCCGGGAAGAGCGCTGCGAACTTCCGCATCGACTGCCTGGATCAGCCGCGTGAACGCGATCGAACATTGCACATTGGCAGCATTGACCAGCACGTAAGTGCAGAAGTCAGGTGCGCTGGAAATTACACCGTCGTACAAGACCGTGGAGGGTGCCACTTGCGTGGCCGGGTTCGATGGATCAATATCGTGAACTTCCAGCACAATGCGAACATCAGCGGGTACTTCTGCTCCCCCGATTGCGCTGCCAGACGGATGAACCGAGGAGTGGAAGATTTGCTGCCTTCGATAAATCTCCTCCGAGTACAAGCGAGTTGTCAGCAGGTAATGATGCCCTGCAACGGTGCTGATCACGGAGCCGGTGGCTACTCCGTTTACCAAAGCTTGAATGTTCGATTGATTTCCACTCGGTGTGACTTGAAAGCCAGCTAGACACCCGGCAACAGAAATACCGCCCGGATACAATCCGCCGAGCACTCCAGTGGATGCCGCGCTGAACATGACATCGCCATGTTGCATCACCAACGCGCCCCCCAATTCGATTTGCTCGACGTACTGGACCATCGTTGCGCCATCCGCACCGGTTCCACCGGCGACCAGAAGGTTTCCGCCACTCACTGAGATCGCGCCCGAAGGATCAGTCACACTCCAGAGCGTGGGCTCGAGGGGCGAGACCGTGTATTCCTCATCGAAAACGGTCGTACTCTCCTTTACGAAAGGAGTCTGCGACAGATAAAACCTCATGGTGAGTCCGTCACCGACGAAGTAATCCTTTACGTAGGCTTGGGGCTCGACTTCGCCAATCAGCGTAACGTCGTTCACCAATGCATTGACTGGTTGCAGAACTAAGCCCTCAGGATTGAAGTTGGGATCGCTTTCGTTGAGCGTGTAGACGCTGGCGCCGAGTGGCGTGAAGATAAGAGCGCCATTGAGTGTTCTATAGCTGGCACGGGCTCGAACGGAGATTTCCGCCGCGTGCTGGGACCAGGTTTTTTGTGGGTCAGGAATATACCAAAACATCGTGTCCAGATCCTGCGCTGCACTTGTATCCATAACACCGGGCAGCACGTCCTGGGTGAGCTGGCGCAGCGCATTGCCGGCGGTCCGCTCAACGAAAGGGCTGCGATCAGCCAGCCGCTTTTCATCGAGCAGCGCTTCATCACTCTGGGCGACCAGGTTGTATCGGTAAACCGGGCCTTGCTCCCCCCAACCCAGGTACTCAAAAGCAGGCGCCTGCGTCAAATATCCCGTGAACACGTCCTGGCCATTGGTTCTACCCAGCGTGATCCTTGCTCTGGCCACGGGCACAACGAATTCAGGGTTATTCGCTACCAAACTGACGCGCAATTCAGAAGGTTGGTTAAGTTTGCGGATCACTTGCGGTGGGTGCGACGCATCAATCGCAGCGGTGTAGTCTTGGGGTCCAAGACCATCGAGATTGTCGATCTGCAGCTTCATTTGAATTGAGTAGATATCGGTGAATGTGTCGATCAAGTGCAATTCCGCCGGCAGTTCCGTTTTCGTAACGGCGCGCACCGGTCCTATGCCCAAGACGCTTAATGAAGCATTCCCCGAGAGATGTTGGATGCGCGGGAGGCCAGCGTCTAGTAGACAGCAGCCATAGCGGCCGGGAAGTAGCTGCGGTAGCACAACACGGTCTGACCGTCGTTCTCATCGACGTGTGGCATGGCCAGGAACGCGGCGTGCAACGCAAGGGCAACAATGGGCTTTGCAATCTGGACGCCTTGTTCCCGCTGGAATACTTTCGCTGTGCCAGCCTGAGATGCAGGATTGAGCTCCATCGAAGTTTGCATTGAAGTAGTGGGACTGAGGTGTGGATAGTGAAAGCATGCCCGGCCTCCCGATTCGTCCTCCGCCACAAAAAGCGCCGACCAATCCTGAAAGAACGACCCTCCCTCGCGGTCCACAAATGCGACCACCTTTTGCACGCCCGCGTTCGACGGCGGCGGACCGCCGAGTAATGACTGGCCTAACACCAACGACGTTACTGTTATTTGTGCCACGCGCCCAAGGTTGAACGTCACCCGCCGGATGTAATTGGCGTCACCATTTACCATCGTGGGATTGGTCACATAGGCGGCGGAAATTCCGGTTCCCACGTAGCCGGTTTGCTGCTGGTAATCCGCATCGACGGCAACGATGTCGCCGACCGAAAAGGCATCGACCGCCCCAACTCCTAACACAATTTCACTGGCTGTCGATCCCGGAAGCACGGCGGTAGCTAAGATCGGGGTTCCACCCGAAGGTTGAGGATTGGCATTCAGATCCGATGCCAACACGTTCATGTGCTCGGAACCGCCAGCCAGCGCCATCTGCAGCTTGCCCCACTCTCTAAAATCAAACTCAAGCCGCGCATCGAGTGTGCCGCGGAGTTGCACGACCGGCGCCTTGGCGAGGCCGGCCCTGACGGGTTCCGTCGGGGTTCCGCAAAACCGCTGGAAATTGTCGACCCATCCCAAATCGATCCACGGCGAAGGCGGTGCAGCCAGCGGGAAAACGCCGTACTTGCCGGGGTCAAACAACGTCGCCTGACCCGTCGCACGATTGAGCGGTGCGAAATATGCGCGGATTCGCCGTGTGACCGGAACCATCGGGGCGCGAAGCGGCGCAGTGCTCATAAGAAGTTCACCTCAGAAAAGAAAAACACTGTCAGGCTCGCGCTGCGCTCCAGCCTCACTCCCTCGCTTCCTCTCGGCAGGCCCTCGTTTTTCGGCGCTTCGCTGCCTGCAACTTTGCCCAGAACCGGCTGCGACCACGAAATCATTGTGCCGAGATCAACGCTGGGAGTTTGCGTATAGTCGCGTTTTGAGGTCCAGGGTGGCTGGCAAATGCTCAACAGTTCCATATCCAGAGCCGCCAAAGCACGGCCGCGATCGACGCCGGACTCGACCGTCCCAAAAGTGTGATACGAAATGATGCACTCCATCGCCAATAGCGCCCGGTCGCCTACCTGCTGCGCCACCGGTTGAGCTGCGCCCCATTCGATGTAGAAGGCGTCGGGCAGGGGTACGACGGGCACAACAATCTCGTTCTCCGCCACCACGATGGCCGGTCGGGTAGTTCCATTCAGTGTGATCGTTTGCTGCGGATTCAACGCCACCAGCCGCTCGAGCAGAGTCATGTAGAAACTGTCTTTTGTGAATTGCATAAAAGCAGCTATTAGCTCCTAGCTGTTAGCATCTGCCGGGTAACGCCTGGACCAGCGGACCGGTTCACTTGGTCTTGCAGTGTCCAACTCCGGGTATCTCCGTCCTAGCTAGAAGCCAAGAGCTAGTAGCTAGGAGCCGGTTGTCACTCCACTGCCGTCACCTTATAAAGGTACGGCGTGCCGGCGAAGTATTCGGTTATGACGTCCTCGATGTGGAAGAGATCATTGTCATAAGTCACTCCCAGTGCGCTTTCAAAGAGAGCTTCGGCCGACGCGACATTTTGGGAAACTACTGCCTCAGATACTGCGCTGCTGGAAATCAGGAACTCCAACCGTCTTCTTGGTCCTGTACTCGGAGTGGTCAGGCTGCGAACCACCACGGGAGAAAACGTCACCTGCTGAACTCCTGGATCGACCAGTCCTAGTTGTGCGCTGGGATCGTTGGGCAAGGCCACAAGTGGAAAAACGACAGTGATCTCGTCTCCACCAAGCGCATATAACATCGCATCCGCCGCCCGCACGACGGCTGCACCGCTGATTCCTGCTCCGGACATGGTCAACCCACTTTCT
>DASPSE010000198.1:0-29717 GCA_035624085.1 Terriglobales bacterium
TTCACAAGAGGGGGAGGCTCTGACCACATCAAACAAGGCTACTGTAGCGCGAAGTGGCCGACTGTCAAGATTGATAATTTCTGCGACGCCGTTGCAAGCGCTTGCAATGCAGGGACAAGTGCTGTGATGGCAATGCGATAGAGCGTACCGTGGCGGTACAAGCGGCTTGTAAAAAAGCTGCCAAAAGCCACGCCCAGAAAGGCTTTTGAAAGATCAGTGCACGACCGAAGTCTTCCTTTTGCGGAGCCAGGGACTGCGGATATCTTTATTTCGTCCACCAATTACTGTAGTTTTGAAACATTATGGGCGAATGGCCCGCTCACCACGCAATGAAATTTTCTGTCGTTCGTCTGGCGTCGGTTTTGATTGTGTTGTTGGTTGTTTGTTTCCCGTCTTGTTCGCGCGACCCCAACGTGCGCAAGCAGAAATATTTTCAGAGCGGCCAACGTTATTTCGAGAAGGGCAAGTACCCCGAGGCTGCGATCGAGTTTGTCAACGCCCTCAAGATTGACCCAAACTACGCCGCGGCTCACTACCAACTGGCGCAGAGTTACGTTAAGACTCAGCAGTGGCCGCGCGCGTATCAGGAATTTGGGCGCACGGTCGAACTGCAGCCGGACAACTATGCGGCCCGCGTCGAACTGGCCAAGCTGCTGATCGCCAGCGGGACTCTTCAGCAGGCCAAGGAACAAACCGACTTGCTACTGCAGCAATGGCCCAACGAATCCCAATCCCATTTCATGGCTGCCAATCTTCTCGCCGCACAGGCTAATTTCCCCGCCGCGATCGAGGAAGTGCGGAAGGCCATCGCCCTCGATCCGAGCGACTGGGATTTATATCTGAACCTGGCGCTCATGCAGATGAAGAACAATCAGTCCGACGCGGCTGAGCCCAATTTCAGGAAGGCAGTCGAGTTGAACCCCAGGGCCATGGATGCGCGCCTGATGCTCGCCAGTTATTACCAGGCGCGCAGCCGGTTCGCGGAAGCGGAAGAGCAATTAAGAAACGCGGTTCAGATTGACTCAAAAAATCCTGATCCGCGGGCCGCTTTGGCGCGCCTATACCTCGCCGAAGGCAAGAAAGCTGAGGCGGAAGAATTTCTCAGACAAGCCAAGCGCGATTTTCCCGACAACTCCGCCGGTTATCGCATGCTGGGTGATTTCTATTTCGTGACCGGCGACATGGACAAAGCGCTCACTGAATATGGAACTCTCTACCGGGAACATCCCAAAGACCTTCAAGTAAAGAAAAATTACATCGAACTTCTTATTCTCAAGAATCATTTTCAGGAGGCGCGCAAGCTGGACGATGAAGTTCTGCAAGCGGATCCCAGCGACAACGAAGCTCTGGTCTACCGCGGACAATTACAGATTCGAGCCGGTGATGCCAACGGCGCCGCCGCGACATTGCAAACCGTCATCAAGAACGATCCCAACAACGGTGTGGCGCATTACCACCTGGGGGCTGCACTCCAAGAACAGGGGAACCTCGAGAGCGCCGAGAGCGAATGGCGGGAAGCCCTGCGTCTGCGTCCTGACCTGTTTGACGCACAACGTGCTTTAGCTTTGCTGGCCATGCGCAAGGGTGACAACTCGACACTCGATCAATGCGCTACTCAGATGATCAACCTCCAGCCTGCCTCTCCCGAAGGTTATGCATTGCGCGCCGTCTCGAACATCAATCGCAACCAGTTTGTGGAAGCCGAGGCGGATATTGGCAAAGCCATCGAAGTGGCGCCACAGAGTTCGTTCGGCTACGTGGAGATGGGCAATCTGAAATTCGCCCAAAAGCAGTACGGCGACGCCGCGAAGGCTTATCAAGGGGCACTTGACCGGAATGCCGACTCCACAGACGCTCTCCGGGGCCTCATGAACACCTACATCGCACAGAAACAAGCGGATCGGGCCATCGCCGCAGCCAATACTCAGATTGCCAAATCGCCTGGCAATAGCCGGTTCTACGATTTGCTGGGGACGACGCTATACCAGAGCAAGAAAGATGTGAAAGGTGCAGAGGCAGCTTTTGCAAAGGCGCTGGACCTCGACGGGAATAATTCTGATGCTCTGATCAAGTTGGGAGAGACAGAGGTCTCCAGCGGGGAAACAGATCAAGCCGTCGCACTCTATGAGAAGTCGCTCAAAGATCACCCGCGGCAACCGGGTGTTTACGTCCGGTTGGGGCAGTTGTTTGAATCCAAGCGGGACTGGAAGAAAGCGGAAGATGCTTATCAGAACGCGTTGGCAATCAAGCCCGAGGATCCGATGGCTTCCAACAATCTAGCTAACGTGATGGTGGAGAACGGTGGCAACTTTGACGTGGCGCTCTCATTGGCACAGACCGCACGGCGCGGCTTGCCCGATTCCCCCGAGGTAGCCGACACACTGGGCTGGATTTATTACCAGAAGGGCGCCTACAACTCGGCCATCAGTTTATTGCAGGAAGCGCTCCGGCTGCAGGAGAAGAGCAAACGGCCCGATAACGCCGACATTTATTATCACCTCGGTCTGGCTTACGAGAAAACGGATCAGCCTGACCGGGCTCGCCAGCAGTTCGAACATGTGCTCAAAATCAATCCCAATTACAGCAATGCCGCTGACGTGAAGAAGCAACTTGCGCAACTGAAATCCTGATCAGCCGCGAGAAGCGCCACAGCCAAGTGAATTAACAAGTGACAGCGAGCGAAAGTGAGGATTCTTTGCTCTCAGTGTGTGCGGTCATAGGACACGGCCGCCAGTGAAGAGCTGACATTCACCATGGATACGATGCGCTCCAATTTGTGGTGGCCAGTTTTGTGGAAGAAGTAGCTAAGGCCGATCACGCCTGCTGTTTCACCAGCAAAGTTCATCGCGAGCCCTGCAGTGCTACCGCTGAATAGACGCGTCACTGGGTCCAGTTCCCTGCCCCCATTTTGCAGATTGGAGTAAGTAACGGCGAAATCCGCTGTGCTTGAGGCAGCGACGGCGGCAAAGAGAATCCTATTCTCCCGATCCCAGAAGCGATGACTGGTCTCCTGGGGCAGCGTCACCGTCGCGGGTCGAATCGCAACGACCGATTCGAACGCGGCCGGGGACGGGTTGACCAAGGCCAGCTGCTGCGAAAACGCAGGCAGACCGGAAAGGAGAAACAGTCCTGGCAGCAGCTTGATGAAACTGAGTCCGGTGCGCAATAAGAGTTTCTTCATGACTTTAGTCCTAGCTTGGGATCGGCCAGCCGTACTAGTACTATCGCAACTTGACGGCCCTGGGGAAATGGCCCATGTGTGCCGGTAAGTGGTTGATGCGTATTACCCTAGATCGATACCGAGGTTACCGGTGGTAGGGCTCACTATGCAGGTTCTTGCGCTAACTGAGGGGAGAATCGGTTATCCAGCGTAAACGGTTCTTCAGGGGTACCGCTGAGGTGTTCGCGTCCTTACCGGCGGTTATGGCGATGCCGGTTCACGTGGCTTGGCCCAAGCTCCGGGCAATAGTCGAGGCTGCCGCCTGCCAGCTTTCACCGGGCCGCAGGAACGAGAATTTACCGGAGATTCATACTTCGGTCACATTGCCGTAACACGCCTGGCGCTAGACTGCGGTTCGCCAATCCGCTGCTTACTTTTCGGAGATTGATTTCATTTGCAAGGTAGTCGTAGGTGTGCCCCTTAGATGAGGACCGGCGCGCGTGGGGAAGCTCATTCTTGTGGTCGACAGCCAAATTGGGGTCTGCCAGTCCTCGAAAGAGTACCTCGAGGCGGCTGGTTATGCGGTGCAAGTGGTGTCGCCAGGCGACGTGGTTTCCGAAGCAAGAAGTAGCCGCCCATCCCTCATACTAATTCCGCTGCTATCGCAGCCCAGGGCCGGCTTGGAGTTGTGCCAGCGTCTCCACCGGGATCCCCTGCTGACGGGAACAGCTATCGTTTGCCTGCTGGACAGCGGGACCGAGGAACATCACGTTTCGGCGCTGGAGTGCGGCGCCGATGATTGCATCACCCAGCCATTCAATCCTCGAGAACTGGTAGCGCGGGTGCAAGCTGTGTTACGTCGTTCTCCGCTGTCTCCTTCTGCGGCCTCCAGGGATAAGGCGGATCTGGTGATCGATAGTTGGGCGATGAAAGTATTAGTCCGCGGAACTGAAGTCTCCACTACTACTTTAGAGTTCCGCTTGATCGAATACATGGCGCGCCATCGCGGACAGGTATTGACGCGCGACGTTCTGCTGGATGCGGTCTGGGGAGACATGCAGTTCATCGCTCCGCGCAGTGTGGATGCATGCATCCGGCGAATTCGCCGCAAGATCGAACCCGAACGGGGAAAGCCGACCCTGCTTCGGACCATTCGGGGAGTTGGGTATCGCCTCGATGCCGCTGCGGCATGGCGCTCTGGATCGAGTGGAAGCTGCGACTGTCCCGCTTGCAGAACACAGGCTAGTGCAGCCCAATCACCGCTAGTAAGCGCCAGCCGTAAAAGAACTACCGCCTGAATCCGATCCTCTTCCGCCGCGAAGGCCGTCCTCAGAAAGCAAGCTTGAGACCGAACTGCATGGTGCGGGGACGATGAGCCTCGATGGGGTGTAGGAAGGCGTTTCCCGTCAGGCAGCTCGGGTCACCCGCTGAGTTGTTCAGGCCGCCATAACAACTGATGGTGTTATTGGCTTGGTTTCCCTTATCCGGGTCGTAAATGAGGAATTGGGTGTGGTTGAAAACGTTGAAAGCTTCGGCACGAAATTCCAGGGTACTGCCTTCAGTGACTTTGAAGTGCTTCAGGAGTGCAGTGTCGAAATTGAGGCGGCTCGGGTTGTTCAGGAAGTTACGCCCCGCGTCACCGAACGTCAGACCAGTGGGAGCAGCGAAGGCGGCAGCATTCAAGAGCGCGGGCCCGATGCTCAGAGGGTTGGTAGCTCCTAGAGGTGGGTGTATGTAGGGGTCCCCAATTACGTCGGGATACGAGCCGGCTCCGACCCCATTGGCTACTCCAGCATTATCCAGAACAGAGATGCCGTTGGCGCTGCCGCCATTGATCACGCTGAACGGGGTGCCAGATTGATAGGTGGTGATGCCGGAGATTTCCCAGCCGTCGAGCAGTGTGTGTCCGAGGCGGGATTCAATTTCCGGCATGGCCACAGGGGCCGAACTGTCGTAGCCAACATTAGAAAACCAGAATCGCAGTTTCCCGATGATGGTGTCGAGTTTGTAGAGATAGCTGATGTTGAGCAAGTGGCGCTGGTCGAAGTTTGAACTCGCACGGTTCTCCGCGAGATCGAAGGAGTTTACAAAAGTCGTATCCGAGCGATCCGAAGAATCGTCTATCGAATGGCTGTAGGTGTACGCAATGCCCACAGTCAGTGGGCCTGTCGCCCTACGCACCGTCACCTGCATGGCGTGATAAATGGAATCGGCCACATTCTGTAGGGAGAAGATCCTGCCAATGCCGGGCGCAAAGGTCCGCAATGAATTGGGGTCCGGAAATTCAGAATTCCCAGGAGTTCCGAAGCAGGCGGCTTGCAAATTGACGAAGCCGGGCTGACCGGAAACCACGGTGGCAGTAACGTCAGGCAAACCAGTCACCGGATCGGTAGGCAAACCGGTGATCGGACTGACTGGATCGGAACCAAACAGCGTAAAGTGAGTTCCATCGTATTTGCTGCAATCCAGGCTGGTGATCGGTTGGCCAGGCAAGAACGGATTTTTCCCCGCCGCCACCGGCTCCAGTTGGTTGATCTGTAAATCAGTCGTAAGATGCGTGCCCTTGCTCCCGACATAAGCGATCGTACCCACCGTATTCTTACTGAGTTCGCGCTGCACGCTGAAGCTCCACTGCTGGACGTAAGGCCAGATTGCGGCGGTTGGGATCGCGGTCACATTGAGCGGATACGCCCCGGAACCGCGGCATTGGCTTCCATTCGGGAGTTGCCCGAGCCCGCCAATACACTGGTAATTCGTAGGCCGATTCTCCGTCATATCCAGAACCAGAGGCGCGCTACCTTCGAGCGAACCAGTGTTGGCTTCGTTTCCAGTACCGTGGTGGAAGAAGATTCCGTAGCCCGCGCGGATGGAAGTTTTGCCGTCACCCTTCGGATCGAAGGCAAAACCGACGCGCGGCGCCGGATTGAACAGGTGACCTGTCATGCAGCCGTCGGGAACGCCATTGACGCCGCAGCGAACTATGCCGTTCGTGATCCTCGGGTCAAGATTGCTCAAGTTAAGCGGGATTGGAGTGCAGTCGCTGGGGAGCTCACCGGGTTGGCTTTGACAGGTCCCAGGGAGCGCCAGCCCGCCAGTGAAAGCATCGACCACCGTCTGAGCGGCCAAAGAACGGCTGAACGCGGAAGGCACCCAGTTGTAGACGTTGTCGTACTTCTCGTGCCAGGTGCCGAAAAGGCTCATCCGTATTCCAAGATTAAGGGTCAGCCGGGGATTCACCCGCCAATCATCCTGAAAATACGGTTCGGTGACCAGATAGCGGTTGTAATAGTTTCCTTGCCCGCTGTCTTGCTGAAAGTACTTGATGCCGTTTGGGGCAAAGGGGACGATACCGCCCGGACCGACCAGGAGGTCAGCAAAGGCATTGCCCGTGGTGTAGAAACTGCTCACGTTGCTGTAGCCCAGAATTCCCTGCACGTCGCCGGTGTTAGCGCCTACCGCCTGGTTCAGTTCATTGCGCTGTGAATACACCAACTGCGCTCCCATTTGAAGGGTGTGCTTGCCAATGACCTTGCTGAGATCGTCACGAAAATTGTAGGTCGGGTTTGTGTGGTGCCAGGGCAAATAACCCGGATCCACCGCAAAACCGAATCCGCCATACGCCAGATTGTTGCCGCCAACAACCAGTCCCGGCACCTTGCCGCCGAATCCATTATTGAAGATATAACCCATCGTCAGCCCCGCGGGCCGCTGCCAACGCGCTCCGTTGGAATCCAGGTCGGCCATGGTGATGTGGTCCGTGGTGTAACTGAACACAAATTCGTTCAACAGCGTAGGAGTAATGGTGTCGGTCAACCGCGCCAACATGCTCGTTCCCGGACCATTGAATGAGCTCTGCAGGGTGGGGAAACTGTTCTCAACTGTCCCCCATTGCGGGGTGAGAATGGTGGTGTTCCAGGAGTCGTGAATGTAGCGGAACGAGGCCTTCATGCTGGGCGTAATATTGTGGTCCAGTTTGAAAAGTTCCTCCCGCCAATAGGTGCTGGGCGAAACCACGGCATCGAAGCACGATCCAATACTGGAATCACAACCTGTGGTGGAATTGGGCAGGGGAATGACATTTGTGCTCAACAACGCGATGGCGTTCGGGTCGATCGAGATGACATTCCCGGGATAGGTCAGAAACGTCCCGACTTTCGTCGAACTGTTATTGATTCCTGGGCAGTCGGGATATTTCGCACGGGTAAAGGTGGCTTGGGTTCCCGGTACACCGTTGCTTCCCGCTAGCGTATACGGACAAACATCACTGAAATTACCGCTGCGTTCAGCCACAGACGGGACACCCTGATTGAAATCGACTGGCGTGCGCTCCAAGCGGAACTCTTCCGAGAAGAAGAAATAACTCTTGCCTTTTCCGTTGTAGACACCGGGAACGACAATCGGTCCGCCCAAGGTGGCCCCGAAGTCATTCCTCCGGTAGAGT
Source organism: Terriglobales bacterium (assembly GCA_035624085.1). Lineage (GTDB taxonomy): Bacteria > Acidobacteriota > Terriglobia > Terriglobales > Acidobacteriaceae > JAFAGX01. The sequence goes on from DASPSE010000198.1 coordinate 7,602, forward strand.
GGCGCTTTCTTGGTCTGATCAAAATAATTGCGGGCATTGAAGAATTCGTTGCGTATGAATTCGTAGGCGTTCCCATGAAAGTCATTGGTACCCGACTTGGTGTCGGCCAGCACCGTGCCCGAGGCACTGCGACCGTACATCGCCCCGTAGTTGGAGGTTAAGACCTGCACTTGGTTGAGTGCGTCGAGGCTGGGATACACGATCAACGTGCTTTGATTTCCGTTGAGGCCGGCATTGAGCACATCGCCCCCATCCACATTGAAGGAGTTGTATTCGACGCGCCCGCCGTTCACGCTGTAGCGAACGCTCCCCAATACCCCAACTTTGGCTTCATCCTGACCGGTCTGATTGCTAACCCCGGGCGTAAGCGCAATGAGCTGAGTAAAGTTTCGGCCGTTCAAGCCCAAACTGACCAACTCCTTTTGCGTAACCAAGCCCGCAATCTCGGAAGTCTCGGTTTCAACCTGGGAGAGCTTCTGACCCTCCACGTTAACGGAGGTCTTTTCTCCTGCCGGCTCCAGGACCGCGTCGATGGGAATGCTTTGTCCGGCACTTAGAGTCAAGCTATCGGTATGAAAGTCTTTGAAGTTTGGTGCCGAGATGACGAGTGTATAGGTGCCCGGTGGGAGGTTCTTAACCGCGTATTGGCCTTCATCGTTGCTGGTGACGGTCTGGGTTAAGCCCGCTCCGTTACTCACGGTTACACTGGCCCCGGCCAATACCGCGCCCGTCTGGTCGGTCACGACTCCCGAGAGGGAGGCTTGGCCCTGAGCGGAGTTGCCGGCGGGAGCTCCGGTCTGCCCAAGTAGAGCAACGGAAAACAAGGACAACAACACACACAACTGGGCTGGCCTGAATTGCACGCGGATCATGCCTTGTGTTCGGAAGTCAAAGGACCCACATAGTTACCGAGAAATGGTTACGGTAATGTGACCGGCAGGTTAATTTCAGATGAAAAACTTCAGCCACGGCTCTCTATTTCAACCGCATTTCAACCGCGGGACGATCCCAGGCCTCAGTGTGGTCAGATAGAAGTTGCGGCCGCGAAATTCACAAACTTTTAACGCCCGCGTCGTTTTTCTGAAACAAACTTCAGCGATATTTTTGGCGGCTCGCCTTACCGTTCTCGTGTACACGGTTTCGCGTCCGTGATGCGAGTCGATTGCCTAATTCTGCCTCGAATGGATCCCTGGCGTGCGGCGGCAAAGCTCCGCACTGCCGAGCTCGAAACGGGGTTTATCCCCCCAGCCGCGCACATTTGCGCTACGAGGAAAATAAGATGACTAAACGCATAACACGAGTTGCGGTGGTTTCATTGATCGCGCTAATCGCGTTTGCAGGAACGAACTGTTTTGCAGCAACCGGTGTTTTGTTCAACGGAGTCGGTTCAAGCGCGGCCTTCAACGCGTTCGCTTTGGCGGCCGACAGTTCGACCTCGGAATGCGGTACTAACATCTGGACGCAGAAGAATGGCGGCCAGGGAATTGATAACCGCTCGACCTCGATTCCTCCCAATACCGGCAATATCTGGATCGTCTGGAACAATGCCATGACGACCGTGTGCTCCTATCTGGCCGTGGACTCAGTAATCGGCCAGCAGCTGTTCATGGCCGTGCCCCGCGGCTCCCTCTCGATCAGCTCCAGCTTGATCGGCTCAGCAGGCAACAATCTCGTAGCCACCTTGACCGATGTACCGCTGCCCTCGGCAGTCTATAACTTGATTAACGACCAAACGTTCGACTGCGCTCCCAGCGATATTCGGCCAGAAGACGCCGTTTTTGCCGAGAACCGGGTGCTGACTCCGCTGGACACCGTTCACTACGACGGCTTGGGGTATGGTCCCGGCCCGATCGGTACGACAATTCTGAGTTCGCAAAGCAGTAAGAGTGTAACGCCGGTGGCCTACGCTATTAGCGGAACCGACCCCATCACAGGAGGCACTGTCGCTAACTGGAAATCTATCAACGTGGGCGCTCAGGTGGTAATGGTTTTCGTCAACACAACTGACACCTCGTCCGGCGGATTTGGCACCGCGGCGGTGCAGAATGTCAGCCGCTGGCAGCTGGCTTACTATCTCAACGGAACCAGTACACGGACCCGCGACCTAATACCGGAAGCTGGTTTGCCATCGATTGGCGCTCATGTGTTTCTGCGAGAGCCCACCTCCGGAACCATGAACACCGTGGAATTCAGCGTTCCACGCGACGTGGAGATCAACTCCACGCAAGAGCTTAATGTGAACCCTGCCACCGACAACCCCCTGAACATCAGTTACGCAAGCGGAGGCACAAGGCAGCGGGTGATTGGGACGGGCGAGATGGTGAGCACGGTGGGCGCGACCGAGGACGCAATCGGTTATGCCTTCTGGAGCACCACAAACTTCGCCAAGGTAACCAGCACAGCCAAGTACCTAACCGTTGATGGCGTGGACCCGCTCTTTCCCATTTACACGGGTGGAACGTTCCCGACCTGTACGGCTCCCTGTCCCGGTCTCATTCCGTTCACCAATGTGCTGAACGGCGGATACCCAATCTGGAACGTCCTGCAGGTGGTGACGCCAGCTCTGGTACCAGCGTCAGTTCAGACTCTAATCACAGAAGCTCAGACTTCAGTTACCAACATCCCAGACTTCGTTGCCTTCAGCAACTTGCAAGTCTTCCGCTCACATTACAACCAGTCGGGCAAAGCGGCGGTAGACGGATATTGCCCCGGCACCCACGAAGGCGGAGGCGATATTGGAGGTGCCGTTTTCACTATTCAAGCCGATCTCGACTCTTGTACTGATACCGGAAAAGAAATAATAGGGTTGAGGCAATAGACTAACGCTCTCACAGGAAAGGGGCAGGTTGGCTCTCAACCGCCTGCCCCCGTTTTACTCTGCGGGGCGGAAGTTCCAAGATTAGAGGTTTTTGAATGCAGGCTTTGCATCGTGCGATCCAGGGATTTATCTCGCTGAGCGTGCTCTGGCTTCTAACACAAGGCTCCGGAGTTGCTTGGGCACAAAAAGCTGCTTTTAATGCCACCGAAGCTCCACCCTTGCACGGTGGCACGTTGGAGGATTGGACTTCCCTTTCTCTGGCGGGAAGCGACTTGCGAGCGGCCAAGCCAGTCCTTGGAGAAAAAGATGAGTTCCCTCTTTTCACCCGGGAACTTATCCAAGTGAAATGGCGGCTGGGCGACCCCATCGACCTCTACGTGATTCTTCCCAAAGGCGTCAGTAAGCCGCCGGTAATCCTGTACCTCTACAGCTATCCCTCCGAGACGGACCGCTTCCGCAACAATGACTATTGCGTGCGCCTCACGCGGGATGGCTACGCCGCGGTCGGATTTGTCTCGGCTCTGACTGGTCATCGCTACGCGAACCGTCCTATGACGGAATGGTTCGTTAGCGAATTGCAGGAATCCTTAGTCACGTCTGTGCATGACGTGCAGATGATCCTTGATTTTCTTTCCACCCGAAACGATTTGGACCTGAGCAAGGTGGGTATGTTCGGCACCGGTTCGGGTGGAACCATCGCGATTCTCGCTGCGGCTGTGGATCCACGAATAAAAGCCCTTGACGCACTCGATCCCTGGGGCGACTGGCCAACCTGGATGGCGTCATCCTCGATTATCCCCGACAATGAGCGGCCAAATTATGTGAAGCCGGAGTTTCTGAAAAAGGTATCCGGTCTGGATCCCGTTGAATGGCTGCCCAAGTTGAATGGCCGATCCATACGAATACAACAGCTGCTCGACGATGAGGTTACGCCCAAGCTGGCCCGGGACCGGATCCAGTCAGCGGCTCCGGCGAAGGCAGTAATCGTGAGGTACCAGGATGGTCGAGAATTCTTTCACGCGGTGTCAGGCGGCAGGATTTTTCAATGGATCAAGGATTCCGTTCGCCCGCCCGGGCAGGCGCAACCTGCTACTGCGCAGAAGTCGGCGTCCACGATGCAATCCACAGAGCCGGTCCACAATGATTAGGACTTCTTGTAAAATGCGGCAATTCGACGCAACTGGCCGCTCAAATCGAACAAGGTCTCGCGGAACGCGAGCCAGGGCGTGACATGCCATTTGGAGCCCCGATGTCCAGAATTCTACTGCGCTCATTCGGCGTTTTAGTCCTATCCGTTGCGGTTTGCGCGCTGCTTAGTTGTGGCGGGGCGAGTTCCGCACCGATCAACGGCAGCAACTCCCTGAGTGGCGTATCTGTCGCGGTCTCCCCGGCGTCCATGACTGTGACCACCGGAACCACTCAGGCGTTTACTGCAACTGTGTACAACTCGAATGTGAGTGGCGTGCAATGGCTGGTCAATGGATTTCCGGGAGGCGGTGGCAACATCGGGACTATTGACAGCAACGGAAATTACACCGCACCGCAGTATGTTCCCATTCCGGCGCAGGTGACGGTGAGCGCTGTCTCAGTTGCGGACAATACCAAGAGCGGTACGGCCACGGTTTCAATCACCGGAACCCCGATCCCCGCTCAGATTTCCATTTCTCCGACTGCGGCGGCCTTGAACGCGGGCACGACTCTCAATCTAACCGCCACTGTAACGGGCCCCGCTGATACGGCTGTCATCTGGCAAGTTGTTGATAATGGCATTGGAGTGGTCAACGGGAATGGAACCGTAGGAACAATTGTTCCCGGACCCAACGGCGCCACTGCGGTCTATACCGCCCCGGCCACAATCCCCAGTGGCGGTTCCGTCACGATCAAGGCCCTCTCGCACTCCCAGCCGAATGTCTCAGCATCCTGTGTGGTTACGATCGTGGACATTCAGTCGGTCACGCTGTCCACCACAACAGCGACGGTCCAAGCGGAGACCAGCTTTGTCTTCAAAGCCACGGTAGTCGGGTCGGGAGACATTTCCGTGGTTTGGGAGGTGAACGGCATACCCGGAGGCAATGCGACGGTCGGTACTGTGACACCATCGGGAGCCAACAACAGTACTGGTACCTACACCGCTCCTTCGACGGTTCCCACCGGTAGCGCTCTTGCCCATGCTGCGACCACCAGTGATACGGTGACCGTGACGGCAGTTTCCGCGGCGCTGCCTTCAAAGTTCGCCTCGGCCACGGTCACGATCACTCCGGCGCCGGCAAATGCTGTAACGGTTGTGATTTCTCCATCCTCGGCAACCGTCCTCGAGAATGGAACCATAAACTTTACGGCTGCGGTGAGTAAAACAACGAACACGACCGTGACGTGGCAGGTTAACGGGGTCCCCGGCGGCAACGCCACTTTCGGAACGATTACGTCGACGGGCTCCGGTTCAGCCACCTATGTGGCGCCCCCGGCGGTGCCTGCTCAGAATCCAGTCATTGTGAGCGCAATACCGAATGCTGCGCCGAATGTTTCCGGGACGGCAAGCGTTACGATCACAGGACCAGCAACAGTTACCATTTCTCCGACTTCTGCGTCGGTCGAAGCTTCTACTATATTCACGTTTACCGCCACCGTGCAGGGGGCGGGGATCACAAACCCGAACGCGGGCGTAACCTGGTACGTTAACAATGCCAAGGTTGGGAACCCTGTGGTGGGAACGATCGCAGGGTCCAGCCCCACCAATAACGTTAGTACCGCCGTTTATTCCGCACCGCCGAAGCAACCGCCTCCGCCGGGGAATGTTGTGACGATTACTGCTGTGTCGGATATCCAGCAAAACGTAGTTTCTAACCCCGCTACGGTGACGATTACTCCGCCCCCGGCGAATGCAGTCACAGTCCAAGTGATTGGCGCCACCGAGCTCGATCTTTGCACCCAAACTGAATACACAGCGGCGGTAGGCAACACCACCAACCCCTCCATAATGGCGTGGCAAGTGAACGGCGTGACCGGGGGCAACAGCACTTACGGCACGATCACGCCTGTAGCAGGAAACAGCAATATGGCGACCTACGTCCCGCCTCAACAGCTTCCTACTCCTGCGGTCGTGGTCATTGGGGCCATCCCCGCCGCCGCGCCCAACGAGGCTGGCACTCTTGATGTCACCTTGACGAGCCCGGCAATTCAGGTGAACGTCGTCGACACCCAGAACAACTCATCCGCCGCTCAGGTAGGCGTGGGGCAAACGGCGCCATTGCAGGCCACAGTTACGAATTCTTGTACGGTACAAACCGCGAGCTGGTACGTAGGTCAAAATGGAAACTATGTCGAAGGCGGTAACAGCACACTGGGAACAATTGCACCAGACAGTCATGCCAACGTGGTGACCTACACGGCGCCGGCTAGTGTTCCCAGTAACCCCGTCGTGACTGTCGAGGCGAAGGCTGACGCTTTACCCAGCGCCGTCGGGACTGCGACCATCACCATCAATTCCGCCCCCATCATAATCCTGTCGATAACCCCTTCCACCCCCCAAACCGTCGATTTTCAGGGCAGCACCGGCAACGCCGACGTGGAATATTTCGCCACGATAACTGGCACCACTAGCAACGATGTGACTTGGGAGGTAAATGGGTACGTAGGTGGCGACGACACATGTGTGAATAGCCAAGGAAATCCATGCGGTATTGGAACCATCGGCCCCGACCCTGCCAACCCTGGCAACCCCTTGCAGGCGTTGTACACCGCTCCAGTAGCTGTCCCTTCCCCGCCGACGGTTAACGTTACGGCTGTGTTTGCCGGCCCGCCACAAGTGGTGTCTAATTCTGACCCGGTTACCATTGTGACTCCGCCTCCGCCACCACCAACGATAACGATAACTCCTGGAACGGTTTTCCCGATCATCCCGGGTCAAACCTTAATGCCGACGGCGAGCATAACCTGCCCCGGCGGCGGCTGCAATCAGGTAGTCGATTGGAGCCTGTCCTTAGCGTCCGGAGTAGCCTGCACCGTGGCCACGTGTGGAAGCCTCAATCCGCTCCAGACTGACGGCGCCGCAACTACATATACGTCACCAACCAGCATTCCCACCGATCCTTATTACGTAAACCTGACTGCCACGGATGATTCGGATCAATCCGTCCAGGCTACGGCACAGATCGAGATCACGGCCAGCGCGACGACATCCATCAGCATTTCGCCCACAAATCCGACAGTTCAGGCTGCGTCAGGCGGCACGATTACGTTCACCGCTACAGTCATTAATGCACCGGCCGGAGACAGCAACGTAACGTGGGAGATGGGTTGCAATTCGCTAGCGCCTTTTGTGGGGACTTTTGCCGACAACTGCGGTTTTTATTCCTCTCCGCCCGGGTTTTCCGGACCAGGGTGCATTAGTGATAGCCAGGGAAACAAACAGTGCACTGCAGCAGCGGGACTGGTCGATCCCCCCAGCGTGAACATAACCTATACACCGCCCCAGGTATTGGGGAGTAGCTTCACTACTAACGCCTGCACTTCGACGCAGGGGACGAATGGCATAGTGCCGTTGACTGCGACCGTCGGCGGGAATTGCAACGCGGACAGTTGCACCGCACAGACGTGCATTACCGTCACACCTCCTTAGTCACAACGGAGAACGGATGCTTGGGGCCGGAGCTTTTACATATCCGGCCTATAATTGCCCACACGGCGGGGTTCATGAGGGCCTACGCGGCCTACGCGGCCTCGGGGGCGGCCGCTTTGTCAGAATTGTCATGCCAGCAGCCCGCAGCAAGATTCTCCGGACACGAGCCTCGAAGCCTGGAGGGCGTTACGCTTCCCGCTTACGAGAAGATAAATCGCAGTCCTTACTTCGAAGGCAATCGATTCTGGCTGCTCTAGGCCTGGCACTTCTCGCGATTGCGGTTTACGGATCTGTGCTGCGCTGCCAGTTTGTCAACTATGATGACAACCACTATGTGACTGAGAACGTGCACGTAACGTCCGGGCTGGCCTGGAGCACATTCAGTTGGGCCCTTACCACCACTGAGCAGGCTAATTGGCATCCGCTCACATGGCTCTCCCACGCGCTGGACTGCCAGCTGTTCGGACTGAATGCGGCCGCACATCACGCCACGAGCGTAGTGATTCATGCCGTAAATGTGGCACTGTTGTTTCTTCTTCTGGTGCGCGCGACAGGTGCGATGGCGCGCAGTGGCCTGGTCGCTGCGCTGTTCGCCATCCATCCGCTCAATGTTGAATCCGTCGCCTGGGTGGCGGAACGCAAGAACGTGCTGTGTACGCTGTTCTTCCTCCTTGCGTTAGGCGCTTACGGTTGGTACGCGCGTAGACCGAGCGTGCGCCGATATTCCCTCGTGGCGGTCCTGTTCGCACTCGGCCTCGCGTCGAAACCCATGGTGATCACCTTGCCGTTCGCCCTTTTGCTGGTGGATTTTTGGCCGCTGCGGCGGATGCAAGGGTGGTCACCCTCTTTTACATTTCCGCTGGTTCAAGCAACATTCGGGCGATTAGTCCTGGAGAAACTTCTTTTATTTGCCCTTGCTGCCGGGAGCGCGGTCATCACGATGACCGCACAGCGATCAGGCGGCGCAATGCCTTCGACCCTGATCCTTCCATTGGGCACGCGACTTTTGAACGGAGTTCACTCTTATGCGGCCTATATCTGGAAAGCGTTCTGGCCGGTGCACCTGGCGCCGTTCTATCCCGGCAATCAACTCACCGCATGGCAACTCGGGTTGTCCGCCGGATTTCTCACTGGCATCAGCATCCTGGTCTGGCACTGGCGTGGTTCGCGCCCCTATCTCGTCATCGGCTGGCTGTGGTATTTGGGAACGATGTTCCCGATGATTGGGTTGATTCAAGTGGGGGGCCAGGCGATGGCCGACCGCTACACTTACATTCCACTGATCGGGATCTTCGTGGCGACGGTGTGGACCGCCGGAGATCTCATGCAGAAGACGCGAATTCCTGTTGTCACGAGAGTTACGCTGGCGAGCGCGATTCTCTTGCCGCTCGGGTTTCTGACCGTCCGCCAGATTTCCTTTTGGCAAACCAGTGTTGATCTGTGGTCGCACACCCTGCAGGTCACCAATAATAACCTTGTCGCTGAAGATAATCTCGGCGTGGCATTGCTGGCACTCGGGGACAATGAAGGTGCGCTGCCGCACTTTCTGAATGCCGCAAAGATTAATCCGCTGGACGCATTGAGCCACGTTAATATTGGCGCTGACTATCAGGAACATGAGCAATGGCCGGAAGCTCTCGCAGAGTACACAACTGCTGCCCGTCTGACAGCCGATCCCAATCTGCTCGCTCCCATCTATAAGGATCTCGGCAGTGTCTACCGCCAATTGGGAGATTTTTCCAGGGCGGAGGAAAGTTATCAGCAGGTCCTGAGGATCAATCCTCGGGACCAACCCGCATTTCTTGCCTTGGGTGTGCTTCGCCGTGATCGCCGCATTCGCGATCTGGAGCGATCTCTCGCGGAGCGGCCCAGGGCGGATGGATACCTCGAATTGGGACGGTTGCTGCAACAGGCAGGCCGCACGAACGATGCGCGCGATGCCTATCAGAAATCGGTCGAACTGGGTGATAAATCAGGCGAAGCGCACAAGTCTCTGGCTGCGCTGGAAGCCAGCCCTAGCCAGTATCGGTAGGATGACCCGGTGAATCGCTGGAACGCGACAACCATTCGAACTCACGGACTTCAAATTGGACGGGTTGCTGGAAAAATGAGATCGCGGGAAGTCGTAGAACCTTGAGTAGACCGTTTTCCGATACGAACTGAACCGGCAAGCAACGCGATCCGCCCCTGCAGGTTTTTCGCAGTTTTCCCCCTTATCGATCTATCGGCACATGAACCTTAAAATCCCTCATTACCTTGGTACCATTGTTGGTTACCTGCCATTATTAGAAACTCTCATATGTACGACCCCTCCCGAGAACCAGCTCAGTCCCACCCCCTTGGCTGAGAGGTTCTTTCAGAAGTCGCGCGAATTTCAAAACAAAGGGACAAAAAAACCAATGAAACGATCGTTCATCGTGTTCTTCGCAGGGTTGTTGGTCTTGTCGACCGGGGCATTTGCGAATACCCAGGGAACCAATACCAACACGGTATCGCCGACTTTAGCGATCTCGGCCACTATTCAAGAAGCGGTTCAACTCACTCTAACTACCGGCGTCACCGCCGGCGTCAGCCATTGCGCGGTCGTAGCGGCAGGGGGATCGCCCGACTACACCATGAATTTCGGCACTGTCGACGCCTTGGGTATCAACGCCGGAAACTGCAATAAGTTCACTCCCACCACGCCGGGAACGACCAATGCTATCTACTGGACCGACTACAGCCTGAATCCGCTGTACACCAGCCAGGCCACCACGGGGGCGTCGACTATCACGGCCTACGTATCTGCCAACTTCGTTGGCCCGAATATCAGCATTGTGCGCACCACGGTTGCCGATCAAAGCACTGTGCCCGCCAATGCTGCCGCTTTCACCAATATGTCAACCTCGTCGGCGGCGCAGGACACCATCGCGACTGCCGCGGACATGACCGGTGCCGGGAACGGAGGCACGCTCAACCGCTTCATCGGTGTGGGCATCGCCCCGACCAACGGCGCGGCGAACCTGACCGGCCTGCAGACGGCCACGGTCACCTTCACCATGACAATCCACTAACCATTCACCCTCCCCCCAAAACTGCAGTCGGGTCATGAATCGGAATGGTGATGAATCATCATGCGCAGAGTCAATTTCAATCCTGTGCGCGGCACAAGAAGCATCGCCATGCGCTCGCACGGGAGAAATACGTTCCCTGCATTGCGCTAATCGTTCCTATTCTGACCCTCCTGCTGGCCGCTACACCCGTTGCTGGGCAGAAGCTGCGGCTCAGCCCGGCGCCAGGGCGTCCGGTTTTTAGCCAGGCGACGAGCAACAACTACAATATGTCGTTCGGAACTATGAATGCGCTGGGCCTGGGGACGCCCCTGGCCGGCATCAGCGTCACCGCACTCAGCAATGGAGCGCTTTACTACTTCCCGTATCAGCTGACGATCTCCGGCCTGCCCGCCGGCCAAAAGGCCGGCGTGACCGTTTATGTGAGCACGAATTTTTCCCACCCGGCCGCCCTGATGATGGAAAATTGTCCGGACACGACAGCCTGTAACACGGCCAGCGAATATTCGCTGATGTCCACCTCCGCGGCTGCGCCCTCCATCATCGTCGCACCCCCGGGAGTTGGGAATTCCACGATTACGGCAGGCATGGGAGTTTTCCTGCCCGATAACGATGGCGCCTCTGCCTATACCGGAACCGATACGGCGACGGTTACGATTACGGCCACCGACCTGAACACCAACACGGTCTTGGGAACCGCCGTTATCTTCTTCAACTCCCCGGACGAGACTGTTCAGGATGCCGTGCAGTTCACGCTCAGCACGGCCCCGGGCGGTGTCACCATCTCTCCGGCGGCTGATTTCTCAATGAACTTTGGGAACGTGAACGGGCTCGGGATTGGCCCCGGAGCGGGGTTGGGGACCGTGAGTGCGTCCGGCGGGGTGATCTACGACACACCCTATCTGTTGAATCCGGCATTTACCGACTTCACCTCAACCACGGGAACGCTTTCGGTCTATGTCAGCACGACCTTCGCCCATCCCGCGGTGCTGCACCTGGACGACTCCGCGAGCAGCGCGGGACCTTACACGGCGATCTCCGTTACCGCGGGAACGCCGACGCAAATTACCTCCTCCGCGCTCGACCGAACCGCGGTGACGCGCTATTTAGGTTTGTTTGTTTCCAACGTCAACGGCGCCACGTCCTTCACCGGAACCGACAACGCCGTTCTGACCTTCACCATGACGGTGCCTTAAATGAAATTTCGCAACCTGCTGGTTACGACATTGTTTGTGTTCCCACTTATGTTCTGGGCAACGCTCAGCCCAGGCCAGTCACTGGGCCTGGCGCCGGCTCAGATCGTGCAGAAGTTCAAGCCCGGCGTTCCTTTTGAGCTCGAGTTGTCCACGGTGAACAACGGCGAAACGCCGGTGGAGATGAACGTCGAAATCACCGACTTCTGGTACAACGAGAAAAACGAGAAGGTGTTTTCCTCTCCGGGAACTTCACCCCGTTCCGCTGCCAACTGGATTCAGTTTGTTCCTGAACATTTCGTGGTGGCCGCTCACGGTACGCAGCAGATGAAGGCCATTGTGACTCCGCCCTCCGATGCTGACGGAGGCTACTACGCCGTGCTCTTCGTCGAATCGAAGCCGCAGCTCAGCTTCGACAACACCAAAGATGGCAAAGCCGTGTTTACCAACATGCGCCTGGGCTGTCTGGTATTGCTGGAAACCGAAAAAACTGCGCAATACAAGATCGAATTGAGTCATCTCAAGCTGACTCCCCCCAGCGCCAACCAGGGACTGGATCTAACCTTCGATCTGCTGAACTCTGGCAATACCCACGTGTTCCCATTGGCTCGGCTGGCAATTCTGGATGAGCAGCAGAAGCTGGTGGCGAAGGCCGAAAGCGACGCCAAACGCTTTCTGCCCGGCCAGAAAGATTCCATACACGTGACTTGGGCCGGAGACTTGCCGAGCGGCCATTACAACGCGGTGCTGACGGTTTCCTACGGAGAAGACAGGATCGAAACCCAGGTAATACCGATGACGATCGCCGGGAATGGCGCGGGTCAATAAGGACCGAGAGCATTGATTCGGAAGCACATTACGAAACTGACGGCGATTCTGGGAACGCTCCTTTTCTTGATGCCGTTTGGGTTTGCCGATCCCATCGAGAAGACGGAAGCGGCTGCCGAGCCTTCGCTGGTCGAGGTGTATTGGAAGTCCTCACGCATCGTCGTTCTTACCGGAATCAGCAACGTTGTGGTACTCGATCAACAGATCACGCGCGCCGAAGTGGACGGAGACTCCATCCAGTTCTTCGGCCTGGAGCGGGGTGAAACGGTTGCCATCGGCTTTCGCAACGGAACTCCGGTGAGCATCCGTGTCCGGGTGGTTGACCGGCCACTGGTGGTGATTCCGCCTTCCTTGCTGCGGCAACAAGCAGAGATGGGGCAGGGGATGGCAAGCACCACCGCGCAAACCTCCAGCAGCGGAGGCGTCACCAGCTTTGCCTTGCTGGACGGTTTCTCCTGGTCGCAGCCCATGGGCCCCACCAACCATTTCGACTTCGACAGCCAGGTCGAGGACAACAGCTATGTCGATGGCCACGCCTTTAACGTGCGCCGCGCCTCGGCCTTCTATCACAGCCCTGGACTCGACGTTCGAGCTCTCGACTTCGCCGCCAACCTCACCAGCGGCGGAGCCCAGCCCGCCATGGGTCCATTTTCGTTTTATGACACAATCGAGCTGCGGGGTGGCAGTGTCAGCCTGCGGCAAGGCGCCAACCAGTACACCATTTTTGGCGGGACAACGGTTCCGTTCTTTTATCTGGCTCTGGGTTCAATGCGCGACGTAGCCGGCTTCGCCTTTGATCGCCAGCAAACCAGCAAGCTGGACTTGTTCGCCAACACCAGTTTCGTTAACGCTCCGCTGGACCTTTTCGGCCTGAACTCGCCGAGGCGAAACAATGTCATGCAGACGGCCGGATTCACTTACCTGCTCAATCAACACTGGGCCATTCGCGCCGTCGATGGTTTCAGCAATCGAGGCGCGCTGACGCGGGGCGAAGTTTATTACACGGGAAGCCGGATGACAGCCTTTGCCGCCGGCACCGCCTCGCCTCCGATGTTTCCCTTGAACCAGCTGGAATCGCTGTTCTCCGGTACCTCTTCGATGAAGGCCGGCTGGACATTGCGGAGTCATAGCTGGCTGACCGAATCGCTGTGGTTCCAACACACAACCACCCAGGCCATTGCCGGAATCACGCGAAACGGCAGTTCGGACTATCTGAGTCCGGGGCTATCGCTCCGCTTTACGCAACGGCAGGCAGTCAATTTCACTTACACCTACAGCCACAATGAAGGTGGTTTCGCCAGCGCACCCTCGACCGGGAATCGCTTCGATACGACCTGGCAATATCAAATGAAGCCACGCGTCTCGAACTCCGCCGAGCTGACGATCGGATCCTTGCAGGATCCTCTGCAACTGAACTCCGAGGATGACTTTGCCATTCGGGACGCGGTCTCGTTTCCGGTCAAGCATGGCAGTATGTTCGTGGCGTTTGAACACGACAAGACGAATCCTTCGCTGGTGCAAAAGCTCAACCAGGAGCTGAACCTCCTGAGCCCCGCGCTCCAGGCGCTCTTCCTCGAAGACCCAGTATCGTTTGTGAACTCTCCCAACCTGCCGCCGGAAATCAGGGCGCTGTTGGGCGCACAACAGCCAGTAAGCACAGCCTTCTCCTCTGCGGGCCAGTTCAACCTGGGACCGCGGCTTATGCTCAGCCCAAATGTTTCTGTTGCCCGCATGACGAACGGAAGAACGGAATCCTGGACTCCGTTCTTCGGCTATGGCTTGAACTATCAGCTCCGTCCGACCCTACAGCTGAATTCCGGATTGAGCAACGTGTGGGTGCTTTCCCCGTCGCAGACCGGCGTGCAGCGGACCACCGTGTTCTCGGTAGGTGTGGCCAAACGATTCTCGGCTCCTCCAACCTCGTTTCTGCCCGGACATCGCGAGCGGATCATTGAGGGCTGTGTCTTCCGCGACAACCATGTCACCGGCGTCTATGACCGGCAGGATCCCGGTTTCGCCGGACTGCAGGTGCAACTGGAGGATGGCGAGTCGGTCTTTACCGATAGCGAAGGCCGTTTCAAATTCACCGCGGTTGACGCAGGCCAGCACCAGGTCTCCCTGTCGCTCACCCAGTTTCGGGACCCCGTCCGCATGACGACACCGGGGCAGGCTGACGTGGATCTCATCCGGGAGCGGATTGCGGTGGTGAATTTTGGCATCGTCAACTTCGCCCGCGTCGTCGGAAACGTGTTCAACGACCTGCGCTTTGAGAACCAGCTTCGGCCCGATTCCAAGGGCGTGGCGGAAATTCGGCTTATTTTGGACAATGGCCAAGAAAAGACCAGCATCCGCGCCAACGGCTCGGGGGACTATAAGCTCGACGACGTCCTGCCCGGCGATTATACGCTGAGCGTAGACACCACTACGCTTCCTGCAAACTACGTAGTTTCGCGGGAGACATTCCCCGTCCACGTCGCGCCGGTTTCTACGGTCACCGTGGATGTGCCGGTGCGAGCGCTGCGGTCCATCGCAGGCAAGGTGTACCTGCGCCTTCCAGTTCCGGCGGTGAAGCAGGTTGCGATGGATGGAAAGACCAAGCCAGCCAAGCCAGCCGCTGACGATTCCAAACTTGTGCCTTTGGCCGATGTGCAAATCACCGCCGGTTACGGCGTTGCCAAAACCGACAAGGACGGAGCTTTTCTTTTGCGCAATCTGCCCGCCGGCAATTTGATCATCACGCTAGTTCCGGTCAAGCTTTTGCCCGAGGGTATGCAACTTCCGAACGGCTCGGTCCAGATGCCCGCCGAACCGATTCAGGTGGAGGGTGCGACCATCGTGATCAGCAATCCGGAACTGGTGCCATATCTCACCGGAAGATCAGTGGCAGAAATCCAGGATTCCTTCACAAAGCCGGTGGCGCCGGCAGGGTTCGAATAGGCCTATTGCGGGACGACTGTCGTTGTCTCAAGCCACGCGTCCTGCGCTCCAAGTATTTTTACTTGGTCCGAGGGCAAGGGGCGAATCTCTTTCCGGACTTGCATCTGCGAGGAGCTGGTTGGGATGTTGTAGAAGATGGGACCGTGGAATCCAGCGATCGGGTGGTCGTGCAGGGGTAATTGCTCCACGGGAATGACCCGGGCCTGGATATGCAGCACTGCCTGCGCCGTCTTCGACTGATTCGCCTCTGCTTGGGTTCCGGCTGCCAGGCTGGCCGCAGCCATCATAAGAACGAGCAGCCCCAAGACCTTGAGAAGCGGGAGCAGCCGTGGTTTTTGGATGCGGGTAACGATTCCACAATTCATGAGCGGTCCCAGATTTTGGCGGTCTTTGTGCGCACCGCCTGGGCCCTCTATCGGCAGTTTAGGCTTTTATCTTTAATCAGCTCATTTAGCAAGGGGATTTTCTCAATGGTAGTGGCTGATTTGTGCACTTTTCGGCCAGTACCTTCTCAATGGAGCACTTGTTCCCCGGGTGAAAGGACCTAAGGTCCCCGTAAATCTGCCCGCGATGGTCGCACGCTGCTATCAGTTCAAGGTCTCGTAGAACTCCAACCAGGCGTGCAACGGCAAGAACTCGACCTTCGGCAAAGGCCCCTTTGGCAATACCAGAGAACGTTTCTCTCGGATTCGTTCCGCCACGGCGTCATCACACCAGACCCCGCCAGCGTCGAAAGCCTGCTCGCCTGGGCAAACCGCCTGCAGGATCGTGTCCAGTACGTTGTCGTCCAGAACGCGACAAGCTCGCAGTCAAATTTCAGCTACTGGGATTCGGCCGAGCAGGCGATGCGGTTTCGGGAGTCTCTGTCACCAACAGTCGTCCGGATGGAATTTCGTCTGGCCGAATTGGAGAATCCCGCGAGGCAGCACGGAGTACGACTCGGGCAAGTTGCCACGCGGCAGAATTCGGTGGACGAACTGAAGCGTGCATCGATCGTCATGCGCGCGGAGAGCTATCGCCGGCGTCTCTTCTCCGAATTCGACCGGGCAAAGGAAATGTTCCTGCCATGAGTAATCAGGAAATCTTGGTAACTGCCGAAGCGGAGGGCGAACCCCCAACCCTCTTCGATGAACTGGCAGCCTTGGTGCCCGAGGAACGTCTGACAGAGTACTACAGAGTCATCGCGCATACGCGTACGCTCGGCCCGAACGATGAGATGCTCCGGATACTTGAAGCGATGGGAGTCCTCGCGTTGCTCACGCGGGAAACGCCCGCCGCCATCGCCGCAGAGCGCAAGCTGCTGCGTAAGATTCTGGAAAGCTCGGCGTCACAAGCTTGCGAAGTCGAAAAGCGACTGGAAGCGTACACAACACGACTTGAATCACGCCTCACTCAAATGCCGAAGGAACTGGAAACAGGGCTAGACCCACCCAGAATTGCGAAGTTGCTGAGCGAGAGTTTGCGACAGTGTTTTCAGAAGTCTGGCCTCCCAGATACAGGCTCAGCTCTTTCTCAATCCTGCGCTGAATTGAATTCCGTTCAGAAGCAATTACTGAATGTGCTCCGCGAAGTGGCGCACCCTGACATCGGGATAGTTGCGAGAACCAGAAGTGCCAATGACTCACTCCGGCAGAGCATGGCAATTCGTGCTCAGAGGATGGAAGACTTCCTCGCCAGACTGGAAAAACAGATCTGGGCAACATGGCTACCAGTCGTAGCGAGCGCCGCATTGGCACTGGGATTTGTCTTGGGCACGTGGTTTGCCAGGGTGCCCAACGTAGCGTCGGCAACGCAAGGTACCGGTGCGTTGCAGCAGACGCCAACAGAGGTGCCTCCTCAGTTGCACGTCATACCGCAACGCGGAGGAAAGCGCCGCTGAGTTGTAATTAGCTTCAAGTCAACATGGACACAGGCCTTAGTAAGGCTCGATGTTTTCGGACAAGGGCTCTATTTGCGTTGAGCAACGACGGTCGAGCGGGGGAGACAGGTTCCATGTCTGACATGATCTGGGTCTTGCGCGCAATCGCGATTTGTCACCATTTGAGGATTCAGTTCCGGTTGGCCGACTGTATGGGAGCTAATGGCGACAAGCGCGTTTCCCGGGACCTATCCGAGCACATGTTCGCTAAATGTAATGTGTTCACGCAATTATCGGATTCGATAACGTTCCACATCTCTTCGAGCTTCAATGCAGCTGCTTCAGCCCGCCTGAGACCGCAACCGATCAACACAGAAATCATGGCGCGATTCCTGCGTTCTTTGAAGGTAGATTCATCGAATGCGGCGATCAGCCGCCGCCCCTCTTCAGCCGTGAGCCAATTACCGATGCGAACGCCCAGTCGGCGGACGCCCTTAACCCTGCGGATGCCAGCGGCCAAATCGGGGCTCAGTAGGCCGCAGTCGGCTGCCTCGTAAGCCAGCCGACGCACGGCCGCCAACCTGAGGTTGATCGTGGATGGAGCGTAATGACGCTGCTCAAGTGATATCCGATACCGGGCCACAACGGTCTTGTTGAAAGCCAACCGCGGTTCCGAGCAATACCAATCTGTGAACTCTCGAATCGCATGATCGTACGAGCGTTGCGAACTGGGCGAGGTCAAGCTGTTTAGCACTGCTGTTTTGGACTGTTCAAGGTCGGGAAGCTTCAGAACCGTTTTGGGAGCCTGCTTGCGCTTCGATTTTTTGGTCTTCGCCATCATGAACGGCCTCCTATTTAGCCGTTCCAATAGCGTCGATAATCGTGCAGTTGTCTGGCCATATGCGCGTCTATGAGAACCATGGACAGCTTCGTTCTGCCCCGAGCAATTGAAGAAGTTGCGGAGCGGAACTCAGCATATGACCGTGCTCTAGGATTTATCGATTGGGTCGCGGCAGACGAAGCCACGTAGCTTGGTTGACCAGTTCCGCCAGAGACTCAGCCTCCATCTTTCGCATCATGCTTCCGCGATGCGCCTTCACCGTGATCTCGCTGATGCCCAACTCGGAGGCGACCTCTTTATTGGCCTTTCCGATGACCACCAAGGCCATTACCTCTCGTTCACGAGAACTGAGGCGGGTATACCGCGCTCTGAGTACGCGAAGTTCAGCATCACGGGCGGTCAGAGCCGTGCTCCGGGCAATGGCATTGCTGATAGCAGACAGAAGTGTGCTGTCACTAAAAGGCTTCGTCAAAAACTCTACCGCCCCGGCCTTCATTGCTTGTACTGTCTTTGGTACGTCGGCGTTACCTGTGAGGAAGATAATTGGCATGTCGGGCCGCTCCACCGCCAGTCGCTTCTGTAGTTCGAGACCATTCAACCCAGGCATCGAAATATCGAGGACCAGGCAGCATGGGTTGAACTCGCGTGGGCGCTTGATGAATTCTTCAGCCGACGTGAACGTTTCTACTTGCCACCCTGCGTCGCGAATCAGAAACTCCAGCGATTCCCGGACCGAGATATCGTCGTCCACAACAATAACTGTCGCTGAGGTATTTGGCACGAGTAGAGTTCTCTCTTCCTAGCAGAACGCGCTTGCTGGGTTCATTTGTAGCCACCTGCCACGAGCGTCAGAACAATTAATTGCCGCCAAGAGCCTTGTTTAGTGCCTGCAACAAAGCCGCGTCGTCAAAGGGCTTGAACAAACAATCGACTGCCCCGTCACCTAGCAATCGAGATCGTACGGCTTCGTCCTTGCCAGCCGTAATAAAGACAACCGGAGTTTTCACGTTCCGGCGGCGAAGTTCGCGGAAGAGTTCGGGCCCGGACATCACCGGCATTGCGACATCAAGGATCAAGCAGCTCGAATGCAACAGAGCAGCGGACGCCAGAAATTCCATTGCCGAGGAAAACGCTTGGGCAATGAATCCCAGTTCCTTCAACAGCTCCGGCACCGATTCGCGAACTGACGGGTCATCGTCGACTACTGATATCAGCAATTGTGCATTCATCAAGAAACTTTCGCGCCACAATTGAAGCAAGATTCACGATCAACGCCAATAACATCTGCGAGGGATCAGCGTTGTCTGGGGAGGCCGATGCGGTCGGATCCTGCGAAATAAGTTTTTGTCCGAGCCGCACATCGACAACGCGGCTGGTAGAGTTTCTTCCTGCGATCAGTTGACGCAAACAATATCACGGCAAATGTGCCGCGCGAATTCCACTAATACTTTGGTATTGGTACTTTTTTAAGCGATTCTCCCCGCTGAAGGTTTCCCCTGAGCCAATCCGTGCGATGCATGGAATCGCAAAAGCGACTGTGGCCCCATGGCCCCCGTCAGCTGGGCCGTTGGTTTGCCGTGACGGGCTTAAGGTCAAACGGCAAGCTTAAAACCCAATCCCCGCATGTCTTAATTAAGCGGAACCGATACCAAAGTACAATAGGCGGTCTGGACGAGCTGAAAATATGCTGCTTGCAGCAGCAAATGAAGATTCCTAGGTTGCTCTGTCGCCGTAAAGGCTGATGCGAACGTTTTCTCTTCCCATTAGCCTGTATTGTCCTGCGAACAAAAGCGCGCGATTGTGGGGGTCAAACCCAAGGGAACGATTGCAAGAGAGTCCGTCCAGTTATGAGGAGAGCCCCTGACCAATCTCTCTCACTAGGGCCCCGCAGCGCCTCTGTCTGCGACTTTGTGCGCTTCTTCACTTCGGCGGCGCGCTTACTCTTCATTCTGTCACTTGCCTTGCTCCCAATATGCGCGTGGTCGCAACTCCAGCTTGCGA
Source organism: Terriglobales bacterium (assembly GCA_035624085.1). Taxonomy (GTDB): domain Bacteria; phylum Acidobacteriota; class Terriglobia; order Terriglobales; family Acidobacteriaceae; genus JAFAGX01. The sequence goes on from DASPSE010000198.1 coordinate 27,746, forward strand.
CCGTCTCCGGCACCATTACCGATAAGAGTGGCGCTGTTATTCTTCGAGCCCGAGTTGTGATCGTCAACCGAGGCACCGGACTGGAACGGAGCACCGTCACTGACACTGCTGGCGTGTATCATTTCTCTGGCCTGCCATCGGGAACTTACACCATCCGCGTGGAAGATCAGGGATTCCAGACACAGGTTCGCGAAGGTGTTGCGCTCGCTTCGGGTTCCGAGCCGGTCATCGACTTCACACTGACCGTAGGCGACATACGACAGCAGGTGGTAGTCAGCGCGAACCCTAGCGGCATCGACAATACAACCTCAACTGTCAGTGGACTCGTTGCCGAGCCAGGCCTGGCGGAACTGCCTCTCAATAATCAGAATCTGTTCAGTGCGGTTGCGCTGGAGCCTGGAGTCGCTCCTGATCCGGGGAGTGCGCCCTCATTGCTTTCGAGCGGCAAGTCAGCGCAAGTAGCGATCAACGGTATTCGCCCCAGTATGACGAACGTCCTGATCGACGGTATGGATGCGACTGACCCGGTCTGGGGCTATTCGCCGGCGGGCGCTTCCGGATTTTTTCTCGGTCTCGATGAGTTGTCGGAGGTCCGCGTTTTGAGCCAGACCTTCAATGCAGAGTACGGCGGCCACGGCGCCGCTGTCATCGAAATGATTACAAAGTCAGGCAGTAATCAGGTTCACGGATCGTTGTGGGAATTGCACCGGGATGCGTCGCTAGACGCGAAGGACTATTTTGACCTGGGCTCCACTCCGATTCCTCCGTTTGTTCGTAATCAGTTCGGTGCCGGAATCGGAGGACCACTAAAACGCGATCGCACGTTCTTTTTCGTCAATTATGAGGGATTTCGCGAAGTCCAGGCATCCACGGCAATCGCCACGGCGCCCGATGCGCTTGCTCATGAAGGTTTCCTGCCCTCTGCGAGTAGCTCGGGGGGCTGCACCAGCACCAGTTCAAGCGGATGTGCCGCCATTCCGATCAATCCCGAGATCCAACAGTTTCTCAGTCTGATGCCTCCTTCGAACGGAGCTGACAACGGTGATGGAACCGGCGAACTGATCACGGCCAACAAAGGCGCCACCCGTGAGGATCACGGCATGGCTCGCGTCGACCACAATTTCTCAAAATCCCATTCGGTCTTCGCGCGCTACACCGTTGACGATAGTTCTTCAGTGGTACCCTATGTCGGATTACCGCCGGGCACCTACATGCCAGGATTCCCGACCCTTCACCTGGCGCGCAATCAGTATGTGACTGTTCAGGACCGAGCGACATTCGCACCGGAATGGATCAATGAGCTGCGCTTCGGTGTCAACCGGACAACCGCATCCACTTCGATCGATAACACGCATCCGGGCCTGTCCATTTCGTTGCTTCCTGAGCGGCCGTTCGGAATGATCGACATCACCGGTTTGAGCCTGTTGGGCAATTATCCAGCGTTTCCTTTAGGGGATTATTCGACCATATATCAGGTTGAGGACCACCTGTCGCGCACCTTTGGCCGTCATACCCTGAAATTCGGAGCGGAGTTTCGAAGGCTCGATCTTAACGGGACCCTGGATTTCGGTGTGAACGGACTGTATGAATTCGAGGACCTGACCCCATTCGGGCTGCCGGCATTGAGCAATAATCCGGCTCTCGAATTCTTTCTTGAAGGTGTGCCCCTGGCGTACGTGGGGGTCAATCCCTCCAACGCCGATTCTGAACGCGGGTACCGTGAATCTGTCGCGTCTGGCTTCGCCCAGGACTTTGTGCGCCTGAACAGCCACTTCACTGCAAATATCGGGTTGCGCTACGATTTCTACTCCAATCCGACCGAGGCACACGACCGTCTCTCCACGTTTCGAAATCCGGCAACGGATTCCGCGCCAACCGTCGGGCAACTATTTGCTGGGACACCGCTGGACCTTCTGTCACCCCAGGTTGGCTTTGCATGGAATGTCTTCGGCGATGGAAAGACGGTGGTGCG
>DASPSE010000213.1:0-8245 GCA_035624085.1 Terriglobales bacterium
TCGTGGGCCAACTGCTCGGGCGTTCCGTGGCGGAAAATCCGGCCCTCGTCAATGATGTAGGCCCGGTCCGTCACGGATAACGTCTCCCGCACGTTGTGGTCGGTGATCAGAATGCCGATCCCGCCGGCCCTTAGCCCGCTAATAATCTTCTGCAAGTCGAGCACGGCAATGGGATCAATCCCGGAAAACGGCTCGTCGAGCAAAATAAATGCCGGGTTGATGCACAAGGACCGGGCAATTTCCACGCGCCGCCGCTCTCCCCCGGAGAGAGCGTAGCCACGGTTCTGGCGAATATGCTCCAATCCCAACTGGTCGATCAGCTTTTCCATCCGCTCCCGTCGCTCATGCCAGGAGATGGGCTGAGCTTCCAATACCGCCAGAATGTTCTCCTCCACAGTCAGCTTGCGAAAAACCGAGGCTTCCTGGGGCAGGTAGCTGATTCCATACTGACGCGCCCGGAGATACATGGGCAGGTCAGTAATGTCCTCCTCGTCCGCCAGCACTCGACCGGTATCGGGAGGAATCAAGCCTACAATTGTGTAGAAGGTTGTGGTCTTTCCAGCGCCGTTAGGTCCAAGTAAACCAACGACTTCACCCTGTTCCACGCGAAGGCTAACGCCATTTACAACCCGACGACCACGGTAAGATTTTCCGATTTCGTCGGTGGCCAGAGTACGCATTTATCGTGCCACTCGCGTATGGGTGACGGTGGGGAATGTATTATCGCCTTCTACAAGCACCCTATCATCGCGCCTAAAGAAAGTCAACGAAACCCCAGTAATCTTGCCATGTTCGGCATCAAAAATGCTAGGCGGGCCGCCGGTCAGCAAAAATTTGTCATCGTTTGCCGTGTATGTCAGTTGGTTACCGATAGCGCGACGATCAGGTTGGGTAACTACGACCTGCCCGGTGGCGACAATCCTTTCCAACTTTCCGGCTGACGAGGTGGTCTGGCTCGCGGCCTGCCCGCGAGGCTCGAGAAAGGCGTCCATCTGCTTCGCCGTGATGGTGACATCCGCGCCCTGGGCGGTGACGTTTTCTTCAAAGTGCGCTCTGCGCTCGCTATCCGTGTAGTTGAGGCGAGAGGAAGTGATCGCTACCGGAACAGGATTTCCGCTCTTGTCGCTTTGGACTAGAACCGTGGACACGGGCCGATCAGGCGTTCCGTGAGCGATCATTGAGCGATGCTCACGGTCGAACTCGATAGTGGGAGCCGTGACCATGTTGCCGTCCTGCCAAAGCCGCGCATCTCCGGTATAAAGCGCGACCGTGGTGTTGCCATGGGCTGCCATGGCGTCCGCCGTGACATGAATGGGGCTTGACGAGGCCAGCAGCGCGCCATCAGGTTGGGCCTTGAGATCGCTATAGGTAGTTTTGACGCCACCTTCGGCAAATGCCTCGCCGGTGGCACGATTCAGTCGCATGGAATGCGCTGTCGTTGTCATCCCGCCCTCGACCACTCGGGGTGAGCCGGTGAGCAGCAGAATTTGATCTGCAGGCGTATAGCGTGCACGATCGCCCCACGCTTTGCGCTCCCCGTCTACGTATGCCACGCCCCCTTGCTGCACAATTGATTCGATTCCACTGCCAGGGTGGAACGCGGCATCGACGGTCTCGCTGGTGCTAACCCGGTCAGGCTGTGCAAGATTCTTGCTTACGATACGGGCGTCGGGTGCGCCGTGGACCAGCGAGAGCTGACCGGAGTCGTCGAAGTCAGCTTGAAATTTTCCTGCCGTAAGCAGCGTCTCGGATCCGCCGGTGACGGGAAGGACGGCAATCTGGGCTGCGCCGGAAGTCTCGGCGTGGTTCAGGCGACTTCCATCGGTCAGGAAGAAATCAACGATAGGGGCGGTAAGTTCCAAATTCTGCGCCGGGCCGGAACTGGGTTTTTGCTGCTGCGCGAGCTTGACCTCATCTTCCGCATGGACTTTGGTCACGGTGTTCTTGCCGGCAAAGTCAAGCACCGCTCGGCCGGCATTGGCCTTGATCGGCTGGTCGCCAGAAACCTCGGTGGTCACGTTTCCCGAGAAGACGGCTGTCCGCACGGCGTCCCGCTGCTTGGCCATGGTGAGTTCCAATTGATCGGCGTGGGCTTCGGCGGCTCGATTACCGGTTACTTGGATCACAACGTTGCCAGAGGCCAAAACACGATCCAACGTGTTATCGGGCCGCAGAAAAAGCGTTGCCTCGTCGGATTCGCATTTTCGAGCAGCCGTCTCGAGTTGCGGATGCTCGAGCACGACTTGGTGTGGATCCTTCGTAAATACAGCCCTGGCGGCGGTAAGAGTCGGCCCAGCCATGGCAGCACCCACGAGTCTGACTTGCGATTCGAGGGTGAGCAGGTTAGTTTTCGCAACATAGATCGCACCCACGGCTGATCCGCTGGCTTGTGGTAGACGAAAATCGACTCTCTGCTTTGTGGAAGCGTCACCGGTCTTCTGATTGAAGACCAGGCCGCTGGTCTTCAAGTGGATAGGATTCTTTAGTTCCTTGGGCGGGGCTTGGTCGGGATTGAGAGCACCCCCGGGATTGGCCACCAGATCGATCTGGACCTCACCTTGGGCGGTCACGTCTCCGGATTGCTGGTCGTATTCAAAATCGGAACCGTAGATCTGGTCGTACCGGCTGGAGTCGCGTCCATACACGGTAATGGCGACATCATGCAGTTCAGCGTGTCCGCCCTGCTTGAATTGCACTGCCTTGCTCGCTTCGATCTTGAAAATTGTGCGCCCTTGCTCAGACTTGGAGATGGTAAAGCCTTTAGCGCTCTGCTGGATTTCGAGGCCAATTTTTTCGGGAACCTGCTTCAGGGCGTTCTGTACGCGATGGCGGGCGTAGAAATAAACTCCGGCCACGATAAGCACGACCGCGATCGCGGCCCCGGCAAACCAGCGGCGCAGACGGGAGATCACAGTAGGCATCTGAAAACAGTGTAATGCAGCGGTCGGGTGTCGGGAGTCAGCAAAACCCCGCTCGACGGAATAGGCAAAGAAAAGCTGACGTGAAACGCCTATGATGCTTGCCGGGAAGCCGTCCGCACAGATTTTTCGGCTGTGTCCTCGGCGGCTTTGGTTTGGGATTTGAAGTCACGCAGGGAGAGCTCCAGGCCGCCGAACTCGGGATGATCGTTATAGTCGAGGGAAAAAGCGATATCCAGTGTGTCGTCAGGCAGGAGTTGTGCTTGCTGCACGCGTTCAGCCATGTGCCAGCCGAGTGCGTTGTAAACGATGAATTTTCGCCAGCTCTCAGTTCTCCGTTCCTTCTCAGTGCGGCGAATGACCGCTGAGTCCGGATGACAACGCGGAGTCGCCAGAACGGCGGTCTCGCTTAATTCATCTTGTGTATCTCCTTCGTTGGCCGAGAGCTTTAGCCGCACATGCTTGTCTTTCATGATCTGCGGCGGCGCCATCAAGCGGACGTTGCTTGCGCCGAAGATCGGTTCGCGATTGCCAACACCGAACGGTTCTAACTGCTGCATCGCCTGAAACAATTGGGGAGTGATTTGATCGAGGCGTAGTTGCGCGTCCAATTCAAGAGCCGGGTCAAAATCAGCCAGCGTAAGCCGCGCGCGGGCATATTGATCGAGCCGTTGGCACAATTCGGGCACTCGCGAAGAAGGCAGCGTAAAGCCGACGGCATGGGAGTGGCCGCCGTAACGAGTAAAGAGCTCACTACATGATTCCAACGCGTTGAGCAGATGAAAAGGGCGGATGGAGCGGCCGGAGCCGTGAGCCTCGTCGCCGTCGCGCGAAATGACGATGGTGGGACGGTGGTAGCGCTCCACGACGCGAGTTGCTGTGATGCCAATGACTCCCCGGTGCCAGCCGTCGCCATCAATCACCATGCAGAAAGCGTCGCGGAGCGCCGTATCTTCCTGGAAGCGTGCGTCGATAGCCTGCAGAATCCTGCGCTCTTCCTCCTGGCGCTCGGCATTGAGCTTATCGAGTTTGAGCGCAATTTCGTGTGCGCGGGGGGCATTTTTGACGCTGAAAAGTTCGATGACATCAGCCGCGACGTCCATGCGGCCAGCGGCGTTGATTCGGGGTGCAATGCGGAATGCCACTTCGCCTGACGTGAGCGGCCTTCCGCTGACCTGAGCGATTTCAAGCAGAGCTTTGAGACCGGGATTGACGGCGCATCGCAAAGCTTCGAGGCCAAGTTTGGCAAAAATGCGGTTCTCTCCCGTGAGCGGCACGGAATCAGCGATGGTGGCGATGGCCGCGATCTTGGTAAACGACTTGAGGAGGGCTGCTTGATCGCGATGCGGCAGGCGCCGCTCCATCAAAGCCTGCGCCAGCTTAAACGCGACTCCCGCACCGCACAGTGCCTTGCAGGGATATTCGCAGCCGGGTTGATTCGGATTCAACACCGCGAGGGCAGGCGGCATGCCGTCCGGGCCAGGAAGATGGTGGTCGGTGACAATCAGATCGACGCCGAGGCGCCGCGCCGTTTCGGCAGCAGCGAAGGCGCGAATACCCGCGTCCACGCTGATGATGAGATGAATGCCGGCCGAAGCGGCGCGCTCGATGACGTCGCCGCGCAGATCATATCCTTCTTTAATGCGGTGCGGAACGTGAAAATCGGCCGCGCCGCCACAGAGTTCGATGGCAGTTTTCAGAATGACGATCGCGGTCGTGCCATCGACATCGTAATCGCCGTAGATCAGGATTCCTTCCTTGCGCTCGATGGCCGCATCAATCCGCTCGACCGCGGCTTTCATCCCAGTCATCAGATAAGGCGAATGAAGTTGGGCGAGTGAAGGCTTAAGAAAACGCTCTGCCGCTCCCGGTTCGGTGATTCCCCGCATGACGAGCAGGCGGGCGAGAATGGGAACGATATCAGCCTTCTTCAGAGACAACTGTGCGGCGAGTAGTTGGACTTGCGCGGGATCGGCGGCCTTGGGGATCCATTTCATTGTTGGTTGTTGAATTTTGATTGTAGATTGGAAAACCACAAAGGGCACGAAGGATCACAAAGGAAAATTGTCCTCAACCACGTAGGACGCGGAGGACGCAACCCATTTTGCGCATTCCTCCGTGTACTCTGTGTTCCCTGTGGTTTAAATTCAGCAGTCAAGAATCATCATTCAAGAATGTCTACGGCTCGTCGTCGTCCGGTTCGTCAATCGGCAGGCCGGCGAAGTCTTCCGCCATTTCGAGGATATTTTGGTAGCGCTCGTACCAAGGCGTCGAAGCTTCATAAATCATCATGACGCCCTGGTGGGCAAAACCCAGCTGCACAAATCCCGTCTTGCCGACATAAGTGCGGAGCCAGCGCGCGTCTTCCAGATCTTCATCATTCGTGAACTCAGCGCTGCTCAAGCGCTGGATCAGTTCATCCAGTTCGCTGCGCTCCAGCCGCCACGAGTCCATGGTTAGAAACGGCGCTCCCGCAGCCTTGGCAAGCTCCACAAAGTCCTTCCAACCTTCGGGATTCTCGCCAGACTTCCACATGACGCTCTGAACTTCGTCGTATTCGACAAGGCCAGGGAAGCGGCGCAGACCATGGCCCTCGATGAAGGCGATCATGTCATCTTTGAGACTGGCGAGATCGTCAGGAAGCGGCGACATAATTTCTGGAGTCTCCAGCATTGTATGCCGGAATGAGGGCGGGTGTCAGGTGTAGAGCAATCAGCACTCAGCAGTCAGCATTCAGCCCAGATACGATCGATCAGCATTCTCTGTACGGAAAGAGTTGCCCGATTTGGCTGAGTGCTGACTGCTGAGTGCTGAATGCTTACTGTGCTACACTACTTCTTCCACAACGACATCCGATCCGCATCATGCTGCTCTCGAAAGAATATGTGACCTACCTCGCTCGCGAAGTCACCAAGAAGCTCATAGCCGGCCAGTTTATTGAGACCAAGGCCGTCCCGGTCGTCACCGAAAAGGTGCATGCCGCCATGCTGGAGGAATTGTCCCTCGAGGACCGCATCAACGACGAAGTACGAGTCATTCTTGAAGCTTATTCCGAAGAGATGCGCAAAACCGGCGCCAACTATCAGGAGATGTTCCGCAAGGTCAAGAATGAACTGGTGCGCAAGTACAAGGCGGTGCTGTGAGGTTGAACCGCGACAAGGCGAACAAGGTAGCGCACGTTGTGACCGATGCACTGGCTGAAATGAGCGAGGTGGATTTCGTCGAGGATCGCAATACCATCCGGCTGGAAGTGCGGAAAATCCTGGAAGAACTGCTCAACCAGGAGGAGAAAATCGATCAGGCCGCCCGGCACAAAATCGAAAGCCAGAAGCGTACCATCCTGGAGGGCAGCCAGGAGTGGGACATCCTTTACCGCAAGTACTACAGCGAAGAAGTGAAAAAGCTGGGCGTCTAACCGCTGGTTGCCTGACTGCCTAACAAAGAAAAATCCCCGCGCCGTAGCGCGGGGCGGGGAGCAATGCAGAGATTCAAGCCGCGGCCTTCCGCGTGGTGATGTGTTGCATGCGCTGCCGGTACATTTCGGCGCGGCGCATGATCTCCCGGTTCGTATGGCTTAAAACCCACAGGTTACGGGCCGTGCGCCTGCGTTCGCGGCGGCTGCCTACGTTCCCTCGGTTATTGGTTTCCGTGAGTTTCTTATCGGCCGTGATCTGTGTCCAGCCGCTTCCATCGCTTACATTGAAAACTCCGATGTACCCTCCGGTGAGCAACTGCAGCGGCGACTGAATGTGGTTGGTCTGGTCGAACTGGGTCGACCCCTCGGCTCGGAAGGTTTCAAACCATGAGGGATAAACGAAGTCCGAAACCAGTACGTTGCCGATGTTATATCCATTGTTATCGGCTTCGCAGGCATCGCAAACTTCGTAGGCGTAAAGCATGCCGGTTGTATTCGCATTCTGCACAAATACAGTGAGATTGATGTTGGGGTCAGCCAGCATCTCCAGCAATTCGTGGCTGGCAGTGACTGTCCAGCTGCTCCCGTACTTCAGGTCCGTACCGGCGAATACCTTGCCCAAGGGCAGCCCATCGGGCGTCAAGTCATGGTATCCGAGGGCGCCGGCCTGGTCGGTATCGTCAAGAATCGTGAGCCACCAGGTTCCCGTGGGTGGGGTGGCGCCGGTTGGAACAAACGTCAGTTCGGCATCGATCCCCCAAGCGGGGCGGAAATCATTCGTAACTTGCTGTTGCAGTGCATTGACCACCGGACGAATCTCGTTGTCGTTCAGCACCGTGCTGGCATTGATTACCGAGATTTGAATGGAAGGCAATTGCGGCATGAGTTTCTCCTTTGCGGAATGAGTTGTCGGAGAACACGCGAGGAAGCCGCGTGACTCTGTAATTCTCGAAGCTTACCTCTGACGGAGCGCTCCGCAACGGATTTTGTTATCCGCCGGGCGTGTCACTTTCCCATTCTGGGCAAGAGCTGCGGACTGTCAGTCGGCTACTAAGCATCGCAGAAAATAGTGACATCTAAACTTCTCAGTCATTTCGAGCGAAGCAAGAGCATCCGCTGGCGGATGATCTTGTGGAGTCGAGAAACCTGCTTTCCTGATGGATTGAACAGCAGGTTCCTCGACTACGTTCCGTCGTCCGCGCGCCGGACGACGGAACTCCGCTCGGAATGACAACTCTGTGGGGTCAATATATCTCGCAATCCTCAATAAAACAGGGCAGAGACCTGTTCCCCCGCCAGGGTTGCCGATCACGGGCGTATCAGCTACAAATGAAAGCATCTTGACACAATCCCAGGTGCGGACTTGAGCGCCGCCGCAATCTCTGAGGCGCGTGGCATTCTCGCCTCCTATCGCCGGTGGTGGGCCCAGGCTCGCGCGTCATTCTTCTGGATTGTGCTCATGGCCCTCGTTCTTCGCTTGGCTTACATCATCATCGCGCATACGTACAGGTTCAAGACTCTTGACGACAATTTCGGCTTTGGCTTCGAGATGGGGCGGATGGGGCGCGCGCTCGCCCTTGGCCAGGGTTTCAGTAGCCCGTTCAGTGGGAATACTGGCCCAACTGCCTGGGAGCCACCGCTGTACCCATTCTTGATTGCCGGAGTTTTCAAGGTTTTTGGGATTTACACGCAGGCTTCGGCGCTGGTGTTGCTTAGTCTCAACAGCATCTTCTCGGCAGTGACTTCCGTCCCGATTTTCCTGATTGCGAAACGATGCTTCGGCGAAAGAGTCGCAGTCTGGAGTTCGTGGACCTGGGCGCTGCTGCCTCCGGTGATCTTTTGGTCGACGCGATATGTGTGGGAGACCAGCCTTGCCGCACTGCTGCTGGCCGTCATCTTTTGGCTGGCTCTG
>DASPSE010000218.1:0-2979 GCA_035624085.1 Terriglobales bacterium
CTGTATGCCTTAATTGCGTACTTGAAAGAGCGAAATCAAGCGCTCGAAGCTGGAATCAAGTATCTGATCCTGGCTTCTGCGTCCGCCGCATTCCTCCTCTTCGGCATGGCCCTCATCTACGCCGATGCCGGGACGATGGACTTTTCTCGCATCCGGGAAATCTCGCTCGAAGGGTCCAGTCTAGCGTTGCTCGTGCCCGGAGTCGTGCTTACAGTTACTGGAATCGGCTTCAAACTCGGCGTGGTTCCTTTTCATCTCTGGACGCCGGACGTCTACGAAGGCGCACCTGCCCCAGTGGCGGCGTTCGTAGCTACAACATCCAAAACTGCGATGGTGGCGTTGCTGCTGCGCTACGCTTATTTGTCTGGCGCGCTCGAGTATCGCGGCGTGTTCCTCGTATTCGCCATTATCGCGATTGCCTCCATGTGCGCGGGCAATCTGCTCGCCTTGCAGCAAAGAAACATTAAGCGGATTCTGGCTTACTCTTCGATCGCCCATTTCGGATACATACTGGTGGGATTTATCGCCGGCGGAGCCATGGGAATCGAAGCGGTGAGCTTCTATCTCGTGGCCTACACTGCAACGATACTGGCTGCGTTTGGAGTTGTGACGGTGCTCTCCAGCGCCGCGCGCGACGCCGACGATATAGAGGACTACCGCGGCCTCTTCTGGCAACGACCAGTGCTCGCCTCTGTCTTAACCGTCGCACTTCTCTCGCTCGCCGGAATTCCCGCAACCATGGGATTCGTCAGCAAGTTCTATGTACTCGCGGCTGGTGCAAGCGCCTCCGCCTGGCCTTTAATCTTGGTTCTCGCAGTCACCAGTGTCGCCGGCCTTTTCTACTACCTGCGCATCGTCGTGGCATTATACTCAGCCCCGCCAAGGAATGTTCTCATTCCAGTGACATCCAAGAGCGGCGTGTTCGTCGTGGCCGGGCTCTCAATTCTGTTGATCTGGTTTGGTATCTATCCGACGTCGCTGCTCAACCTGGTACAAATAACCGCGGCGCTCCGTGATGCTCGGGATGCGCCGTTCGTAACGAAATTGAACAAATGACTCCGCGTTGCGCATCAGCCGTACAAACCAAGGACCCGACCGCCCCGACCGTTTGATGATCGAACTTGCTGCTCCAAGTGGACGGCACGCCTTTGCAATGTGAGCGCGGATCATAAACGCCAGCTCGTTTTCTGACGAAAGTGTCAGATCACTGACACCCTTAGGTCCCCATTGAGCGCATTTTGTGCTAACCATAACCATCTCAAACCTAAGGTCGAATTGGACCGTCGAGTGCTACGACTTAGCGTGGATTTGACCCTGTAGAGGTACAGACGCGGGGGAAGGGGATGCTACGGGTGAAAAACACGACCCTCAGGGCTACCTTTCGCTCACTCATGTTCCTGTTCTGTAGTCTGACGACGGCTGCCGCTGCAGCTCTTTCTTCAATGGGGCAGACAAATATCTTTTCTCCTCAATCCACGCCGGCAAAGTCGATCCTTCACCTGTCAATTCTTGTACTGATTACCACGGGAATCATATTCGTAGTTGTTTCTACCCTGCTGGTCTATTCAATTTCCAAATTCCGGGCGAGATCGGCGAGTGCGAACAGTGAGCCAGCCCAGGTGTACGGAAGTACACAGATCGAATTGGGCTGGACGATTATCCCGATTTTGATTGTGATCGTATTGTTTGTGGCGACAGCACGAGGCATCCACGAGATACAGGATGCTCCGATGCCCCCGAGTGCAGTGGAAGTCACTGTTATCGGCCATCAGTTCTGGTGGGAATACCGGTACCCACAACTTGGCGTCGTGACGGCCAACGAGTTGCACATTCCGGTGAGCGACCCAGCGCATCCGACGCCGACGTTCTTGCAGTTGCTTTCGGCGGATACCGACCACAGCTTCTGGGTGCCGGAGCTGGCGGGGAAGACTGATCTCATTCCGAATCACCCCAACCGGATGTGGATGGATCCCGAGCGCACGGGAATCTTTGTCGGTCAGTGCGCGCAATATTGCGGAACCCAGCATGCCAAGATGCTCCTGCGCGTGTCGGTCGATAGCCCTGAAGACTTTGCGGAATGGGTGCGTGAGCAACGGCGGCCTGCAGTTCGAGACGAACGAGCTGCCGCTGGCAAGCGGGTATTCGAAACCACGGCCTGCATAAACTGCCACTCGATCAACGGCACAGTCGCAAACGGCCGCTTCGGGCCGGATTTGACGCACCTGATGAGCCGCACCACGATTGCCGCTGGTGCGGCCCTGAATACGGAAGAGAATCTACGCCTCTGGATCCAAAACCCGGACGCGATCAAGCACGCTTCACTGATGCCAGCGATGAAGTTAAGTGACTCGGATCTGGACGCATTGGTGGGGTATCTCGAAACGCTTCAATAAGGAAGTCCGAATAGAAACGAAGAAGAGCTATGTCATCGAACGCGATCACAATTCCTGGCGTTCAGGTTCAAGAGAGGCCTTGGGTCGATACCCTGCATGAATGGGTCACGACCGTCGATCACAAACGGCTCGGGATTCTCTACATCGCTTATGCGCTCGTCTTTCTGGTGTTGGGCGGTATTGAGGTTCTCATCATTCGCATCCAGTTGATGCATTCGCACAACGATTTCGTCTCTCCAGAAGTATTCAACCGCATGTTTACCATGCATGGCACGACCATGATCTTTTTCGTGGCTATGCCAGTTCTGTTCGGATTTGCCAACTACCTTGTCCCGTTGATGATTGGTGCGCGCGACATGGCGTTTCCGCGGCTGAATGCCTTCAGTTTTTGGCTGTCGGCATTTGGCGGCTTCTTGCTGTATTTCAGTTTTTTCGGCGGAAGCGGACTGTATGGAGCGGGGAATGCACCTGACGTTGGATGGTGGGCGTACGCACCTTTAACAGCGCACGCATTTTCACTGGGTCATAGCTCAGACTACTGGACGCTCGCGCTCCTGGTTTCCGGGTTTGGCAGCATCGGAACCGC
>DASPSE010000228.1:0-20503 GCA_035624085.1 Terriglobales bacterium
CCGACATGCGTTCCTGAGACTGAGAAGTCCGATTCGGCGCGGTCTGTCTTGCAATATCGCCAGTCAACGACTCCGTCGCCCTCACTGTACACAGCGGTTTCTGCTACCGACGCGGGCATCGCGTGCCGCAACGAATTCAGGAAATCGCAAGTGCAGTGCCCGGTGTAGCAGTCCGGAAGCACGCCGCTTCCGTGTTTCGCGCGGATGCGGCGTCGAACCATTTCAGCCGCATGCAAAATGCTGCTGTGGGCCACTGTACCGCGAAAGGGCGCACCCAAGGTGATAACCGAAGCGACATCCGATGGCCGCTGCGCGGCTATCGAGCGAGCGATAATTCCACCCAGACTGTGACCGACCAGATGGACTTTGCGCCCCGATTTGGCCAGAGCCTTCTCGATGGTCGCGTTCAGCTGCTGCTTGATCAGGAGATTCGGGCACTCGGTGTTGAAACCTATGCCGGAAAAGAACGGTTTGTATCCAATTCTCGCCAGCCACTGATGCAAGGGTGTCAAATAACCATCCGGGCAAAGGAAAGCGGGGAGCAGAATCACTGCGGAACCGTCGCCGTGCGGTATTCCCAGACCGTAATACAAGGGCGCGGCATGCAGCAGAACCAACTCGGCCGCAAACAGTATTTCGCCCAAAATTGGAACGTTGGCTTCTTGATATTCCTGCGTGCGGATAGGGGAACCGCCATCCCTTGTTACAACGTGGGTTCTTTTCATTCGACAGTTATCTCACTGTACGTGAGAATCCAATCTTCCACAATGATGGTTTTTCCCAACTCTCCCCACACCTAAACCTTAGATCGGACGTTGACAAGCAGATGTGTACGGATCACGATTCACAAAGGTCCGATCTGATGGTGCTCACTGTAAAGCCGGTGCAACTGAACCCGAGTACCCTGAATGCCTTTGATGCGTATATTCACAACACTGAAACCGAGATGGCGAAGAGTTTGGACGCGAGCGGGTCATTCCTGTGGTCACAGCAGGCGTCAGAGCGAGCTCAGGTCGTCGATCGGGGGCAAGTGGCGGCCCAAATTTGGTCTGGCGAAGGGCCGGTCAAAGTTCCGAAGGGTCTGATCCACGACTGGATTGCGGCGGCGTTCATTCCTCAAACGAACATCACGGACGTGTTCGCCGTAATCCAGGATTACAACAATCATAAGAACACCTACAAACCCGAGGTAATTGATTCAAAACTCATCAGTCGTGACGGTGACGATTTCCAAGTCTATCTGCGGCTTCTGAAGAAGAAGGTCATCACTGTTGTCCTGGATACGGATCATCAGGTGCATTATCGCCCCGTTGGCCAAATACGATGGATCTGCACCTCGTACACAACCAAGATTGCAGAAGTGGAAAATGCCGGAAGCCCGGCAGAGCGAGTCTTGCTGCCTGACACCGGTTACGGATTCCTATGGCGCCTGTATTCCTATTGGCGATTCGAGGAGCTTAATGCCGGCGTAGTCGTCGAATGCCGTGCTATATCTCTGACGCGTGACGTGCCATTTGGACTGGGATGGGCCATCGAACCGATCATCGAGAAACTCCCCAAGGAGTCGCTCATCAAGACCCTCGAAGCTACACGCCAGGCGCTGCATGCGAAGGCAGGATAGTTCCTGTCCGCAGTATGAAGCTTGGTTGTGAGCCCACCTAGCTTGCTTATTCACGTACGTCATCGAAAAATGACTTGAGTTCGCGGGAGCGCGATGGATGGCGCAGCTTACGCAGGGCCTTGGCTTCGATTTGGCGAATGCGTTCGCGGGTGACGGAAAACGCTCGGCCAACCTCTTCCAGTGTTTGCTCCGAGCCGTCTTCCATTCCAAACCGCATCCGTATGATTTTTTCTTCCCTCGGACTGAGAGTGCGCAGCACGTGTGCAGTCCGCTCCTTCACGTTTACATTCATCACCGCCTCGGCAGGCGAAGTTCCAGCACGGTCTTCGATGAGGTCGCTGAGGTGAGAATCCCCCTCCTCGCCAATGGGCGTCTCCAGCGAGATCGGCACCCGCATGACCTTGAGCACCTTGCGCACCTTCGCCTCGGGAATGTCCATCTGCTTCGCAATCTCCGCCGACGTAGGTTCGCGGCCCAGCGCCTGGACCAGTTGCCGCGAGGTGCGAACCAGCTTGTTGACGATCTCGATCATGTGCACCGGGAGCCGGATGGTGCGCGCCTGATCGGCAAGCGCTCGGCTGACTGCCTGACGAATCCACCACGTGGCATAGGTGGAAAATTTGTAGCCGCGGCGGTACTCGAACTTGTCTACCGCCTTCATCAGGCCGACGTTGCCCTCCTGGACCAGATCGAGGAACTGAAGCCCGCGGTTGCTGTACTTCTTAGCGATGGAAACCACGAGGCGCAGGTTGGCTTCGATGAGCTCGTGTTTTGCCTGCTCCGCATCCATCTCGCCCTTGATGATTTCGCGCTGCGTGCGCTGCAGTTCCGCAAACGTCATGCCGGCATCGTTTTCCAGCCTTTTCATGTCGGCGCGATGCCGTCGCTGCGTGGTGCGGTAGTTCTTCTTGAGTTCCTCGCTGCGCGTGTTCGCAATCTTCTTTTCCAGGTTACCGAGCTGGCGGTCAAGCAAACGCATGAGTTCCATGGTTTTATTCACCCGTTCCGTCAGGCGCTTACGCTCCGAGAGGGTAAACCCTAGGTTGCGGATGATGAGCGAAATGTGAACGACCTCGCGGCTCAGCCGGAATCGGCAGCGGCGGTATTTGCGTGCCTTCTTATCCGCCGGAAGAGTCGCCAACTGTCCTGCTAGCCGGCGGGCTGTCTTGTAATGCTTATGCAGCTGGTCGATGCGGCACGTGACCTCCTTGACGCGGTCCTGCAGAATCTCCTCGGTGATGTCTTCCTCATCGAAGAGGACAGTTTCCTTAATCGAGCGCACGCCGCGTTTCAAATCGTCGCTCATGGCCAGAACGTCATGGATCACAATGGGAGAGCGTGAAAGCGCTTTCAACGCGGAGAGTTGTCCACGCTCGATGCGCTTGGCAATGTCCACTTCCCCTTCGCGGGTGAGCAGAGGCGAGGTGCCCATCTCGCGCAGGTAAGCGCGCACCGGATCGTTGGCCGCCTCGGGGACGCCCGGTGCCGGGTTGACATCAATTTCGTCTGATTCGCTAGCAAGCCTTTGTTCCAGAGCCGAATAAGGTAGCTGAGGCTCCCCTTCTAGCACGTCAAGGCCACGGGTGCGAATGGCGGCAAGCAAATCGTCTACGTCCTGCGCGGAATGCATGCCGGGCGGAATGGGGTTATTCATCTCGCGGTCCGTGGAATAGCCCTCTGCCTTCCCCACACCGACTAGTTTTCTAATGTCGTCCATAGCCATGCAGAACTCCTTTTTCGGTGCTGTCCCACCTGGAGAAAGGAGGCTTTTGTTGAATCTGGAGCGGCAGCTTCAGCAGGAAGCGAAAATCCACCACTACAATGATGCTAGCACGGGCGTCCCAGCATCTCCTACAATTGCGCCATTTTTCAAACCCGACGCGTCAGTTGAAGGATGGTTGGCAAACCGGAAACTATAAAGCTGCCAATTGGCGAAAATACCTATATCACTCAAATCCCTCGCGACAAAATTTTTGTGATGACGACACGAATTAAGAGGCTGGCAAATTACGAGAATCGTAAAGCTAGAAAATAATGGCAATTTAGCTATGTAAATTGATCTCGGGAATATCAGCAACGATATTAAGTTCGTCAGCCCTGGAATTGGCAGAAAAAGTGAAGTAATTTTTGATCGAACCTATCATCTCGACCAGCCAGAATCGGTTTCTTGCAGTTTTGTCTACACCGGGAGATGATCTTCTTAGCTTTTCAAGAAAAAGAAATAACGAGCAAATTAAAGATCGAAATGTATCAGCAGAGAATTCAAGGGAGATGGCGCTTTGCTAATTTTGCTTTAATTTCTAGCTTATCATACACTAGCATGTGGCTAATCGGACATGGTTGCACCGGAAACGATGCGATGAATAAATCTTTCGTATTGGCGATTTTCTCAAGAAGTGGCAAGTTCTTGACGCCCGACTATGCTTGCAACCAACTTAGGCCGGCTCCCGACCGCCGCTCCTTTTACAGCTATCTTGCAAGACTGCAAAAGCAGGGACTCCTGGAACGACACCCCAACTCCCGGCGCGGGCATTTAGCCTATCGACTGACGGCTCGCGGACAAGCCCGCCTGGAATACTTCCGCCGCTCAGGAAGGGGCTAAGAAAAAGCGACGCTGGACCTCCTCCTCCGAGTGAGCTCCCCTCACGTTATAACGTTACGTATGTATGTAACGTAAGCCATCCGCGCCGACCCCGCCGTCGGGGGCTCCAGCCTGGTTTTCCCGTAACGCAGCGACAAAAGAGACTATTACACATATTTGTGTTATAATTTGTGTGATGAGAACACGAGACTACCACCGCACGCTCTATGAAGCCAAGCA
The DNA here is from genome assembly GCA_035624085.1 of Terriglobales bacterium. Lineage (GTDB taxonomy): Bacteria > Acidobacteriota > Terriglobia > Terriglobales > Acidobacteriaceae > JAFAGX01. The sequence goes on from DASPSE010000228.1 coordinate 4,443, forward strand.
AGACCTGGCCCGTCACTTAGTGAAACGCCAGAAGCTCGATGAGAAGATTGCTCGTCTTCATGCCGTCGTCAGCGACTTGCAGAACCTCTGCGCTGAGCTGGATCGAAAGCATTTTGAGAGAAGCATCGACCGCATCACCAAGACTCACCTGAAGAAAGGAATCACGGAGTCTTCGCGCGCCATGTTGGAAGAAAAGTTCTTCCCCTTGACCCCAGGACAACTTAAGCGAGAGCTGGAAGCCAGAAAGCTTGACCTTTCCCGGTACTCAAATCCGCTGGCTGTGATCCACACGGTGCTCAAGCGGCTCGTACAGGCAGGGGAGGTGAAAGTGGTTTCCCAGAAGGACGGGAAGAATGCCTACCAATGGCTCAGCACGACGGACAAGCTTTTGTCGGAACTCCGGCAATCTGGTCAGCTTAATCAAGATGCCGATGATACGGAGAACACATAGATGAAACCTCTGTTGACAAAGGAACCAAGGCTTTTCCCATGCTGTATCTGTGGCAAGCCCCGCGAAGTGCGGACCACCAAGAAGGGCAAGCCCTATGTTCATTGCGATCCCTGCGGCTTGCAGCTGTTCGTGAGAATTGAAAGCGGGATTCGGCAGTTTGAGGCGTTGGTTGAGCAAGCCGATGGGAACCATATTTGGCAGCGTCTGGCCGAACTGCAGCACCGCTACGAATTCGAGTGCCCGAAGTGTGGCAAGAAGTTTTGGTTAACCGAGGACCTAATAAAGACGAGTTGGGTCAACGGGAAGTTGGAAGGTTACCGGTGTCCAGATAAAGATTGTGACGGAATCGCCAAACCGGAGAAGGCAGCATGAGACTCACCCTCTTAGGGCTGGTTGCGATTGTGGCAGTGGTGATCTTAGTGAGCCTTGTGGCAACACAATACGCTCGCAACAGGGCAACCGAAAGCACGTAGCGGGACTGATGCAGACTAGGTAAGGACAGCTGGGGTGGAAAATGAGGGCAAAAGCACAAACGGAATGGTTGACGGCTGACGAAGCCGCCCAACACTTGAAGGTCAAAATCCGTACACTCTTGCTTTGGGTTCGCCAGGGCAAAGTGAACGCGTTTGCACTGTCCGGCACCAAACGGCGGGTGTGGCGCTTTCGGCGGGAGGATTTGGACTCTGCCCTCCTCTCGCGTCCTGTGCTAAGCTCCATCCCGCCAACTGTGCTCTCTGAAGAAAGGAGAGGATGAAATGAGAGCACGGCGACCTAACGGAAGTGTGGTGTTCAACAAAGCCCGAGCGACTTGGAATTTCCTCTGGCTTGAGCAAGGCAGAAGACACAGCCGAAGGTTGGGAACTCTGGCGGAGCTTCCAACCAGAGCAGATGCACTACGGAGGGCCGACATCCTGCGCCGGGATATGCGGTTGCAGCAGGAGAGGGCCATCGTCACAATGAAGCAGCTGGTTGAGCAATATCGAGGGGAAAAGATGCCCAAGCGCAGCGACACGCGACGTGCTTACGAGGTTTGGCTGAGGAACCACATCTTGCCACGATGGGGTGATTCGGCACTGACAGAACTCCAGGCACGTCCTGTGGAACTCTGGTTGGACTCTTTGTCTCTTGCACCTAAGAGCAAGGCACACATTCGAGGCGTGCTCAGCATTCTGTGGGACTTCGCAATGTGGCGGGGTGAGGTGCCGACACAGCGAAATCCAATGGAACTGGTCAGGGTCAAGGGTTTGACCAAGCGAACGCGGCAACCGCGCAGGCTGACCGTGGACGAGTTTCAGAAGTTCGTCCAATACCTGGACGAACCATTCCGAACTGTTGCGCTGTTGTGCTGCTGTCTCGGTCTGCGGATCAGCGAATGCCTGGCGTTGAAGTGGGCCGATGTCGATTGGCTCAACGGTAAGCTTCGCGTGGAACGCGGCATCGTCTGTCAGCAAGTGGACGATGTGAAGACCACCGAGTCACGCAGACACATGGTGATGGGCCGGGAGCTGTTGGAGGCTCTGAAGACGTGGAAGCAAACCACGCAGTTTCCGGCACCGGAGGATTGGGTCTTCGCTTCCCCTGTCCAGCTTGGTCAATTGCCTTGGTCCTACGATCAGGTTTGGCGCATATACCAGAAGGCAGCGGACAAAGCGGACATCGGCAGGCTGGGTACTCACAGCCTCCGTCATACATACAGGTCTTGGCTGGATTCGGTTGGCACTCCTGTGGGTGTCCAGCAAAGGCTCATGCGCCATGCCGACATCCGCACCACCATGAACATCTATGGTGACGCGGTGACAGCGGACATGCGCTCAGCACAAGAGAAAGTTGTAAGGTTAGCGATGCCGAAGGCTGAACTGATTTCCGAGTGATTTCGTCTTCGCTAACTTGCTGAAAAGATGGTGAGCGCGGAAGGAATCGAACCTTCAACCTACTGATTAAGAGTCAGTTGCTCTGCCAATTGAGCTACGCGCCCGTTCTTCCAGGGCAAGTGATTGATCTGCTTACGCTGATTAGTGCTGCTACTTCTGTCGCTCTTGGCTGAACTTGGGCTCTCCATTCCATCCCTGAGCTTCGCAGCCAGCGTCGGGCGAGATATGTGCGTCGAGGCTATTATAGCGGTCGCATAACGACCTTGTCTTGCAGACTGCCGATCGGCACGATGATTGGTTGGTGCAGCGCGGGCGTAACATCGTTTTGGCGATTCGTGCACCTAGAGTTCGACGCGGGACGAAAATCGGATCGGCGTACTATCCTCTTCTGTGAACCTCGATGCTCTCCCCGCTCTTTTCGCGCTCTCCGATTTTCCGGAGTGGCCGGCTACGTCTGATCGCGGTGAACGGTCTCCGGCGAAAACGCCGGCAGGCACACTGCGATGTATTCCGCGCCACCTGGGGCGGGAGTGGAGTACTGGATCCACTCGCCACGATGCGCAATGACCGCCTGGCCGGCAGCGACATCGATCACGCCATCCCGGTGTCGTACGCGCAGCGTTCCTTTCAGCACCACCGTGAACTCGTCAAACTCAGGACGCTGTCCCGGCTCCTCCCAGCCTTGGGGACTGCGCATGTGTGCGACGCTAACGCCTGCCGTGTCGCTGTTCACGCGGCCGATGTATTCATCAATTAGTTTTGGTTTGCTTCCTGGTGCAGCGATGCGAGTAGGCTGCGCGATCAGAGTAGGCATGAGCGCTCCTCGAAGAAGTCTCAATTTAGCAGGAACTTTGCAGGCCAGAAAAGTAGTCGGGGAAATCGTGACGGCAAAGGAGTGATGCTCGGTGGCTCCGTAGTTAAAGCGAGGTAATCACTCACACCGTTCCCGCGGAGAGTGCCTGGTTTTTTGCTGCAGGCGAGGAGGCCAGCGATTCTATGGCAGGAATTGACACTGGTACCGTCAAAGTCTGCTCTGGCGGGATTGAGCCGGTGCGCACGGCTTGCGTCAGCACGTCCACTGCTTTGCCCGCATTTGCCGGAATATAAATGGTGGCTGTGAGCCAGCCCTGGCGCACCCAGGCTTGCCCGCTGTCGGGCAGGCCGTCGCATCCAAGATAGGGCAGGCTCAACCAGCGGTCGCGCTCTTTACCCTCCGGCAGCTCCTCGAACGCTTTCCTCGCTCCCATCGCCATCGAATCATCCTGGGCTGCGACCACATCGATATGAATCTGATGCGAGGTGGAGAGGCGCAGCCAGGAACTCACCGTTCGATAGGCGCTGGATTCGGTCCAATGCGCCCGCATCAGCTTCACCTCAACGTCGCCCGGCTTGGTCTCGCACATGCCGGCGGTCCGTTGTTTCGCTGCCAGGCTTTCCGAAGGACCCTGAATGTAAAGCGCCGATCCGCCGTTGGGCAACAACGCCGCCAATTGCCGTCCCTGAATGCGGCCTACTTCTTCGTGATTGGAAGTGATGGTGAAAGCCGGTATGTGATAAACCCTGCGCAGTTCGGGAATGTAGTCGACCTCACGATTCAATACTACCCAGCCGATTCCCGCGATTGCCGCCGCGCGCGCCACCTGAGGCAAAGCCGTGCCGCCTACCGGCTCAAAGATGATTCCGTCCGGGGTCGCAGCCGAACGTGACTGGATTATCTGGAGCAATTGCTGACTTTGGGTGATCGCGTCATTTTCGGCGTAGACGGTCTGCAGGTTCACGCCCAGGCGCTTCGCGGCTTCTTCGGCTGCGGCGGCCTGCTCTAACTGGTAGTCGTTGTCGTTATTCGTCAGCGAAAGTATAAGATTCAACTTCTTCATGAACGGTACTCTACCCGGATGATAGTCTCGCAATCGCGACCGGGCATGATTACCAGAGTAATCAGAATCACTGACTGCATGCGAGTCGTCTCAAGATGGGAAGTTCGGAAGCTGCCGATGACACTCGGCGTTGTCCCAGCCTTCGATTGCTTGAACACTCTGCGTCCTTCGCAAAGTTCGCGAAGAAAGCTCCAAGCGGAAGGAGCACACGACTCACACTCGTCCGTTCTATGCCTGATGCATAGGCAGTGCTAAAATGCGCAAATCCGGAGAAACGATTTAATGGCCAGATTGTCTGCTGCATCTCTAATCCTTTGTTGCGCCGCAAGTTTGGCGTGGCCGCAGACGAAGCTCCCGGTGCGCTGGGAAGAACTCACGGCCGCAGACTTCCGGGCGGCTATCGAGCAATCGAAAGCCACCTGCCTGCTGCCCTTCGGTATTTTGGAAAAGCACGGACCTCACCTGCCTCTGGGAACCGACCTGCTCGATGTGCGCTTTGCCGTGCTGCAGGCGGCGGGTCGCGAATATGCGCTGGTGTTCCCGGAGTACTATTTCGGTCAGATCTTCGAAGCTAAACACGAGCCAGGCACTATCGCCTACAGCACACATTTACAGTTGGAGCTGTTGCAGGAAACCACCGACGAAATGGCGCGCAACGGCTGCAAGAAAATCATCATCGTGAACGGGCACGGTGGCAACGAGAATCTGTTGCCTTTCTTTGCCCAAACCCAGCTGGAGAAACCGCACGACTATGTCGTCTATGTCCTGCCAATTCCCGAGGCTCCGCCCGGCGGACCGCCAAAGAAAGCTTCGGGTCCCGATATGCACGCTGGCGAGTCGGAGACTTCGAAGATGCTGATCGCACGTCCCGACCTGGTTCACATGGACCGCACGACTCAGGAATCAGGAGCGGACCAGGCGCGGCTGAAACTGCCGGACGACTTGTATACCGCGATCTGGTGGTATGCGCGCTTCCCCAATCATTATTCGGGCGAGGGGTCGGCGGCGACGAAAGAGCGCGGCGCGTTCGAAATGAGCCACTGGGAAGACGCGATCGTGGAAGCGATTCGCGCCGTCAAAGCGGACCAGATGAGCCTGCAATTGCAGAACGAGTTTTTCGAAAAGGCGAAACACCCGCTGGATACGCGGCCGTAGTAGGGCAGACGGCTGCAGGTTGCTTTCCCGAACAGGCATGTCTTCGACAACTCCCATCGTCGCAGGACAGGACGCCTCCGCCGTGGCGCCAGCTCGCACCTCCGCCTCACGGCTCATGTCGCTGGATCTTTTCCGTGGCGCCACCATTGCCGGGATGATTCTGGTCAACAACGCCGGCGATGAGCGCACGACTTATTGGCCGCTGAAGCACGCGCAATGGAACGGCTGGACGCCGACCGATCTCGTGTTTCCTTTCTTTCTTTTCATCGTCGGCGTTGCGATGGCGTACTCCTTCAGCTCTCGATTGAAGCGTGGTGAGTCACGCCAAAGACTTCTGGGCCACGTGCTTTGGCGAGGTCTGATTCTGTTTGCCCTCGGCCTGTTTCTCAACGGATTTCCGAATGAATATCACTTTGTCTCATGGCGAGTTTACGGCGTGCTGCAGCGCATTGCGGCGTGCTACGTCATTACGGCGGCTTTCGCTTTGTGGACGGGCAAACGGACTTGGGTGGTTGCAGCCATTTCGTGTCTGGCCGGCTATTGGGTCGTCATGCGCTACGTGCCTGTGCCCGGATTTGGCGTGCCCGCGCATGACATTCCATTTCTCGATCCTGACCGCAATCTGGCGGCCTGGCTCGACCGCAAGTTGCTGGCTGGCCACTTGTACGATGGCACACGCGACCCCGAAGGTGTCATCAGCACCATTCCCGCAGTCGCTACCAGCTTGCTCGGCCTGCTAACCGGCGACTGGCTGCGCTCCGCTCGTTCTCCCGGAAGCAAGGTTTTTGGAATGCTGTCGTTCGGCGTTCTCGGTGTTCTTGCCGGCGAAATTTTGAACCTCTGGTTCCCGATCAACAAGAATCTGTGGACAAGTTCGTTCGTGGTCTTTACGGCCGGAGCGGCACTGCTCTGCCTCGGCGTCTGCTACTGGGTTCTGGATGCCAAGCAATGGCGCGGCCGCTGGACAAAGTTTTTTCTCGTCTTTGGTATGAATCCAATCGCAGCCTACGTCTTCGCTGAGGTTATTGCCCACTGGATTGACCGCATGGCAACGAAAAATGGCATGAACTGGCAGGAGGTCTTATACGAACAGCTTTTCGCGCCCCTGGCCAGCCCTTATCACGCGTCCTTGTTATACGCGATTAGCTTTGTGCTGATGTGCTGGGCGGCGATGTGGCTCCTGTATAAGAAGGGAGTTTTCTTGAAAATCTAAGCTGCTAGAATCCGGCTGCCGCCGCCGCAGCCGTGGGGTGCACCTGCACGACCTTATCGACGTTGGTCATCTTCAAAACTCGCTCGACGTGGCCTTGAGAACATACGACGCGCAACTCTCCTCCCGCATTCCTCACCTGCCCGGCGGACATGACGATAATTCCAATCCCCGTGCTGTCAACATGAGTCACAGCACTCAGGTCGAGAATGATCTTGTTCCGGTTTTCTTTTGTGAGGCCATCAATAATCCACTCCAATTGCTTGCAATCTCGGCCAATCGTAATTCTCCCCGCCAGTTCCAGGAGAACGATGTCCGGTTCCAGGTGCTTGGTTTGGATCTCCAACATGAGCCAGGCTCCTTGCCATTCTTAAAATGACTAGCGGAAACCGCTGAACATGACGACGTCGTTATCGTTGTAGCGGCCGCGGGTAAGAACGAACCTCTTGCCATCGCGCGACCAGGCGTAATTCGTAATCAACGATGGTTCGGTATCGAAGTGGGTCAACTGGACCGGTGGCCCGCCGGACAGTGGCTGCATATACAAATGGCGAACGCTGCCTACAGTGTGGAGATAGGTGAGCGCATGTCCATCCGGCGTCCAACTGAGATTCCCGTTGTCCCCCGAGGCTGGAATTTCCTGAAGCGATGCTCCGCCTTCTAACTTCTGCACGACAAACTTCGCTTTTGCGTTCGCGCCTTGGCCGTCGACGCGCATATAGGCTATCAGCGTGCCATCGGGAGAGATGGCAGGGTTCGAGACATTACCGCGAGCTAAATCGACAGGGGTTCCTCCATCGATGGAGATTCTAGCAATGTGCGCCAGGCTGTCGCTTGCGCTGAAAACGCCGTACACCACCAATTTGCCGTCGGGCGAGCAAGCCGGTTGCTGATCGTTCTTACCCGAGGTGAGCTGCTTGAGCTCGCCGGTTGCGGTGTTCATTCGCCATATCGTCGGCGAGTTGTCCTCCGAAAGCTTGTTCATGACAATCATGTCGCCGGTACCGCAAGTAGACACATTCCAGAGAAAATCATCGCCCGGCCCCAGGCGGGTGCTGACAGATCCGTCAGTGGCAGTAAGAAAGAGATGGCCGGCCAAATCCGCTTGCACCAGCTTGCCGGAATCCATCCAGCCGTAGCCATAGCGGGCCTGCTCCGTCGTGATGGCAGTGAGCTTCCAATCGATCTTGTCATTCAAGACGGAGGGGGCGTCGCCGACAAAAATCGTTGCTGTTTCGTGTGCCTGCGTGCTGACAAAGGACTTGCCATCACCCGCCACGCTGAGCGACTGATACCTGTTCAAGTCATTGCTGATTTTGAAAGGTTGGCCCTGTGGATAGGGCTGAAACCAGATCTGGGCACGGAAGCCGTTGGATTTGTCGCCGGCGTTAAAAAGCAGTCCGGAAGAATCGGGCAGCCAGGCCACGGCTGACGCCAGCATGGGAAGAGGAAGTTCCTTGACCGATTTGCCGTCGGGAGAGGCGACCACGATGTCGCTGATGCTAGTTTTGCTGAGGTCAAAGGCGCTGATGGCAATCAGATCACGGGATGCGGACCATGAAGGGTCCCCGTTGAAGCCTCGCGTATTGGTTTGCCGCCGCAGGATGACCTGTTCGCTGGTGCCGTCGGCGTTGGCAACCAGGAGCTCGTCTTCAGCCTTGTCGACAACGGTGCGCGTGAACGCGATGCGCTTGCCATCAGGCGAAAACGAGGCTGCCCTGGATACGTCAATTACAACCTGTCGCGCCGTCCCGCCCAAAGCCGGCACCGCATAAAGATTAGTGTTGTTCGGGTTGGTCGGATCGTCGTGTGCGTAGTACAGATAATTGCCATCGGGGGTGAAGGCCGCGCCCGAGCCAAAGAATCCGCTCTGAGGCGGGACTACGGTTACTTCGCTGCCGGTGGCAATCTGCTTGACGCGCAGGCTGCGCTCGCCTTCACGCCGGCCATACGCGATCACTTTGCCATCCAAGGAGATCGCGGCAAAGCCGACGGCCTGGCCATGATCGGTGAGCTGGCGAATGGTGAGGTTGCGCGTGTCGATTGCGGGCGCATTGTGGCTGAAAACCTTGTATATGCCGAAACCGGCGGCGATGAGCAGAAGCGTGACGACTACGACTGTGGCGAGCAGCACGCCTTTGTGACGCTGGGCTTCGGCGATGAGGACTGAACCCGAGGAAGTGCCTTGAGCAGCAGCGGCGGTGGGTTGCGAAGGTGCGGATGAAGCCGCAATTCCTGAGGCGGACGCCGCTGGAACTGCGGTGCTGACGGCGGAAGGACTGGCCGATGCAGGCGCGGGTGTTTCATCGGTCCGGTGCGGCGCGTGTCCTGATTCGGTTTCCCGTTTCAGCCGCTTCAGATCGGCTCGCATTTCGGAAGCGTGCTGGTAACGGAACTCCCGGTCTTTTTCCAGGGCTTTATTAATGATGCGTTCCAGCTCCAGCGGCACTTCCGGATTCAGGCGCACGGGCGCGACGGGAATCTTGTGCAGAATCGAATCGAACAGGTTGGCTGAAGTATCGCCGCGAAAAGGCAGCGTTCCCGTCGCCATTTCATACAGCACAGCCCCGAAGGAGAACAGATCGGTGCGCCCATCCAGGTCTTTGCCTCGTGCCTGCTCCGGCGACATATAGGCCACCGTTCCGACCGCTGCGCCGGGACTGGTGAGATCCGCCTCGGAAATAGCGGTGGCCGACTGAGTTTTTTGCACGGATGGGTCAGTGGGGCCGCGAGTAACCTTCGCCAGGCCAAAGTCGAGAATCTTGGCGTGTCCGCGCTTGGTGACGAAAATGTTTGCTGGTTTGATGTCACGATGAACGATGCGCTCGTTGTGCGCGGCATCGAGCGCGTCGGCGATTTCAATGGCCAGTGACAGCAGGGTCTCGGTTTCCAGAGGATGACCTGTGATCAGATGCTTTAGCGTCGTGCCGTCCAGAAACTCCATAGCGATAAACGCCTGTCCGTTGTGCTCGCCAATGTCGTAGATCGTGCAGATATTGGGATGGTTAAGCGCGGACGCAGCCCGAGCTTCACGGCGAAACCGCTCCAGCGCTTGGGCGTCATGCGCGACTTCACTGGGGAGAAACTTCAAGGCGACGAAGCGGCCCAGACGTGTATCTTCGGCCTTGTAAACCACACCCATCCCGCCGCCGCCCAGCTTCTCGACAATGCGGTAATGCGAGATGGTTTGGCCAATCATGAGTCCGTGACATGGTAGGTGGAGCGCGGATGCAAGTCAATCGCGGCGCTACCAGCAGAAGTTGGGGGAAGATCGACCGTTCCCAAGATCACTTAGGTAACGTTGGCCGCTTGGCACGCCCGTGCTACGCTCCGGCTTAGAAGTAAGAAAAATCAGTAGGTTCCGAGGATTCTCGATGCTCCACCGCGGGTGGATTTGCGCGCTCCTGCTGTTGTCATCTCTCGCGTTTGCTGACGCTGAGCCAAAGCCAAACCCGTCCGGGCAAACGCATTCGCCGTCAACGCTCCCAGTCACAACTTCGTCGGCCGAGGCGCGAAGCAGCTTCGAGCATGCGATGCGAAACTTCGAGGATTACCGGCTCAATGAATCGCTCCAGCACCTGCGGGAGGCGGCCAAAGCCGATCCCAAGTTTGCGCAGGCTTTTATTCTGATCGCGAGGATCAGCACTGACCCAGTCGAGCAGGGAGCGGCGCGGCGGCGGGCGAAGAGTTTGGCTTCTCAGGTCAGCCCGGGAGAGCAGTTGCTGATCCGCTGGTTAGCCGGAGCGCAGGAAGACGATTATCTTCCCGCAATCGCCGCCATGAACGATTTGCTCGCCATGTTTCCGGATGATCATCGCCTGGCCTTTCTGGCCGGCGGTTGGCTGAACAAACAGGAGCGCTACGAGCAGGCATCGGTAGTCCTTCAGCATGCGTTGACTTTGTTTCCTGACTACCCAGCCGCCTTGAACGACCTCGCTTACACGTATGCCTTTACCGGCGATTTCGATAAGGCCTTCGCAGCCATGGAGCGCTACGTGGCTCTCGAACCCGATGAGCCGAATCCGTACGATTCCTACGGCGAGATTCTTCGTATGGCTGGAAGATTTGATGCTGCCCTTGCGCAATACCGCATCAGCGTCCATACCGATCCGAATTTCGGTTCGGAGTTGGGCATCGCCGACACTTATGCATTGATGGGACGGGAACAGGACGCGCGCGATGAATACGACCGGGCCATCGTGTTTGCGGGAACCCAGAGCGCCAAGATTCAGTATGAATTGCAAGAGGCGGTGACCTGGATTCGAGAGAACAATCGCAGACGGGCAGAAAAGGCTTTGGGTGAGGTGGGGAAGCATGCGCATTCGGCAGGGCTGGCTTTCTATGAAGCGGAAGCGCAGCGGATCCTCGCCATGTATCAGCCTGATTTGAAGTCAGCGCTGCAACATCTGCAACTGGCCCAACAGATCCTAAAAGAGCCGCATGAACTTTCTGAGAGCGACCGCAGCGACGAGCAGGCCCGCATTCTGCGGGTTCGGGCTACCCGCGCCGCCGAGGCGAAAGACATGCAGACTGCGGTTGACGCGCTCAATCAACTACAGGCCATGGCGGAAAAGAGCCGAAGTCAGGCGGTTCAGCTTGGCTATCACGGAGCGGCGGGAGCCGTATTGCTGGCACAGGGCGAGCCTGCTGAGGCGATCTCTCATCTCGAGGAAAATCCCAACGATCCGCTTTCCATGCATTTGCTGTGGCGTGCGTATAGCAGCACGGGAGCAACGGCCCAGGCCCAAGCCCTGGCTGCAAAGCTGGCGGCATTAAACGTGCCGACGGCAGAGCAGGCCATGGTAGTTGCGCAATTCCGCGCGACCTTGGTCAGTCAGGCGGCGCACCCCTAGCGCAGAATCCCGATGCCACGCATACCCATCTTTAGACTTGGTCATCAGGCGGAGCAAGTCATTCCGCCGCGTTTGACCTCGTATACTCCTTCGCTGTCGCTTCAGGGCCTTCAAGTTGGCGTGGACAATCTGCGGCACGACGTATACCTCAGCCCCAGGTTCGTCGAGCAGGCTCGCCTGCACATCAGTCGCCTGGTAATCCGCCATGGTGATCTGGAAGGGCCATTGGGCGCGGCTGCGCCGATGAAAACCCGGAATCAGTTTATTCAGTCGAAGCTGAGCGCCAAGCCTCAGGCCGAACCGGCAGATCTGAAAACCTTGCTCACCGAGCTGCACGTGGCCGCGCTGAACAGCGCCAAAACGGAGGAAAATCCGGTTCTCGATCTACTTGCCCGAGCGGCAATTATCAAGTTCCTGCGCTTGGAGCTCAATTTGCAATTTGCGCAGGTTCTGGAGCGTTGCCGCATGACGTTAAAAGGTTATGAAGGGTTTCGCCATCAGAAGGCCCTGGAATATCGCGAGCGCGTGGCCGCTTTTCAGGTGGCAAAGAGAATCATCCTGCGGAAAACCGGTGAAGAGCTGTTTCGTACCTTGCGGGAAGTCGAAAAGGAAACCTTGGCTCGCACGCGGCGCTCGTTTTTCGGGGGCAGTGCAGATGAACAGTACAAACTGTTTCTGAACATCCTTATCTTCACCGAAGACGGCAGCGATGCCCACCTCAATGCGGAACATTACGTAATGCTGGGCAATTTCGAGGGTGACCTTGACCGTTTCGGGAACGTCCGCAAAATCGCCTGCGAATTTCTGCAATCGCTGAATCTGGAGCGGGGCGAAGATGAGCAACGCACGCTTGATGGATGGCTCAACGTTCCGGACAATGCGCAAGAGTTGGTCGGAGGAGGAATCCCGGACGAGTCCACCCCCGAGGGGCGATCTCAAAAGGCGCGTCTGGCTGAATGGCTGAGCCTTTTGGAACGCGAACGGGTGCTTGACCATGTGATTGCGTCCTACGAAGTGGTTCCGCTTCTGGCGGAGTATTCTCCCCTCATCAACGCACAGCAACTGAAGCATGCTCTTATTTCACGCGAAGAACGTGCGCGTGTCGAAAAACTTATGGCGGAACACGGCAAAATGTCGCCTGCCAGCCTGCATTCGGCCATCGACCGCGTGGCCGGCTACCGCGGCTCAGAGCGCACAAAAATAGCCGGCCGGTTCCTGCGCGACTTCATGCGCTACCACCGTGACCGGCGGCAACTGGAGGCGTTGAACGGGGCGCTCGACAGCGTCAATCTGGCCAGCGACAAAATCCGGCAACTTTCGGGGATGAACGGGACACTTTACGAGTTCTTACTGCCGGAGGAACAGAAATCCGGCGAGGAGAAGGTCGCGCGCCACGTGATTATCAAAGCCGATGTGCGCGACTCTTCCCGCCTGACCCGATCGCTGCTCGAGCGCGAACTGAATCCGGCCTCCTACTTCAGCCTCAATTTTTATGATCCGGTAAACAAGCTCTTATCCAAGTACGGGGCAACCAAAGTTTTCCTGGAGGGGGATGCGATCATCCTGGCCCTCCTGGAGCGTGAGGGTGAACCGGGCCTGGCGGTTTGCCGCGCCGCCGTCCTTGCGCGCGAGATTGTCGAAATTGTCCGAGGGTATAACCAGTTGCTGCAGCGGTCGGGCCTGCCCAGCCTGGAACTGGGAATTGGAATTTCCTATCAGGATTCCCCGCCCATGTACCTGATGGATGGTGAGCAGCGCATCATGATCTCGGACGCGCTCAATGAAAGCGACCGGCTCTCGTCCTGCAGCAAGCGCCTGCGCAAAACCATGAACGAGTCGCAAAGTCCGTTTCACGTTTATGCTTTTCAAACCGCCAGCGACGCCGAGTTGGAAGACAGCTCTGAAGACTTCATTCTGAAATACAACGTGAATGGTATTTGCATCAGTGAGGCCGCCTTCCAAAAGTTGCAGCAGGAAATTTCACTGGAACCCTGCAAGCTGGAGTTTCCAGAACTCAAAGCTCCCGGAGAATACCAGCTGTGGAGTGGTTTAGTGCCAATTGGTAACGATATTTTTCGGAAGATCGTAGTGCGTGGCAGCCGCTTGCCGCAGGTTGACCCTCGCACTTTTTCGCGACAGCACTGGACTGAACACTGGTACTACGAGGTCGCTGCGGATCCTGCCATTTACTCACGACTGGAAAACAAGACGACGGCCGCCAAGTGAATTGAGCGCAGCGCCGGTAAGAGAGTTTGGGCGCCTGGGCTACTGTCCCGCTCGTGCCGGAGAAATCAGCAAACTTCTTGCGGCTTTCTTCTTGTCTAACTTCTCCGGTTGATAGACCAGATCCAAAGAGCCTTCCGCTGTCGGAGAAGCTTCCGCCAGCAAGGCTGCCAAGCCACGGAACGAACGTCCGACATCCACACTCTCGTGGAAAGCTACGGGAGCGCCTTTATCGATGGCGGGAGCAATGGCCTGGTGGTTGTTGGGAACCTTCCAGAGGATCTTGCAATTGGTTGCCGCTTCCACGTCTTCGTCGCTGAAGCCGGGAATCTTCTTGTAGCGGTTCAGCACCAGGCGAACCCGATCCCGCCCGGTGCCTTCATCAAGGAAGCTCCGCATGCGGCCGGCACTCCACAGCGAGACCACGTCAGCTTGGGCGACCAATAGAACAGCGTTGGACAGGTCGGAGAGCACGCGAGCGGTCTCATCCACCCGGTTGGAGCAGTCCACCACCACGTAGCGGAAGTGCGCCACCAGCAGATCGAAGAGACGCGCCAGTTCCGACACTGTGGGCGCCACGACCTGAGGCTGTTGAGGACCAGCCAGTAGCTGCATCCCATTCTTACAGGCGGTCATCAGGCCTTGCAGCAGGGAAGTGTCAATGCGATGCAGGTTCTGCAAAGCATCGACGATCCCAAAAGTGGGGCGCACATTCATGTGCAGGGCGGCATGTCCGAGATTGGCAAAGTCCACCAGAAGCACGCCCGAGTGCAATTCCTGCAGGGCGATGGCAGTGTTGACGGCCACCGTGGTGGCGCCCGATCCACCCTTGGCATTGGAGACGGCAAACACTCGGGCGCGGCCTGACGTAGTACGCGCCTTGCTGCGCGAGGCCGTGAATCGGGTGAACGCCTCCACCATGCTTTCTGTCGCGGCGCTACGTTCGAGATACTCGCGCGCCCCAGCGCGCATCGCGGAAACGATGGTTTCCGGATTGTTCATTGCGCCGATGGCGAAGATTACAATCTCGCTGGTATTGCTGTGGATCGACTCGATGGCCTGGATGCCGCGCTGCGCGTTCTGGGGATCGATGTCTACCAGCACGACCTCAGCCCGCACGTCCTGGATTTGACGCAGGATCGGATCGGTTTGACTCGCCGGAAAACCGACGTGACCAAAAACGTTACGCCCAATTTGCGTGGTCTCCAGGCGTTGCTGGAGCAACGCCAGCCGTTCTTTGTCCTCGGTCAGGAGGGTAACCGCTATGCCATGCATGAACCGGGCCTCGATCCTGTACTTACTTGCATGTTATGAAGAGTTCGTACTCGCGCCAAGTGACTTCCGTAACTGGTTTCCGCAAGAAATTCCTTCCAGACAGATTCCCATTCGACCGGGGGGACGGACGCAGCGGCAGAGAATGCCAAACCGGGAGGAGTGTCCGCGGGTTATGAGTATTGTATTCAAAATCCTCCGGATTGCAAAGCCAGTTCGCTATGGGATCAAATGCACCTACGCTAGCATGGCGCTTCAGGGGCCGAAAGTCACCCTGCGGAGCCAATCTTCCTTTGGTCTTGCCCCAAGCGCCCGGAGTAGCGGAGTTTCGCCCCGTCGCATAAATGCAGTTTTCCTGTTGAGAATTGCTGGCTGCGGATTTATCGTGTTACGTCTCCGGAGGAACACGCACTTGCGAACTGCTACGATCATTATTCTCTTCGTATCCTTGGTCACGTCCATATCATCCGCACAGAAGCACCAATCAAAGCCTGCCTCGGAATCCGGCCAGAAACCGGTGGAGGCCGCGACAACGCCGGCTGCCGGCGCCGCTCAACAGGAGGAAGGCGAGGACAAAGGGCCATGGAAAGGTCTCCAGTATCGACTGGTCGGCCCATATCGCGGCGGGCGAGTGGTCGCCGTCTCGGGCGTTGTTGGTCAAGACGATGTCTACTATTTCGGCGCAGTCGCCGGGGGTGTCTGGAAAACCACGGACGGTGGCCTGAACTGGAAGCCGATTTTCGACAAGCAGAAAGACGCGTCTCCTTCAATCGGCGCCATGGCTGTTTCCGAATCTGATCCGAATACGATTTATGTCGGAACCGGAGAGGCCTGCATTCGAGGCAACATCGTCGGCGGCAATGGTATTTACAAGTCGATTGATGCGGGCAAGACGTGGAAGTTCGTTGGCCTCGCCGACACCCATGCCATCGGACGCCTCATCCTGAATCCCAGGAATTCCGACATCGCCTTCGTGGCCGCGCTGGGTCATCCGTTCGCTGACAACGAAGAGCGCGGCATATTCCGCACCCGCGACGGTGGCGCCACGTGGGAGAAAGTCCTCTACAAGGACGCCAAGACCGGCGGCATCGATGTACAATTCGATCCCACCAATCACAATATCTTGTTCGCCGCGATGTGGCAGGCGCG
>DASPSE010000420.1:0-7316 GCA_035624085.1 Terriglobales bacterium
GAGGAAGGCTTCCAGGCAGCCCTGAAAGCGGAACAAGCCCGCGCCCGCGCTTCCTGGAAAGGGGTGGCCAAGCAGACAGCCAACCCACACCTTCGCGCACTAGCCGAGGGGACAAACCCTTATGCAGATAAGCCAGGTGTAATCGAGGAGGCGAAACAGGCTTACACTCTGCGGTTCGTCGGTTATGAAAAGCTCCGAGTGGTAACCCGAGTTATAGCACTGTTTTCAGAAGCGAATCCCTATCCGTTGGTCATTGCACCAGACGGGAAATCCTTTGTAGTACTCGAGCAGAACCCATTCTATGCTGCCGCCGGGGGACAGGTCGCAGACCGTGGATGGTTGTACAGCGCAGACGGTAATCGTCTCTTGGCGGAAGTCGTCGACTGTCAAACGGCGGTTAAAGGTGTTTCTGCACTCACAATCCTCAACAGATCAGAGGTTGAAATAGAGGTCGGGAAGATCGTCACGGCGGCTGTCGATCCCGAAATTCGCGAAGCCACCATGCGCAATCACACGGCCACGCACTTGCTCCACGCCGGATTACGCGAAGTGCTGGGCAAGCATGTGAAGCAAGCGGGATCGTTGGTGGCGCCCAATCATCTGCGTTTTGACTTCTCACATTTCACAGCGGTAGAAGACGAAGAGCTGCAGGACATCGAATACCTCATCAACAAAGAAGTCCTGCGCAACGAGAAGGTCGAAGTCATCGAGGACGTGCCGATTGATGTCGCCATTAACGAATACAAAGCTATGGCGCTGTTCGGCGAAAAATATGGCGATAAAGTTCGCGTCATCCGGATTGGCGATTTTTCTACCGAACTCTGCGGCGGCACGCACACCGCGCAGACCGGCGAGATCGGCCTGATCAAGATTCTGAAAGAAGGCAGCGTGTCATCAGGAGTACGCCGTGTAGAGGCCGTGACCGGCGAGGGCTCGCTGCATCATTTCCAGAGAGATCACGAACTGGAGAGTGTGGTATCGAGTTTTGTTAGCCCCACGTTTGCGCAAAGTACGCGCAAACATGGGCCACCCGAAGAAAGGAATGGGGCGCCCGAGTCAGCTACCCAGTCATTATCTGAAGCGCTGAAACTTGAACTCGAAAAGAAAGATTCCGAGATCAAGCGCCTGCAGCGCGAACTGGATCAGGCACGGATGAAGCAAGCTTCGTCCAGCACGGCAAACATTGGTGAAAAAATAAGAGACGTTCATGGCATCAAAGTGCTGGCCCACCGCGTAGACAATCTCGACCGCCCGCAGATGCGGACCCTCGTCGATCAGCTGCGAGACAAGCTCGGTTCCGGGGTCGTCGTGCTCGGCTCTACAACAAATGGCAATGTTTCTCTAATCGTCGGTGTCACCAAAGATCTCACTGGTCGGATTCAGGCTGGCAAAGTGATTGGCCGGGTCGCGCAAAAAGTCGGAGGCAAAGGCGGAGGCCGGCCTGATCTGGCTGAAGCCGGGGGTAAAGACCCCGGGGCACTGGACGCCGCGCTCAATGATGCTTACGGCGTTGTCGAATCCTTGCTATCGTAGTATCCCACTCCCTATTTCGCAATTTGGGTCCGAGGAGGTTCATGGGCCAACCATTTGACAAGCCACAGGCGCTTTTCTACGGCAAGTTTGTGCAAGCTGCGTACACCATGTACCGGCATCCTGGTGCAGACCCGCTAAGGCCGGAACCCCAAGGCATTCCCGACGGATACGAATTGGGCGCGTGGATTCACATGTCTGACTTCATTCTCGACATTGTGGAGCCGAAGTTTTACGGTGTCGTCGCCCACAAAGTCGAAGATCCGGCCTGCCGCGTGATCGCCATTCGCGGCACCGAAGGAGCGACCGAGTGGATCGATGACGCCGCCGCGGTGCCCGTTCCATTCCACCAGGTCCCGGCAGCGGGACGGGTAGCCTACGGCTTTGACAAGATCTACAAAACACTCAAGGTAGTGAAACGCACGCTGCCGTCAGAGCGCGCCCTTGCCGCTCCGGCGCCGGAAACTTTCGAGGGTTCATTCGCTGAGCAACTTGAGCAACTGGCCCTCATCCGGGAGGCCGCCGGACCGAGGCGGCCGATGGTGGCCGAACTTGGACGTCCACGGCGCTCCACGATCGTCGCTGGGCACAGCCTGGGAGCGGCACTGTGTACGCTCTTCACCATGGAGAACGCCGACAAGCGCAAGTTCGATATTGACGCACAATGCACCTTCGCATCGCCGCGCGTCGGCAACATGGAGTTCGTGCAGCACTTCAACCGTCTTTCTATCGATTCCTGGCGGGTCGTTAACCGTCCTGACCTCGTACCAAGGCTGCCGCCACACATCCCGGTGCTGCTCGATTACGACCACGTGGACACGGAAACCCCGTTTTCGTCGCGCGACTTCGCCAAGCATAATCTGCTCTGTTACCACGTTATGGAGACGTATCTGCACTGGCTGAGCGATGGTAAGTTGCCGCTGCTGCCCGAGTGCCAGCCCTGAACTCATCGCAGCGGAAATGCGTCGGGTGAAAAATAGACCTGACTTGCGAAAGTTCTGCTACCTTAGGCTGATAATGGACGGGAAGCACCTGCTGCTCCATTGGTTCTCGTGAGGGCTACGCATGGAAGACCGCATACGGTTCATTGCGCACCGCGGCAAGAACATCCTTCTGGTCGATCTGTCACACTGCTCAGCCGCAGAGGTCAAGCGAATTTCGGAACTGGTTCCGAAGTTCGTGACCACGCATCCCAAAGGTTCCCTCTTGTTGCTGGCCGATTTCAGCGGGGCGGAGTTCGATCGAGAGACCATGACCATAATGAAAGAAGCTGCGGTCTTCGACCGGCCGCACCTCAAGAAGTCCGCGTGGGTGGGGACCGACAACCTGCCCAAGGTTTTCTACGAGAACCTCAAGGTTTTCTCGCAGCGTGATCTGCCTACATTCGAGACCCGCGAAGAAGCGCTCGAGTGGCTGGTGAAAGACGAGCCATCAGGAGCCAGCGGCGAGGAGTCAGCCGCTACTAAGTACTGACCACTGATTCTCAACTCCTCCACTTCAACGTAACCGGCCCCTCCATGGGGTGACGCATTTCTGCTCCCATTCGCTTTGCTTCCAGGTGCGCGGCTTTCAACTGGAAATACCACCTCGCCGGGCGGTCGGCATCGTCGATCAGCATCAGGTGAGGGTTATGTTTCAGGCCCTCGGATTGTTTCTCCATGGTTTGCCGGTCCTGCTCCACAAATTTCGCAAAGACGAATTTCAGCAGCTCCGGCCCCAATGGCACCCAGCGGAAGATGTTCCACTTCGCGACTACTTCAATGCGGCAGTGATCGCGGGTAATGGGTGTGACGGTGGTCAGACTGGCGAACCAGTACTTACCTGCCTGGATAGTTTCGTAGCGCTGATTAGGCAGGACGAAATCGATAGTCGTAGTAATCGCGTCCGCGTCGGCGTAAAACCGGAGCAGCTTGTAAGGCGCACTGTTGGAACTGGGCGTGTGTGCGCTCATGCGGAAGCCCATCGGAATTGGCTCAAAATTTTTTTGTTTCTCGTGAATGCTGTGGCGTGTTCGCCACCACCAGGCTTGATGCACAAATGGCCCGTGGGCTGGATCCATCAGCCCGATTATGCCGTGATCCACGCTGCACGGCAGATCGGCGGTCAAGTGGGCGATCTTGAACTTTTCACCGAATGCAGGTACTCGCGGCACGAGAATTGGGGGCTCGACGGTTTTCGTGAATCCGGCTCCGGGCAGAGGAGGGTCCGGCATGAATACCCAAACGTAGCCGTCTTGCTCCTCGCACGCATGACTGCCGGCGTAGATGCGGTCGACTTTCAGATCCTGGTCCGAAGTGAGGGATGGAATCAGCTGGCATTGCCCAGTGCGGGCGTTGAATTTCCAGCCGTGGTAGCTACACTCGAGTTGCTCACCATCGAAGCCGCCGTAGGAAAGCGGCATGCCACGATGTGGGCAGGCGTCGCGTAGAGCGAACGGCTTCCCTTGCCGGTCGCGGCCAAGCACCAGCGCCGTTTCCAGCAGCATGGCCCTGTGCAGACGATCGCGGGTCAGCACGCCGCTCGGCATGGCGCGGTACCAGAAGCCGAAAAGCATCAGCGAGTCGGGTGTCTGGCGCTGAGAGGACTCGAGTTGCTCCATGGGGAATCACAGGCAGCGTACTACAGCGCAGCCGAAGAGAGAAGGCTTGCCATCAGCTGGGAACGGGCGAGAAACGCCCATCTTCCGTCGTAAGGTTACCTCCCAATGAAGTGCCGCAATCTCAGGCACTTGCGCAGATTACCTTTGGTGGTTCTATTCCCTTTCGGCAGATTGTTAGCCCCGCCTTGCCAGCCTATAATCGACATACTCTGGTAAGGATTCTCCGTCAGGTTCCGGGCAGGTAGGAGCGGAAGCCTTTTTGCGTCCGCTGAATGTCACCCGGTATGCGAAAACGCCTGCAACTCGCCCTGATGGCAACCGTAATCGCCACCTTCCTTTCACTCACGCCATACGTGCAGGCAGAGGACCATGGTTCCGGGATTACCACGACTACCGATGACTATGGCCGCGTCGTTTACGTGAATGAGTCTGTGCCATCAACGAGCAGGAACTCGGAAGCCCCGGCGCAACGGAGTTCGCTGGCCTTCTGGAGCGTGACCGAGCACCGCTGGAAACCCGTGCCCTCGGCTCATGTCCGGGCAGCCCGCTCGGCCGCCGCGGAGGTAAACGAGTATCTCGATTCGCGGCAAAACCAGGCTCCGGCGAAACCGTCGAACTTCAATCGGGTGTTCGCTCAGCAGGACATCGACAACGCCATTGAGCAAGCGGCCGCCCGGCACAACGTGGATCCCAATCTGGTGCGTGCGGTCATCAAGGTGGAGTCGAACTTCAATCCCAACGCAGTGTCCCGCAAGGGCGCGATGGGCCTGATGCAACTGATGCCGCAGACTGCCCGCCAGTTGAACGTGGCCAATCCGTTTGATCCGGGGCAGAACGTGGACGCGGGTGTCCGTCATCTGAAGCAGCTGATGGAAAGCTACGGAGGTGACGTAAAGCTGACACTGGCGGCTTACAACGCAGGAGCGGGAGCAGTGGCACGCAGTGCGGGAGTGCCGCGCTTCAAAGAAACGCGCAACTACGTAAAACGGATCACGCAACTGTATTACAGCGGGTTCGATCCCGGGGCTCACGTGTTGGGTAGTCCAGTGCACGAACCCATTCATGTGCAGCGGGATTCGCGAGGCGTGCTTTATATCAGCAATACGGATTAACCGTACCGGCATCTCAGGTTCTAACAGCAGTTCCAACGTCAGGCGATTACGGGCGGTAAATTGAAGAATTTAATCGAGCTGCAGCGTGCGGCCGTGCTTGTGCTGCTTTTAGCTCTTCCCGTCGCGGCCCGCGCACACAAATCCGAAGCCTGGGCAAGATCGCAATTTGCCACCGCTGAGCATCTGCACCAATCGTTAGAGGCGCGGCCAGCGCAGGAACTTACGCGCGCGGATTTCGATCGCGTGATCAACGCCTATCGCCGGGTTTATTTCGAAGCGCCTGCTTCCACGAAGGCCGATCCCAGCGTGGTTGCCGTTGCGCAGTTGCTGGAAGAAATGGGGCGGCGCTTCGAGGATGGCGCGATTCTGCATTCGGCCATTCAACAATACGAATTTCTTCGCCGGCAGTATCCGGGCAGCAAAGCGCGGTTCGGCGCGCTGTTTCACATCGGAGAGATCTATAAAGATGACCTCCACGATAAGCGCCATGCCGACGAGGCTTTCCAGGAATTTCTGCGACGCTATCCGCGAAATCAATTTGCCGAGGAGGCACGAAAAGCGCTTGCTGAACCAATTGAGAAGGCCGCCATGCGATCGAACCTGAAACCCAAAACGGCGGCCAAGACTAAGTCAAGCGATCAAGACGAAGAAGAATCTGCTGCGGACATCCAAAGCGGCAGCTCGGTTCAGGACACTTCCGGCAAAGATTCGGCCAGTGGAGGAGAAACCGGAACCGGAAAGTTGGCGCGGATCACGGGAATCCGCCACTGGTCCACGCCAGACTCCACCCATGTCGCCATTGATCTGCAACGCGCAGTAAGGTACGACGCTCAGAAAATTGATCACCCCGACCGGATTTTCTTTGACCTTTTCGATACGAAACTCGATTCCACGCTGGCGCGCAAGGCATTTGACGTAGATGAGGGTCTGCTGAAAAAGATTCGCATCTCGCAGTTCAATCCGCGTCAGACTCGGGTTGTGCTCGAGATCGGCGGCAGATCGAATTTCCAGGCGTCGCTGTTGTCGAATCCGCCGCGGTTGGTCATCGACGTGTGGGACAAACAGGCGGCGAAGGCCGGGGAAAAAGAGGAAGTTCAGGCGAGTGAGGCAAAGACCGAGAATTCTCTCGAACCGCGTCTAGCTATTCGCGCAGGACGGCCGGAGACTGTTGAAAGCGATCTTCCGGACACGATACCTACGAAAGAGCTCCCGGAAGGGCGCGCCGCGGCGGTGCCCAAGCCTGCGAAGAGCTCACCTACCGATCAGAAGCCACGCGGAAACGTCACGGTCATAACAAGTGACGGCGTCAAGAAGACCATCGTTGATGCTGACGATGATGGTTCTGCCAAGCCTGCCGTCGCTAGGCTCGAAGCGCCCGAGATCAGGCCCGCGAGCGAGCCAATTCCGACGAAGCTTACGAGGGACACGAGAAGCCGCGGCAAGCAAACGACAACGGCGGAGAATCTCGATGCGCGCGAAGCCCAGCCCACGGCTGCCGGCGATCGTTCTCTGATCCGCGCGCTGGGTTTGAAGATCGGCAAGATTGTGATCGACCCCGGCCACGGCGGCCACGACACCGGTACCATCGGTCCGAATGGCCTGGAAGAAAAAGAATTGGTGCTCGATGTCAGCAAGCGGCTGGGGAAGCTTCTTGCATCGCGTCTCGGCGCACAAGTGATCTACACGCGCGCTGATGACACGTTCGTTCCCCTCGAAACCAGAACTGCCATCGCGAACCAGGAGGGAGCTGACCTGTTCGTTTCTGTACACGCCAACTCGAGCCGCGACTCGGATGCTCGCGGCGTGGAAACCTACTACCTCAATTTCACTTCCTCGCCAGAGGCGCTGGAAGTTGCGGCCCGCGAAAATGCGGTTTCTGAGAAATCCATTCACGAACTGCAGGATCTGGTAAAGAAAATTGCCCTCAAGGAGAAAATCGAGGAGTCGCGGGAATTTGCCGTCGACGTGGATCGCTCGCTGCACAGCGGGCTGGCAGCGAAAAACGCGGGAGTCCGCGACCGCGGCGTTAAGAAAGCGCCGTTTATTGTGCTGATCGGCGCCAATATGCCCTCGAT
>DASPSE010000233.1:0-36270 GCA_035624085.1 Terriglobales bacterium
ATTGAGCCGGAAGCGCAGGCATGGATCACTACCTACAATTGGCTCGCTGATGCCGTACCGGCGCAGAACCCATTCTGCCAAACTGGACAATTCGGCTTTTCATCCACGGTTTACACTTGTCCCTTGACGGAATCCAGTGGCACAGCCGCCTTGTTAATTTGGGACTCTCAGTTCGGGCCGGGGGGCACTGTCCCGATGAACTGCACAACTTCAACCACTCCGTTACTGTGCGGCAGTACCAGTATTACGGTGCCTTCCAAGTATGGGAAGGATTGGGTCGATGTCGGCGGGACGGTTCATGCTGCTTCGACCAGCGTAACTATTGGCGCTAATCCCATCCTGCTTGAAGCGCCTTAAAGGGGCAGGAGTGTAGTTTGGCGGTTCCAGCTTTTCCGTGGGCTTTCGAGGGATTTCCAGAATGGTGGGTGTATTGAAACTCCCATCCGCGGAGACGGCGATGAAGAAAACTGCAGGTCTGGTTTGGTGGTGCCTGCTGCTAACTGCAATCTGCCTCACGTTCCATACCGTTTCGGCGGATCACTCCGGTGCGGTTGCGCATGCTGGGTCTCCGGCAGAATCCGCTGGCGCAATACTGCCAACTCTCTTCGGTATGCATGTTCACATGCGTCCCATGAGACCGCAGCCGTGGCCGTCGGCTCCCATCGGCAGTTTTCGATTTGCGGACACCGTGGTCGGCTGGGACCGAATGAATCCCGCTGACGGCAGGTACGATTGGAGGTTATTCGATCGTGAGATGGCGGAGCTGAAATCTCACAACATCGCGGATGTGCTGTTCACATTTCATTCGACGCCAACCTGGGCATCGAGTGGCCCTTATCATCGATGCGCGCATGGTCGGTTGGCGGATCTGCCGGAGGGGAATAGCATTAATTCGCAGCTAGGCTCGTGTGACCCGCCCAACGATCTGAAACCCGACGGTTCCGGTTCGGATCAACATTGGATTGATTTTCTAACCGCATTAGCAACTCACAATAAAGAGAGCAGAACGGAGCGAGTGAAATATTGGGAAGTTTGGAACGAACCGCACAACGATTTCTTCTGGAGCGGCACGGACGCGCAGATGGTTCGCATGGCGCGCGACGCATACACCACCATAAAGCGAATCGATCCTGACGCCCTGATCTTGTCACCTTCCCCGGGCACCAATCCCCGACTTGGCATGAAGTGGATGGATAGTTATCTCGCGGCTGGCGGTGGTCAGTATGCTGACGTCATCGCATTTCATGGCTATTTGCAGACCACTTCTGCCATGGATCTGGTTTCCCGGGTAGCGAACTTCAGGCAAATGCTGGCCAGTCATGGCCAGGATACAAAACCGCTATGGGATACGGAGGCAAGTTGGGGAAATGCCGAGAATTTAGGATTTAACGAGGAACAACAGGCGGCGTTCCTTGCTCAATTCTACCTGCTCCACTGGTCAATCGGAATACCGCGTCTTTATTGGTTTGGATGGAACGATGGCAACGTTGGAACTCTGTGGATTCCCGACAGCGAGAATCCGTCGGGACCGGGAACGCTCACCAGGGCCGGACGTGCCTACATCGAGGTCTACAAATGGATAGTTGGCGCCAGGCTGACCAGGCCCTGCGCCGAAGAGGGTGGAATTTGGACCTGCGAACTACAGACGTCAGATGGCCACGAAGGACAAGTGGTCTGGACTGCGGGCGGGGATAAGCGATACAGCCCAAAATCCTCGCTAACAAGAGCTCACGACCTGGATGGAAATGTTTCTTCCATAGCGGGGAACATCCGCGTTCATGAAACTCCGGTGCTGCTCGAAGCGCAGTGAGGAGTCCGCGCGGTTTCTACTAAATTTCGAGTGCCTCATTCCACTTTCTGAGTTACCTGAGCATGGCTCTTCTCGAAATTCGCGTCTCCGCTATACTGTACGAAAATAAAGTGCGTGCCCGTTGACAGAGCGGATGTACTGTATTGCGCTTCGCCGCTAGTGAGAGGCACCTGTGCGAGTACGGTGCTGCCATTCTGAAATGTAACGGAACCCGTCGGCGTTCCCCCGTATTGCCCGGTGACGGTGGCTGTGAACGTGACGGTTTGACCGCTCTGAGACGGATTGAGTGAGGAAACCACCTGCGTCGTAGTGGGTGCCTTGTAGACCGGCTGTTTCAGAACTGCAGAGTTGCTCGGCAGATAATTCGTGTCGCCTTGATATTCGGCCGTAAGATCATAGGTGCTTTGCGAGGTAAACGTATACTGTAGGGTGGCCTGACCGTTATTCAAGGAGGCCGTGCCCAACGTTGTCGTCCCCGACTCGAAGGTGACCGTACCTGTGGGTGGCCCACCAAACTGAGTAGTGACAGTCGCCGTGATGAGCACCGACTGATACACACTCGAGGGATTCGGACTCGAGTTCAGTGCAGTGGTCGTTGGCAAGCGGTACCCG
This sequence comes from Terriglobales bacterium, assembly GCA_035624085.1. Classification (GTDB taxonomy): domain Bacteria; phylum Acidobacteriota; class Terriglobia; order Terriglobales; family Acidobacteriaceae; genus JAFAGX01. Next base: position 2,423 of record DASPSE010000233.1, read on the forward strand.
TCGACGACATTCATCAAAATTGTGAAGGTTGAATCGGGGCCGCCGGCGACGACTATATCCGGTATGTAGTCTCCGTTGAAGTCACCTTCAGCAACAAAGACTCCGTTTGGGCAATAGGGAACCGCCGTCTGAAACGTTTCATTGCCATTGCCCAGAAGAAGAGATGTGCCGTCGCTATTTGCAACCACGACGTCCACATTACCGTCGCCATCGAAATCGGCGGCTGCGACAGAATAGGCGTACTGTCCGCCGGAGGAGAAAAACTGTGCCGTACGAAAAGTCCCATCGCCCATGCCCAGCAGCGAACTCACAGCCCCGTTGCTACAATCGGCTGGACCTTGGCAGAGATCGGCCACAACCAAATCGGCATTCCCATCTCCATCTAAGTCCGCCACTGCCACCGAATCCGCCTGGGCAGCAACAGTGCTGTAGGTCTGCGCACTCTGAAATGTGCCGTCGCCGTTGCCAAGCAACACGCTGACTGCGCCGTTCTGGCAAGTGCTATCCTGACACTGGCTCGCGAGCACCAGGTCCAGGTTTCCGTCATTATTAAAATCGCCTGTGGCCACAGCATCTGTCTCGTACGCACCGGAAGCGAAGTTCTGGGCCGGCTGGAAAGTTCCATCACCATTTCCCAGTAGCACACCGACTGAGCCGTTCACGCAAGTACTGTCTTGGCACTGGTTGGCTACAGCAATATCGGGTATTCCATCGTTGTTGAAATCGGCAATAGTAACAGCGAGGGAGGTCACACCTCCGGAAGGGTAGAGTTGTGCGGATTGGAGGGTTCCGTTTCCAACTCCGAGAAATACGCTCACGATTCCGCCGCTGCTGCAGTCGCTTGAGCTGCACTGATTCGCAACCACCACATCGGCGTTTCCGTCGCCATTCAAGTCGGCAATCGCGACCGAGGAGGACCCAAAGCCTAAGGTCGGATAGCTGTTGGCCTTATGAAATGTTCCATTTCCGTTTCCCAGAAAAATTTGCAGCAGTCCATTATTGCCGCTGTTGCAGTTGGTGCTGGAGCAAGAATTCGCAACCGCAAGATCGGGAATGCCGTCGCCATTCAGGTCACCTATCGCTACTGAAACGGAGTCATACCCTCCCGATGCATACCTTGGAGGTGCCTGCAGCGTTCCATTACCATTTCCGAGCAGAACCGTAACACTGCCGCCGCAACTACTGTCACTCGCGCAATTGTTGACTACCACCAAGTCGGCTTTGAGGTCGCCATTGAAATCAGCTGTGGCCACAGCATCAGCAAAAACACCATCGGATAGATAATTGCTTGCGGAACCAAATGTTCCGTTGCCATTGCCTAGCAGTACACTCACACTGCCATACGTGCAAACCGCACTCAGCTCGCACCGGTTCACAAGGATTAAGTCGGCTGGTCCGTTAGCTTTCAGTGTACTGACAATCACGGCAGCCGTACCGTTTCCGCCGGAAGTGAAGCTTTTTCCAGTTTGAAAAGTTCCGTCGCCGTTTCCCAGTAGCACACCGGCGCCACCGTTCTTGCAGTTGACGCTACTCAGGCACTGGTTGGCGACTACCACATCAAGTTTGCCGTCCTGGTTGAAATCGGCGGTGGCTACGGAAACTGCCCGGTAACCTCTTGATGCATAGCTGCGCGGCGCTTTAAAAGTTCCATTGCCATTTCCCAACAGAACACCGACGTTGCCGTCGCAATTGCTCGCCGTCTGGCATTGATTCGCCACGACAATGTCTTGATTCTGGTCCCCATTAAAGTCCCCGACGGCGAGAGCGACCGCAGTAACACCGCCAGACGAGTAACTTAACGCGTTCTGAAACGTACCATCACCATTGCCCATCAGCACGCCGAGACCACCATTCGAGCAACTGCTTGTCTCGCATTGATTCGCAACGGCGATGTCTTCGTTGCCATCTCCGTTGAAGTCAGCAATGGCCACTGCCATAGGCGTGATTCCCCCGGATGCAAAACTCTGCGCCGCTTGAAACGTGCCATCTCCGTTCCCCAACAAAACGCTGACCACACCGTTGCCGCATTGTGTCGCACTCTGGCAACCGTTAGCGACAACCAGGTCCAGATTTCCGTTTCCGGTCAAATCGCCAACCGCTACCGCATACGTTTCATATCCTCCAGAAGCGTAGCTCTGGGCGGGTTGAAAGGTTCCATCTCCATTCCCAAGCAACACGCTTAAGCCACCGGTGGTGCAGGTCGTGTCATAACATTGATTGGCGACCACCAGATCGGTCTTGCCGTCGCCATTGAAGTCACCAACGGCCACTGAAGTGCCGAATATTCCTGCGGAAAGGTAAGTCGCTGGATTAAAGAAAACCGCAGTACCGCCGCTTGAAGTTGTTCGGGTTGAATTGGCTGAAGACATGCCAGCCGCCAACTGCGATTGAGTTAGCCGCAGTGAATCGTGGGCAGAGATTTCGGGGACGGGTGAGAGAATCAGGAGAACAGACGATAACGTAACAAGAAAAATGCGTGATACTGGCGAATGCAACCGATGGCTCATTTCTCGTTTCCCCTCAGGCCGCGTACACGCCTATTGACCAATCAATTTTGTCCTGGTCTCGAGCGGCTTCCGGAATAATTGATTGACGGCCTTCGGCTGGACTAACTGCCCCGGAGGCAGGTGCGCACGAGTATGCCGACGAGCATAGCGACCGTCAAGAGAAGAAAGTCCCGACCCTTGGTACCTGGGCCGCGGCCAAGGCCTGTAACTTTAATATCATCCGCAGCAGCTGATCGAGAAAATCACTAGTACATGACTGCAAAAAGTTGCACTTGCCTCGCTCGCGCGTACCAGCCCGTCGCCCCCAAGCCGCCGCGAAAGCAAATGGAGACTAGGGTTCCGATTAGTATTGGATTGTGTCATTAGGAGTCTAGACTCTAGGGGCGCTCGACAACGGTGAGCAAGCCCCGGCGCGTGCACTCTGGGCCGCGCCGCGCGGCCTTCAATGGCGTCAACATTCGGATAGCGAACAACGCCAGCGACAACACCGTGAGCAGAAGCCGCTGCGAGAGCATACTTGATGGCGCGCGTCGCTCGTGGCTACGGCACTGGACCCAGCTCAAAAACCGTGCCCGTGCTAGCAGTATGATGGCCGCCAGCCGAGGTAGTGCCAAAAAGCGCGCCGCCCTTTGTACCGAAAACAACCGCGCCGAGCGGATTAGCGCCGTCGTCCGGATCACCGAGAAAGCTGTAGAGGACGTTCTCCGTCCATGGATCTCCGGCGGTTGCCGGGGGTGTGAGCTGGAACACGCTTCCGCAACCAACCAGGACACTGTTCAGTGTGCAGGGCCCGCTGCCTCCTGCCACCGTGGTACCGAACAGGTTGCCAAGTTTGTCAAAAACAAGAGCACTTTCCGGAAAATCGCCGTCCAGACCTTGAAAGCTGTACAGCACGGTCTCGGTCCATGGATCGCCGGAAGTTGACGGGGGTGTCAATTGAAAGACCGTGCCACATGTGGTACCGACGAAAGAGCAAGAACCACTGCCACCAAGTGAGGTTGTGCTATATAAATTTCCTTTCTTATCCAGCAACAGGTTCCCGGTGGGATTGCTGCCGTCACTTCCTCCAGCGAAGTTGTAAATTATTCGTTCCGTCCAGATGCCGGATTCCGTGCGATGGAGCTTGAAAACGGTGCCAGCCTTGGACTTCCCGCCAAGTTGGGTAGTCCCGTAGAGGTTGCCTTGTGCATCGAAAAGCAGCCCGGCAACCGGCTGTTTACCATCAGGGTTGCCACTGAAGATGTGCAGCAAGCTTTCGGTCCAGGCATCACCCGGCGAAGCCGGAGGCGTCAGCTGAAAGACTGTACCGTCGGTGTACTTACCACCTTCAGCCGTAGTGCCATATAGGTTTCCCGCTGAATCGAACACCAAACTAGACGAAGGGAGAGCCCCATCGGTGCCGCCTGCGAACTTGTACAAAATCGTCTCCGTCCACGTTCCGCCCGCACCCGTCGGTGGCGCTAATTGAAATACTGTGCCGCATCCCGAACTGCATGCAGCAGCGGCGCCGCCCTCAAGCGTAGTCCCGTAGAGATTGCCCGTGGCATCAAAAATCAGGGTGGCGACTGGAAAGGCGCCATCACTCCCACTCTGGAAATTGTAGAGGACAGTTTCTGTCCACGTGCCACCCGGAACTGCCGGTGGCGATAGCTCGAAAACTGTCCCAAAGCCCCGTGTTCCACCATTCCGCGTTGTTCCATAGAGATTTCCATTGGCATCGAGCACGAGTCCTGATGCCGGGCCAATTCCGTCGTGCGGCAAATCGAAGCGATCGATGACAATCTCCTTGGCGCTGCTGGCCCAGGCTGCGGCAGTTAATGCGAGCACCGCGATAACCAGTAGCCCTACGTTGCCATTCTTCATATTCTCGGAATATTGCATTGTTAGTCTCCCAGGCTTTCTGCTCACGGACCTCGGCGGCGAAGGTGTCAGCGGCGTTAGTGTCCGAGGATTCTCATTTGCCTGTCAATAGAGACAAACGACCAGTGCCTTGGAGACTTTTGTTGGGGGCAGCAGCCCTCGCGAAATATCTATTCGGCAGACAATTACGAGGTTGAGAATTGGTCATCTTTTTGCAATACTCGTCCTCACCCAGCCTTCTGGCTAAGACCGCTGCGGTTGGCAGACCGGCGGGAGTACTCCGATAGAAAAAGCGTTTCGCAATGCCGAGATCAGGCGAAATGGGTGTATGATATTGCCTCTTTTGAGGTCAAGGAGGAGATTTTCGGATGAATTGTCTGTTTTGTTCTATACCAGAGATATCGAACCCTGCTAATCCGGAGGACGAAATCATCGATGAATCCGAAAATTTCTACGCCAAGGCGGCTTTGGGCCACTTTGTTTTTGGCTACACGCTGATTATCTCCAAAGAACACTTTCCCAGCTTCGCGTATGTGCCCGAGCACCTATTCCCCGAACTTGAAGCCTTCAGAGACAATGTCTTCGACAAACTGCACAACATGTGCCAGCACCCGATAACCATAATGGAACATGGTGCCCTCAGTCGTTGCCAGCGAGGAGGCGCATGCATCGATCATGCTCACCTGCACCTGATGCCTCTTGCCGCAGACCTATACCCTATCTTAAGCGAGAGATTCTCATTCGGTGAATTGGAGTCCATCAGCGAGGTGCGACGCTTCAAAGACGCACAGTCCCCCTATTTGTACTACCAAAGGGAAGGGCTCCGCAGTCACGGTGTCGCACTATCGCAAGATGTGCCCAGTCAAACGCTGCGGCGAGTTGCCTGTCAAGCGTTGGGTACGCCTGAGTTGTGGGATTGGCGAGACACGCCGCTGCGGGACCTTCTTCAACGGTTCACCAGTGAATATAAGCGTCTCGCGGTCGAGACACGGACAGGCACAGATGGATGAGGACAGTGCCACTGCCTCGGAACGCGACCTAGAACTGATGTCATTGCGGGGCGCTTGAAACTCGCACTCGATCGCTCCTTTTCGAACTGAACCGTAGGAGCCGGTGATAATTCCACATGGTAAATTGCCCATTTTGTCGAGAACTCCAGAGCGGCAGGCTGCCCGACTTTTGTGATGCGGAGATCGATTCACGCATCTTGCATGAAACCAACCGATTTGTCGTTCTACCTGATATCAGCCCCCTTGTGCCTGGCCATGTGATGATTGTGCCAAAAGCCCATATTCTCTGCTATGGCGCTATTGAAGCTACCGCATGGGACGAGTTTCTAGGCATTGTGAATGCCGCGCGCGCAATCATAAAACAGTACTATGGCCCACCCGTCATTCTTGAGCATGGCACAAGTCCGCTCGCCCCTGTCGCTGATCATGTCACACACGCGCACCTGCACATCGTGCCCGCTGATATCGACATTCGTGACTCCTTCTTGAACTTCAACACGACGACGATTGCGAGTCTCTCCGATCTATCCCACTGGGCCGCTCGCAATGAAGAATATCTCTACTTCGAAAGTTGCGCAGGCGAGCGCATGGTTGCCGATCGAATTGTCAACATTAAAAGGCTATTCATCCGGTCTGAAGTGGCGAGGCGGATCGGAATTCCTGATCCGCTTTGGGATTGGCGCCGTCACATACTCAGCGACAATCTTCGCTCAACCGTAAAGACGCTTCGAACTGCGAATTGGAAGAGCCTATGCTAGCGGCTGAAGTTGATGCCGTTCATCAACGCGTTTGGCAGGCAGTCCACCACTATTGGGAGCCAAATGTAGTTCATGGCCACGGTCCCGATCACGCTATGCGCGTATATTCGATGGGACTCCAGCTGGCTGCGGCACAAGGGGCTGATCCTCTCGTTGTGGGCGCCGGCTGTTATCTCCATGATGCAGGATTACGCCCCGACATCGGTAGAACAGGACACATCGAGCGATCTCTGCAGATGGCCTCGGCGTTATGCGAGGAGATGCCAGAACTGGCTCTTGTCCAAGATCTTCTCTTGACGGCGATTCGCTACCACGAGGCAGAGATTCAGTACCCGGGTCAGTTGCCGGCAGAGGCAGTGTGTGTCCGCGATAGTGATACTCTCGACCGGCTCGGTTTCACCGGAATACGAATGACACTCCAGTATGGAGTTTGGATGGGAAGAGCACTCTGTCATCCAACCGACCCTCTTTGCTTGGAACGCACACCCGACCTTAACGGCTTCACCATGGACTACGTGCGCTATCTGGAATCGCTTCCTCAACTTCTGATGACTCCTCTGGCGCGCGGCCGTTCCAAGGAGAAACAAGCGCAGCGTGAGTTCTATTGCAGTGAATTCCAGTCATATTTTCGACAAGGGCGCATGCGTGATCACGAGGATGCGTTGCAATTGGTGATGGCCCACATGCGTGAGGAATCTCACGTCAGATGAACATCGGCAGCGTTCCTGTCGTGAAATCCTTCTCGCGGCATGTTGAGGACTCAGGTGCTTAGGACCTGCAGGCCAGAACTCATGCCGGCAGCGCCGCTGAAATGGAGGAAATATCTTGCACTTGTGGATTTTGGTTTCCTGTCCGCGGCCGAGCTAGCCGCGGACATTCGGCGTTATCCAAAGAGCAAAGTCCATCGTTTGGTCAGTGATATCAGGTCCGATATTCGGCACGATTCCCGGCGAGCTCGCCGTAGCCTGTACGTAGTGAAATTAGTGCCTGCTGATCTTCAAGGTCAGCTTCCTAACTTTAGGGTGGAACGGAGTTCTCAGTTGAAACCGCTGGTTGCGTTTCTGGCCGCTCACAGCGGTGAAAATCACCTCGAAGCGTGGTATTGCCGTACTCGTGTTGATTCGGAAGTCTTCAGTGTGGCTGGCCGCATCGTCTTCAGCGCGGCTAACAGTGGAAAGACTCAATTAGTTGAACAACTGTGGCGAGGCAGTCCTCGACTGCTGGAGACCTATTCTGGTGATTTTACGTTTCCCTATGTGAGGGCATCACGGTATTCCTGGGGTTGGCCATACTCAGTTGAGCATGTTCATCTTCCGCGGAAATCGGCGCTCAGCAATTTGCAGCTGCAATCTGAATTTGGCTATTCCATGCGCTGTATCGAGCAAGCAAGGGAAAAGATCGAGGCGTTTTGCGCATTTCTTGATTCGTTTTCGTTCAAGGCCTATAGCCTCGAATACAAGATAGTTGCATCGCAACTCAAAATCATCGACTGGGATACACCAAACGACAAGCGAGTACTAGGATCACAGGATGTGCATCTTTTGGATGGAATGCATTGAGCCGAATCGAGCTGACTCGATTCGCTTACTCCCGATATATGAGCAAACTCGTTTTACCGCACGGTAGTTCTGAACTGAAGCCGCTCTTGCTAGAAGGCCAAGCTCACCGCGAAGAGACCAGGAAAGCCCAGGGGTTGAAGAGGATTCCCCTAACCAGCCGCGAAACCGGCGATCTGATCATGATGGGCATCGGAGCTTTCACTCCGCTCGATGGCTTCATAGGCAAAGACGATTGGAAAAGCTGCTGCGACGACTACCAGCTGCCTAGCAAGAACGGTCTGTTCTGGCCCATCCCGATCACGCTCTCGGCACATGAGGACCTGGCGAAATCCATCCGCCAAGGCGAAGAAGTGGCCCTGTGGGACGTCGAGACCGACGCGCTTATGGGCACCATGAAAGTGAACGAGAAATACACGATCGATAAGAAGCATGAGTGCAAACAGGTGTTCCGCACCAACGACCCCAAGCATCCGGGCGTGCAGAAGGTCATGGAGCAAGGACCGGTGAATCTGGCCGGGCCGGTGAAGGCACTGTCCGAGTCATACTTCCCGCAAGAGTTCAAAGGGATTTATCAGCGTCCTGCGGAGGCCCGCAAGTTTTTTGCCGATCGCGGCTGGAGCACGGTGGCGGTCCTGCAGCTCCGTAACCCGATGCACAACTCGCACGCTTATTTGGCGTGGACCGCGATCGAAGTCTGCGACGGAGTGTACGTGCATCAGTCGCTGGGCAAACTCAAGCCCGGCGACATTCCGGCCGAGGTTCGCGTCAAAGCAATCGACGCGCTGGTAACTAAGTACTTCCGCAAGGAACGCGTACTCCAAGGCGGCCACCCGTTCGAGATGCGCTACGCGGGCCCGCGCGAAGCCTTGCTCCACGCCACTTTCCGCCAGAACTACGGTTGTTCGCACCTGATCGTAGGCCGCGACCACGCCGGCGTGGGCGATTATTACGGACCGTTTGACTCGCAGAAGATCTTCAAAGAAATCCCGCCCGGGGCACTGGCCACCCAGCCGCTTTGCATGGACTGGACCTTCTACTGCTATGAATGTGGGAGCATGGCTTCGATGAAGACCTGTCCCCACGAGAGCAAAGCGCTGATTGACGACAATGGCAACTACCAGGGCGGCGCCAGACTCCTGCTTTCCGGTTCACTGCTTCGCAAACTGATGAGCGAAGGCAAGCCGGTTCCCGTGGAGTTCTCCAAACCCGAGGTGATCGCGGTTCTGAAGCAGTACTACGACACCTTGGAAGAGAAGGTAGAAGTGAAGTTACACGGCGCAGCCACGGGCGAGGTGAAGCCGCGCTGAGAAGTTCATGGCCGATAGGTCATGACTTTATTCGACCTTGCCAATTGAGCGTACAGCTGTCTGCACATGCTCACTGGGCATGTCCGCCAGAGACTTATATCTAGCCCTGAGCGTCCCCGGTTTGCTTGTCCGCGGGCACTCGCACGCCGCGTCTTCGCCTACGGTAGCTTTGGATCAAGGCCGAGGGCGCATAGGCGAAACAAACATACCGGGATTGTTCGAAGGCGCGTTGTGCGCGATAGGCCACCTGGTCGCCCACCCTTTCTAGTAACCCGGGCAGTGCAACCTGGTCAGCGTCAGTCAGAACGGATGGCGGCCATTCATCGTGATATCGGCGCTTCCAGAGCTTCACGTAGCCGTCAATTTTCTGCCGAGCTCCCTGGTCGAGGACAAGCGTGCGAGGCTTACCGACTATTTCATCTCCGCGTATCAGAGAAAAATGTGCTCCCTGGAAAATGGCAGACCGATCGGCATCCCGGAGGTTAGCCAATTCGTCCCGGTAGGGAATCTCCAGAAAGCGGCACACCGTCTGCATGACCTTGGCGGTATCGCTGGTTAACTCTTCATAAGTCACCTGGCAGACGGGTAGCCCGCGGGAGAGAAGCCAATCAACCCCGCGCTTGAGAACCTGGTACCCAATCAACCCTCGCACATAAGCTCCCGGCCGTTGGAAACCGGTTTGGGCAGCGCGTGCAATGGCATTCGCGGTCGCCACCGGATCTCGCCATTGAATGATGAACCGCGCTTGAGGAAATAGTCTGGCGAGTGCAGGCAGAGAATCATAGTAGATAGGAGACTTGTCTCCCCAGATTACCGCACCTTTGCGCGCGGCGAAGGCCTTGTGAACGGCGGTAAACGCCGTGGCATAGTCTGCTACTCCGCGAGGCAGATCGTTCGCAATGATTCCATGCCGGGTAAATGCTTTATTCCACAATTCCCAACGCGCTGCCCAATCACAGTAACGGGCAGGTTTGAGGAACACCGAGCGCAACACCCAAAGATCATCCTCAAAAGTCAGTGCGACCTGGGGATGCTTGTTGAGGAGGGCGTAAAGAAGTGAGGAGCCGCTACGCCACATGGCCACGACAAACAGTGGCCCCGGAGCCAGACTCACACCTGCGGCAGGTTTCGAAGACTCGTACCCCGTCGGGTTCATGAGGCGGGACCCCTCGGACTGACCGCCTCCAGAATCCACGCCATAAGACGCTCTGTAAAACTGGATGATTGCAATAGTGTTTCGTTCTAACCGGTGACCCATCGCTCCGAGATCTGAGCCATAACTATCCTCATCGCGGATCTAACTCGCTGACTACTTGTTTATGGTAGATGGCGACAACTCCCGCAAGCGGGCCACCGTTGCAGCAATCAGGCCGACTGCGAACTCGACGTCCTCGTTTGTGTTCTGCTTTCCCAGGCTGAAGCGGATGCTGGCCCGAGCATGATCTGGAGGCAGTCCCATCGCGGTGAGCACATGAGAAGGTTCAATCGCCCCCGAAGAACATGCCGCGCCCATGGAAACCGCCAGTCCTTTCAGGTCGAGCGCAATCAGAAGTGCTTCACCCTCAATCCCTTTGAAACAGATGTTCGTAGTGTTCGGTACACGGGGCGCGCCTTGTCCGTTCACCCGAGTGTCTTTTACCTCCGTCAAAATTTTCTGTTCAAGCTGATCGCGCATCGCGTTCAAACGCGCGGGTTCATCTTGCCTTAACGCAGACTTCGCCATCTCTGCTGCCCGACCCAAGCCAACAATTCCGGGTACATTCTCCGTTCCGGCGCGGCGGGACCGTTCATGACTCCCGCCCCAGAGCATGGGACGCAAACGTGTCCGTTTGCGAACGAAGAGCGCACCGACTCCTTGCGGTCCGTGCATTTTGTGTCCCGAGAGCGAAAGCATGTCGCAACCAATGCACTTCACATCGAACGGGACCTTGCCGGCAGCCTGTACCGCGTCTGTATGAAAGTAAGCGTCAGTTTCGGACGCGATCTTGCCAATCTCCTCGACTGGCTGCAGGACACCCGTTTCGTTGTTTGCGGTCATAATCGTGATGAGCTTTGTATTGGGACGCAACGCCCGGCGCACCTCGTCTGGGTCAATTAATCCGCGCCCATCCACCGGGAGATAGGTCACCTCGCAGCCGATCGATTGCAGATACTTGCTGGAATTCAGCACCGCATGGTGCTCGATGCTGGAGGAAATTACGTGATCGCCTTCCCGAACCACGCCGAAGACAGCTAGGTTGTCGGCTTCCGTGCCCCCACTGGTAAATACGATCTCTGATGCCCCACATCCGATTAACGCGGCGACTGATTCCCGAGCACGCTCCACTGCCTCCCGCGTCTCCTGCCCATGATGATGGACAGAAGAGGCGTTGCCGAAGTGCTCCGAGAAGTAGGGCCGCATGGCCTCAAGGACCTCGGGCAGTACTGGAGTAGTCGCGTTGTTATCGAAATAAACTCGCCGCATGGCTTTGCTATTCTACCCGGAAACTGGGGATGGGTCTGACGAAAGTTGGAGGGACGGGGCTGTGCTAGGATTGGCCCGCAGAATGACACACCCGTCGGACGTCGTCACTTACGGCTGTGCGCGTAACCCATTTAGCCACTACAACTTGCAATTGTAGACTTGAAGGTAAAGAGCAGCGCTAGGTTCGCGACTTTCAATCCAGTTTCTTGCCACGCCTCGCGCACCAACGTGGCCTGTAGCGTTGCCTAAGGCAATGCCAAGCCTCCAGGAAAGCCAAACCCGACGGCCATCATTTCACAGTCTCTGCACTCGGTTTTACCGGTCTTCTGAACCTAAAAAAGCGGCGGACTGGACCACAGGGATGACGCCGCGGATACCCGCTGAAGATGCTGGAACACGGTGCGCAGGATCGATTAAAATACGTTTATAGCGGCGAGGTAAGCATGCGCCTCCGGTCTTCAAAGTTGGAGATCACGAGGCTCGGCGGATGCCTACTGCAGCCTGCCCACGCTTTGAATACCCTTATCCTTCTCTTTCGCAAGTTAGTGTCGGGCACCGACGCGGCGGAGATCGCCGAAGCCGCCTTGGTGCTGCCCATAGTCTTCATGATGTTGCTGGGCATTTACTGGTTCGGCCGCGCTCTGAACACTTACGAAACCATCAATCATGCCGCCATTGAAGCCACTCGCGTTGTCACGTTTTACAGTTGCGCAACATGCGGCAACACCTTAAGTCCGGGCAACGCCGGGCCTGTCGTTCAGCAGGTTCTTCAGGCCTCAGCTCTTGACCCTAATTTGGCAACTGTTATTCCGTTGGAAACCGTTACTGGTTGCGGAGGAGGAAACGCAACTTGCCAGCAGATCACCGTTGGAAGCAGCGGAACCATCTGCGTCTACGCTGATGTGCAGATGAACAGTTATGGCGGAGCGTGTGGCATGTCGGTCAGTTTTCAGTATCCTTACCAATTTTATTTTCCTTTCACTTCGCTGGACCTGCAGAAGCTTGAGCTCAAAGCGCGAGTACAAATGAGGGGTGAATTCTAGTCTTGGGAAACACATATTGGCGTTGCTGCCGCAGGCGGTCTTCTCTGCTCTGCGCAGAGCGTGCATCGCAACTGGTCGAATTTGCAATCGCGCTACCGCTGCTCGTAGTTCTAGTGGTTGGAATTTTTGATTTTGGCGGCGCGCTCAATCTGAAGGGCCAGTTGACCAATGCGGCGCGCGAAGGCGCCCATCTCGCGTCGACGCTTCCTATTACTGATATCGGAGGTCCTTCCACTCCCCCCATAACGGTCTCTGCCGTGCAAAACTTAGTAGACTCTTACCTTCTCAGGTCGGAAATAAATGACTGCGGTCTCGGATCAGCCAGCTTGGTTGTCGGAGCCAGCGCGTATAGCTGGACGGCGCAAACTAATACCGGCTGCGCGGGGAACCTGACACTGACCATCGACCGTGCCTACATGTTTCGAGAGAACAGTATCGATGTAATTTGTGCGCACATTGAAATCAGCTACCCTTACCAGTGGCGGTTCAATAGCGTCATTCAGTTGCTGATTCCAGGAGCCAATTATGGAGCGCCCATCCAAATCACTGCAGACTCCATCATGCCCAACATGCATTGAATAGCTATGCTTTCACGACTGTTGCAAAGCCCGAGGCGACACGAACGCGGCCAGACCATTGCGCTGGTTGCGATTTCATTAGTGAGCCTACTCGCCATGTGCGCCCTCGCCATTGACGTGGTCACTCTTTACGTGGCGCGAGGCGAGGCTCAACGCGCAGCCGATGCCGCAGCTCTCGGGGCGGCGAAGGTCTTGGCGGACGCGGGTGTCACCACCGATCCTGGTAATACGGACTCCATTTGGGCAGCAGCGTGCGCCGCAGCTGTTAACGAGGCGCAGAGCGTTGCCGGCCAGAATACTGTAGCGGGCCAGAACCCCGCCGCAGCAAACGTGAACGTGACTTTCCCCGCATTTGGCGGAAGCACCTGCACTACACCCAGCCCCGCATTTGGTTCGAATCCGCAGGTTACAGTAAAGGTCACTGTTGGCAACCTGCCGACGTTCTTTGCTCGGATTTGGAGCAACGCGACGAATTCTGCGACGGCTACGGCTACGGCGGAAGCCTATAACCCGGCCAATTATTCCATCTATCCGACAGGCGCAGGCAACGTTCCCAATGCGCCACGCTGCGTCAAACCGCTGTTATTACCGAACTGCGACCCTGGTAACGCTGGATCCGGTTCGGGATGCGCGGGCTTCGGCACGTTCATCTCAGCTTCCAGTGGAGCGATTACAAGGCCCGGGAACGCTACCAGCCCCACGCCCGGTATCATCGGCGAAAGCTTCACCCTCACTTCCGCCTGCGCAAACGCTCCCTGTAACACGCTAAACCCGCCGGCAGTAACGGGTGGCCCGCCGCCTACTAACCCCTATAACCTCTACTATTACCCGCTTTCGATTCCCTCGAGCGGAAGCGGACTTTGCCCGAACTGCGTGCCGTCATCGCCGACCGGCTTCGAAAGCGATTTAGCTTGCTGTAACTGGAGCCCTGTGCAATGCGGCCTGAATGTTTCATTGGACACCGCCGATCCCAGTCCGGATGGTTCCGGCGGACCGGCCGCACAAGCAGGTCAGTGTCTGATCCACATAAGCACGTGGTCGGCTTTCTCTGCTAACTGTGTCCCCAGCTTGGACCAGGACTGTCTTGACACAACCAAGACCCCGTTTGTCATGGAAGCTGGAACAAACAATCCGCTCAAGGGCAATACAACGGGCAGCAGCCTGAACAGTGGCGACGTGATCTCAACCAGTGACTCTGTCGTGAGCTTGCCGATTTATGACTCGAGCGGAGGGGGCGCGCCTGCGAGCCCAGTCGCAGTAATCGGTTTTCTGCAGGTTTTCATTAATGATGTCAATGACAACGGTCAGTTCACAGTCACCGTTCTCAATGTGACCGGATGCGGGAACACACCAGCTCCTCCCGCGGTCCTCGGCTCGGGCCTGCCCGTGGGAGTCCGCCTGATTCAGCCTTGATTTGCGGTCTATTGCACGGTCAGCGTCACTGTTGCAGTTTGAGTTGTTGAGCCGCCTGTGGCCGTAACTGTGACCGTATAGGCGCCGCTTGGCGTACCCGAAGATCCACCGCCGTTGCCACCGGTACTTGTACTGCTGCTGCTCCCTCCGCCGCACGCCACCAGGAATGCGAATCCCAGGACTACGAGCAACAAAAGTAATCCGCAAATTACCTTCTTGCGACGCAACGGACCCACATTGACCGTACCGAAGATCAGTGCCGGCAACAACAGCCACGCGGCATAGAAGATGCTCCGCCGCGGAACGTCCTGCGGACGCAGCAGCGCCGAGCTTGCTCCGGTAGTGGAAATCGTCAGGGTCGACGTCACACCTTTGCTGGTCGGTGTCACTGAACCGGGATTAAGCGCGCAGGTCGGAGGGCTGCTTGCCGAAGATGCCACCGAACATGTGAGGGTCACCGAGGAACTGAACCCAGCTCCGGCGGTAACTGTGATGGTCGAAGTGGCCGATTGTCCCGGCGTGACTGAAGACGACGAAAGGGCGCCGGCCGAGAGAGTGAAGTCTGATACGCCAGTCCCGGACAGAGTGACGGATTGCGGGCTCCCAGAGGCGTTGTCCGCGATGCTGATGCTGGCAGAGCGGGCGCCAGCCGCCGCAGGCGTGAAAGTCACCGCAATCGTGCAAGACCCGCCAGGCGCTACCGAGCTGCAATTGTTAGTCTGTTTGAAATCGCCGGCATTCGTGCCCGTGATGGTAACGCTGGAGACCGTCAAATTTGAACCAAGGCCGTTATTGTCAACTTTCACGTTTTGCGAAGCGCTGGTGGTACCTAAGGCCTGGCTGGCGAAAGTGAGCCCATTGGTGGACAGAGTAGCGGTCGGTCCGGTTGCGACGAGGGCCGTGACTTTGCGGACCCTCCAAGCAAAGGAATCAGCAATGAAGAGATTGCCCGAGTTGTCTCCGCGCAATCCCTGCGGCTGCGCGAGTTCGGCATCGATTGCCAATCCACCGTCGCCGGAGAACCCAAACGTACTGTTTCCGGCAACCGTCTGGATGTTGCCGCTGGAACGGTTGACCTGACGAACGACGGAATTTCCTCCATCCGCGATGAAAATATCTCCGGCACTGTCCACAAATAAGCCATCGGGACTAAGGAGATCGGCACTGGTAGCGACATGTCCGTCTCCGGAGTAGCCCGGAGCGCCAGTTCCGGCGATGGTTGCGATGTCTCCCGAGTTGATCGTTACCCCTGCGAGAGAAACTGAGCCACTCGCGTTGAGGTTGACGGCCCGGATGCGGTTGTCGCCATTGTCCACAATGTAAATTACGCCAGTGGCATCGACCGAAACCGAAGTCGGATTGGATAGCTGCGCCGCGCTGGCTGCGCCGCCGTCGCCGCAGGCAGCCGTGGAAGTAGAGCAGGCGGTATAGTTGCCCGCAATGGCTGCGATATTGCCCGGCGCGATGCTCACCTTTCCGATGGTAATGGGCGAGGTCGTCGAGTTCTGAGTATTGACAAAACGAACGACGTTATCACCGCTATCGGCAATGTAGAGATTTCCGGACTTGTCGACGAAAACGCCGGAGGGGACGTTGAGCAGCGCAAGCGTGGCCGCATGGCCATCGCCGCAATTGGGCGGAGAACAAGGCGCAAGAGCAGTGATCGTGCCCGCAGCGGTAGCGATATTGGTCGGTTGGACATCCAGTTCGTTGGCGGTGCCCTGAAACAATTTGAGCGTGGAGGAAGTTGTGTTGACAACCCGGATTGCATTGTCCTGGCTGTCCGCAATGTAGATGTTGCCGGAAGAATCAAACGACAAATCAGTCGGGATGAGTAGTTGAGCTGACGTTGCCGGAGTATTGTCGCCACAGGTTGGGGTTTGACAAGGCGATCCTGTGCCAACCGAGGTGGAGATGTTGCCTTGAGTATCCACCTCGCGAATCGCGTTGTTTCCTGAGTCTGCGATCAGAAGATCTCCGCTGGCATCGAAAGCCAACCCAGCCGGCTTCTGCAATTCGGCGTTGGTCGCCGCCCCACCATCGCCGTAATACGCGCGATTGAGACCTTCACCGGCGAATGTGGATATGTTTGGGCTTTGCACCTCGCGGATTGCGCTGTTTCTTTGATCAGCGATAAAGGCTTCGGTGGAAGTGGCGAACACGGCTACGGGGAAATTAAGTGTAGCGGCGGTAGCTGTGCTGCCGTCCCCTGAGAAGCCCAGCTTATACGAGCCGGCAATCAGAATGATGGTTCCACCCGTCGATACCTGCCGGACGACAAAGTCCGCACTGTCAGCAATCCACAGATTTCCGCTGCCATCGACGAAAACGCCACTCGGAGAGTTGAGCTTGGCTGCGGTGGCTGCTGAAGTGTCGCCACATGATGTCGCCAAGCCGGCCGGTGTGCACGGACTGAGAACCGTCCCAGCAACCGTCTGAATAACAAGGCTGGCAATGGATACCCCGAAAAAAGAAACTGTCCCCGCCGTTTCGTTGACCACGCGAACTGCTGAATCTGCAGTATCGGCAATGTAGAGATTTCCGCTGGAGTCCACGTAAAGCCCGCCCGGAGAATTGAGCGTAGCGCTGATGGCTGAGCTGCCATCGCCGCAGGGCGCAGTAGTGCACGCCTTGTAGGTTCCGGCTACAACCGCGATTGTGCCGTGAGCAAGTGATATCTGCCGAATGGCGTGATCGCCAGTATCGGCAATATAAATGTCACCGGTGGAGCTATCGGTAACAACCGCGCCGGGAAGATTGAACTGGGCTTGGCTCGCCGCTCCGCCATCCCCGCATTGCGGAGGCGTGCCCGAGGGGGAACAGCGCGCACCTAGACCGGCAATCGTCGCGATGTCCCCAGGCGGGATGGTAATTGCGTTTACCGTGCCAGCGAACAGAGTTACTGCGGTAGATTGAATGTTTACGGCCCGGATCCGATTGTTGCCGGAATCTGCAATATAAAGGAGGCCGGTCTTGGAATCGAACCCGATGCCTTCCGGCCGGCTCAGAGACGCCGCCACGGCGGGGCCCAAATCCCCGGAGAAATTGTTTACCGAGTTGCCGGCAAGAACACTCAGGTTCGAACTGGCATCGACCTTAAACACCCGGTTTGAGAGACTGTCCGAAAAATACGTATTGCCGCTCGTATCCTGCGTTACGCCCGAGGGAAACCCAATCGGCACCTTGGTAGCTGAGAAGACACTGGGCGGTCCTGGCGGGCCTCCCCCGGCCACTGTGCTGATGTCTTGCGCCGCAGTCGTGCTCGCGAGCACTGCGATTAAGAGAATCCTAAGCGCCGCAGGTACATACCTAATTCCACACATGCTGATTCAACCCCTCCCGTGAATATATTCGATCGCAAGAACAGCCCACCGCGAAGACCACCTAGAATGACCTTGAATTTCAAACTCCTTGGACTCGTGTACTGATAGGAATACACAATAGCCGCCCGCGAACATGCGCACCAATCTGATGTCCTGTCTGGGCACGTTCAGAACTACCTAAAACATTCGCAGTAGAGCAGGGGAGCCAGTAACTGCTTCGAGGAACAACAGCTAGGCACTTCTTGTAGCACCCGTTCCTAAAATTGTCAAAAGAAAAACGGGGTTGAGGTGGATACCGCTGACCGGGCCTGAGCGGCGCTATGCGCAAACCCTGGGTCTTCGGTAAAGATGTTTGCACAAGGGTTATTGCAGGCACTCTTCGCTCTCTCGCAACTGATTGTCTCTAAATGGTTTAGCGTAAGCGAAACTAAGTTTACAATTTCGGGTTCAAATTTGTGAGCAGCAAAACCTCCTCAAGGAGTTAAAAAGCATGATGAACCGCAACACCAACTTGTTACTCGTCCTAGTGCTCGGAGCGAGCACCTTCGTGGCTACTTCCGCTGTCGCGCAAACCGCAACCCAGCCAGCACCGGCTGCGCCTAACGCGCCTGCACCGGCAAAGCCTTCAGAACCTGTCGGTCCTGGGGTCAAGGATGCTGGACATCCGGCGGTCAATGAGGTGAACCAGCGCGAGATGAATCAGTCCAAGCGCATTTACCAGGAATACAAGAGCGGGCAGATCAGCGGCAAGCAAGCCCATCAGCTTTACAAGAACGATCAGCGGGTCATGAATCAAGAGGGCAAAGACATGGCCGCGAACGGTGGTCACCTGACGAAGCAGGAATCGCGCCAGCTCAACCACGAACTCAACCAAAACAGCAAAAAGATCAACAAAGCGAAGAACGGACAATAACGGCAAGGCATCCAAGTTTTTGGTAACGCATGAAGCCGCGTCTTTGGCGCGGCTTCTTTTTTTTGAACCTATCGTCGATCGTGTAGCTTGTGATCAGTCGACCCTCACATTCCGTAATTTCCCCAACGAAACAGCCCAGAGTCTGGAGGGTGTTGCCGCCCGCTTTTTCTGAAAGATCGCGGCATGGCACACTGGCTCTCATGCGATAATTCCATGCTTTCTCGTATGCTTTCAAAGAAACTTTTTTGGCTTGCATCGCGAACCGGCCTCGCAGTTTACTCCCGCTTCCCCGTGTTCGGGCCGTTGAAGGCGGCAGTGGGAGTAATGCGGCGCGAGGACACCTTACTTGTGATTGAACGCAACGATGGACGCGGACTCTCGTTTCCTGGCGGACTCCAATTGCCTTGGGAGAAACCAGAGCAGGCGTTGGTTCGTGAAGCCCGCGAAGAGACAGGCCTGGAGGTCACAAATCTGGTTTTCAAGTTGCGCTACTATTCGTCCGTCGAAGTGCCGGTAAATCTTACGGTGTTCGAGATGGAAGCTGAGGGCCAACTGCGATCGTCCTGGGAAGGTATGCCGTGCTGGTTACCACTCTCTGAAGTTCGGCAGCGGCTCATAGCCAGCCAACGCCCGGTGTTGGAATCTCTGAAGTGAGCCGCGAATCGATCGGATAAAAGACCTAGCCGTACCGAAAAATCAATGTGCGAAACAACGGCGACGGCTTGCACCTAAGTATCGACCTAGATTCGAGCTCATGTGCTTGGCTCGCTGACCAGAGCACAAAGGGATCTTACTTCATGACTCCGCGCTGCGCGATGCCGATGTTGTCGCGCGTGGTGTTTTTCACCAGATACATCATTTCATCGGCCTGGCGGATGACGTCGTGCGGCGTCTTGGCATCGTGCGGATAGGTGGCCACGCCAATGGAGGCGCGGATGTTCAGATTGAGTCCTTCCTCGCGGCAGAAAAGACCGGTGCGCAGGCTGTCGCGCAAGCGCTTGGCCACCACCAAAGCGGAGTCTTTCCCAGTCTGCGGCAACAACACCACAAATTCGTCGCCCCCATAGCGGAAAGCGTAATCGATCAGCCGAAGCTGCGCCTTGACCAAATAGCCCACTTCCGCCAGCAGCTTGCTTCCGATGAGGTGTCCATGCGTATCATTCACATTCTTGAAACGATCGAGATCGATGAACAGCACGGTGAACTCATATCCAAAGCGCGCCGAGCGATACACCTCGGTTTCCAGCGTCTTATATAAATGCCGCGCATTGAACAGCCCGGTGCAATCGTCGGTGATGGTGAGTTCCTGAATCTTCTCGACCGCGCGCGCGTTTTCAATCGCAATCGCCGCGTAATCGCACAAAGACTGGAGGAAATAAATTTCCTGTTCGGTGAAGTGCCGCATGTCCACATTCACCAATTGAATGACTCCCAAAACGCGCAGCCGTGAACGAACCGGAAAGCAGATAATCGATCGGGTCTCCCAGCGGGTCATCTCATCGATGCGCTTGGCGAATCGTGGATCGGTATAAACATCGGGAACAATCAGGCGCTCGCCGTGTTTGGCCACGTAGCCGGCAATGCCTTCTCCCACCTTCAGTCGCACGTTCTTGAGCGCTTCGGCAGCGTTCCCCACGGCGATGGCAAAGTAAAGATCCTGCCGCGCCTCATCTACCATGAGCAGCGACCAGGTATCCGGGCGGAAATATTCCGCCATCTTCTCCATGATGGTTTGCAGGATGGAATCCAGATCCAAGGAGGACGTGAGGGCCTTGGCCACGTCGTGGAAAATGGCCAATTCCTGGCTCTGACGATTGTGGTCGGCCTCAACGACCTTGGTCATGGGCATCAACTCCATGGTCACAAGTGGGAATCCTAAAAATTATATGCGGGGCTGGGAATCCTGGCTAAGGAACCTTGGTAACCACTTGGTATCCTTATCTCCTGTATCTATATGTGCCTGAGGATGATGGCCGTCCGAATTTGCCAGGTGTCTGGGGGGGTGCTGAGAGCGTTAGTCGAAAGGCTGCAGTGTCCGTTCGCGCCCTTACCACAGATTGAATGTGCCCACGATTTATGCCGCGCAAGGAGAAATGTGATGTACAGAAAATTACCAAAGGTGAAATTTCTTGCACATCGCGATGTCTTAGCTGTCCCCCGCAGCCGCTCCTGTGAGCCCTCGCGTTGCGAATCGCGCAAACGCTCTCTACGCATCAGAGAGATTTGTAATTTTTTCGTTAACTCGCTTGACTAGCACAAGACAGTTTGATAGAAAGGCCGCGCCATTAGTGGGGCTTTGGCGCGCGTCGACCGGGGAAGGGAGGCCACGGTTGCCGGTGAAAGGCGTCTCGGCTGTTTGTCACAAACGGTAACTCTCTCAATCGTGCATCAGTAGGCGGACCAGCTAACATCGTCGCGAACAGGCGGCACGGATGTATGGGGTAATGCTCGCTTGTTCACTGTGATTCTCAAAGCCGGAGAAGAAGAGGAGAAGTCATGATTCGGGCATTAATTGTGTCCTTGTGGAAAATCGTTGCGCTGATGTTGTTCGCGGTCATGGTTTGCTATGCGCAGTCCCCTGGCCTGTTAACACGTCATGTTCGTGAAGTGACAATGAATGGGCAGGCGCGGTCCGTGGGACGTCTCCCCGGAACGCAGTCTATGCGCCTTGTCTTAGCTCTGCCGCTGCGCAACCAGGCAGAGTTGGATAAGTTTTTGCAGGAACTCTACGATCCTTCCAGCCCCTCCTATCGTCACTTCCTCACGGTGAAAGAGTTCACCACGAGGTTTGGTCCCACCCAGGAGGACTATGACGCCGTGATTCGCTTCGCCGAAACCAGCGGTCTGAAGATAGTTGGCACCTCCCGCAATCGCCTGAATGTGGATGTTACAGGGTCAGTGGCGACCATTGAGCAAACCCTGCACGTGACCCTGGGCCTCTACCAGCACCCGACCGAGAATCGCACCTTCTACGCTCCCGATCGCGAACCCACACCAGATCTGTCGGTTCAGCTCTGGCACATCGCGGGCCTGGACAATTACTCGATCCCGCGTCCCGCGCTCCGGCGCAGAGACCCGGACGATGTGCGAGCGCGGCCGAATGCAACCATCGGCTCCGGTCCCGATGCTTCATTTCTTGGCAGCGACATGAGAGCGGCGTACTACGAAGGAACCACTCTTACCGGCGCCGGCCAGTCGCTCGGCCTGCTCGAATTCCTGGGTACTGATTTAGCCGACCTGGACACGTACTACGCGAACGTGGGGCAAACGAACAATGTCCCGATCACTCTTTTGTCCACCGACGGTACCAGCACGAGCTGCTTCGCGTCCGATGGTTGCGATGACACCGAACAGACCATTGACATGACTCAGGCGCTCGGCATGGCCCCGGGTCTGTCCAGCCTGGTGATGTACGTCGGATCGACCGATCCGGCCATCCTTAATGCCATGGCAACGGCCAGTCCGCCGAACGCGCAATTGAGCGCTTCGTGGCTCTGGTGTCCGGCGGACCCTAGCACGGACGATCCGTACTTCCAGGAATTCGCCGCGCAGGGTCAGAATTACTTTAACGCGTCCGGCGACGATTCTAGTTGGAAGCCTTGCTCAACCTACCCGGCTTTCCCGACGGAGGATACGTACGTTACCTCCGTAGGCGGGACGGACTTGGAGACCAGCAGCGCGGGCGGACCCTGGGCTTCGGAAACTGCCTGGACTGACAGCGGCGGAGGCATTTCGCCGGACAAGTTTGCGATTCCTTTCTGGCAAACCACGACCGCCAGCGGCTGCTCCGACTGTTCCGATGCTTATCGCAATGGCCCGGACGTTTCGGCCAACGCAAACTTCACGTTTTACGTGTGCGCCGACCAAACTACCTGTACTGCCAACCTCTACGGCGGAACCAGTTTTGCCACCCCCATGTGGGCCGGCTACCTGGCTCTGGTCAATCAGCAGGCAGTGGCGAACGGACAGCCTACGTTGGGCTTCATCAATCCGGCGCTATACACGATTGGTTTGAGCTCGAGCTATGACTCTGATTTTCACGACATCACCAGTGGCAGCAATGGCTATCCGGCAACCGTTGGCTACGATCTTGTGACCGGCTGGGGCAGTCCGAACGGCAGCGCTTTGATTAGCGCCCTGCTCAACACAATTACCATTCCTGGTTTCGGCCTTACAGCCTCGACCCCTTCGCTCTCAGTAATGCAGGGCAACTCGGGAACCACCGTAATTACCAGCACGGTGATCAATGGCTTTGACTCGGTCATTTCATTGTCTGCGACTGGGCAGCCAGCAGGCGTGACTGTAAGCTTCAACCCAACTTCAATCACCGGCGCTGGAACCTCCACCATGACGATTGCGGTGGGCTCTTCTGTAGCCAATGGCAAGTACATTATCAAGGTCGAGGGAACTTCCGGCAGCACCACCGAAATTGTTGCGGTCACCCTGATCGTGACCACGCCGCCTCCCAACTTCACTGTCAGCGCATCGCCGACTACGATTAACGTTGCCACGGGCAGCTCCGGCACCACCACGATCACCACGGCGGTTTCCGGCGGCTTTAATTCTCCGATTTCTTTGTCGGCGACTGGCTATCCAGGGGGCGTGACCATAAGCTTCAACCCGCGCCGTCTGCCGAAGCCAGGCTCAGGGACATCGATCATGACCATCACGGTGGGGAGTTCGGTCAAGCTTGGAGATCACACCATCACCATTAACGCAACAGGAGGAGGCATAACCCATACAATTCAGGTAACTCTGGATGTCAATTGACCGTAGTGAGTGGAATCTTTCGTGTACGGTACGTGCAAGGGGCCGACGGCCCAGATGACTGTAGGTAGCAAACCTAAAAAGGGAGGAGCAAAATAGCATGACGAAGAAAACTGTTTGTTCTATGGCGCTGGTTGCAGCGCTAATTCTCTGCGTTCAGTCCGCGTTGGCCCAAACCTACGCAGGCCCGCCTAAGCCTGCGATCCAAGATTATGGACCGTTCACGAACTCGACGTTTAAAGGCAGCCACAATACCACCAGGCATGCTCCCAATGGGGAGTGCGGCAATCCAGCTGGTCACTGCCTGTTCTATGGCGGCGACTTTGTAAGCTATCCCCTCGGTCCTTCAACCCTCCCCAATGGTCTGGCGAACGAGACCACGACTTTAATATCCGGGAGTCCGTATGGAGCCGCAGTTTGGGTTCCATTCACAGTTCCGGCAAACCAGACATGGGAGGTGACGGGACTCTTCACCAACAACTTTTCCTCGTATGGCGTGCTGGATCAGTATCCGACCGCGCCGACGTCTGCGGCCCTCTGGTCGATCAACGAAGGTGTCGGGGCAGGCGATCCCGGAACAATAATTGCTTCCGGTACCGCTGCAGCTACCATCACGGCGACTGGTCGTTCCGACTTTTCCTTTGACGAGTACACGGTGCAGGTAACAGGACTGAGTTTCGTCCTGACCGGCGGCGAATACTGGTTGAGCGTAGTGCCCTTGTGCACGAACGTGGATGATCCTTTCTGCGGCGGGGTGTTCTTTCTGACTGATGCCGAGTACCTCAATACTACGCCTGCAAATGCGGTCGGTCCGGCGGAGCCGCTGGATTCCTCGTTCTTCGACTCCCCATTCTTCGGCTTGACCTTCGATCCCTCCAACGGTAGTGTCGGTGCGTGCGCCGGCTTCGGCTGCGACGCATTCTCGGCGGGTGTGCTTGGTAGTCACATATAAAGGGAGTACAGGCGAAGCAGCGGTTTCGTCTGCACATAGCCTTGGCGAAGCCCGGTCTCGAACAGCAGGTCGCTGCTGAGACCGGGCTCGTCGAGCTTCAGGGGCCACGTCTGCAGCTCATTCAACTTTCCAAGCTGCGACTTAGAGCCAGATTTTGCGGCGCGGTTGCATTGATGTCTCGAGAACATTCAGGAGGCGGGTTCATCGGAACAGGTTGCTCTCAGAGGGTCGTGCGTGGACCTCGCTAATGGTCTCCACAGGATGTGTCCCGTACGACGAACGAGCCATCATCTCGTCGAGCTGGTTTGGTGCATGACCGGTGTCGGCAGCCTACTCGGATTGACCCCCCCAACTTGTTTTGGGCAGCACACCGAAATTCGCGATGCAGGTGGCGGTAGAAAGATTGAACTCGTCTACGATGCCGCCGGTCATGTGGTGGAGACGCGCACCATGGATGTGACCGGCAGGCTTCAGGGCCGGGTTGAACACGAATACTCGCCGGGGTTTCTTGTGCCCCAGGAAACCAACACTTCGTACTGGCCTGACGGCAAGACGATCAGGTCGGTGGCGCGAGTCCTCTACGACGAGAACGCAAATTTTACTGGCGAAGTAGTTGATCTCTTCAATGAGGCGGGGGCGCAAACCGGGGGAACCAAGCTGACCCACGACCCGTTCACCGGTATCTATCGTTGTTCCAAATGGGACCCTTCTACCCACGCCTATCAACCAAATGAATGCCCTGCAGCGGAGGAGTCAGCGGAAGCGCCAAAGAGGCCGAAACAATTGACCCGTGATCAGGTGATGAAACAACTGGAGCTGGCACGGCAGGCTCGACGCGAAGAGCAGAAGGTGCAGCGCACAGAGCGCAAGGCGCCCACTCAAGCATCCAGCACGATTGTGGTGAAAGAATTCGGCGTCATCTTGCCGGCGCAGCTTCGTCCGGGTGAGCGAGTTTCAGGGAGTGTCGTCGAAGATCCGCAGAAATACGATGAAGTGCAGGACCTCACCGTTATCCGATTGAAGCTGCCCATGGAGTCGCAAGGTGAAGCTGCGACTTTGGCGGGCTGGACGTTTGAGGCGCCCGGGGGAAGCCCTCAGCCGGCCGACGCTCCCACCACCTTCACCGTTCCACGCACTTCCGAATTCCCCCTCACGCTGCGGCAGGTGGGGAATCCCGGCCGCTCCGTTTCGTCTGAAGTGACTGTTGCGAAGAATCCACAACCGCAGAAGCCATCGAAATCACAAACGTTCGAGGCCCCTGCGCTGTGCCTCAAGGGCGACCTCTGCCCCGTCCGCGGACCTTTTGGTGGAGATAGCGCCAGGACGATTGTCGCTTTTGGTAGCCGGCCCGCGCCCATCGTGGCAGAATCAGAAGACACCGTGTTCGTGCGCGTTCCAGACGAGCTGCCGGCTGGCGCAACTCACTTGATTGTGTCTGACGGTCCGCAGATGACGGCGCTGCCCGTCGACGTCGCCGAACTCAGATTTACACCGGCTCGTCGCGAGCTGCGCGAGGGTGAAACCTTGTTGATACACACGGTTCTGTCTGGGCCGGAGGAGCTCGCCGAGGACCTATGGCAGGCGGGAGTCTTTCCTCTTGCCGGGAGCGTTGAAAGAGCCCGCGAAGCGGTTCCGGACTTCCAGCCACCGAGGCAGGGAAAAGAAGGAGTGATTGTGGTCGTTGTTCGCAATACGACGCCGGGGACCGTTTCCTTTCGTGGCTCGAAGGATCAGACGCTCGTGTTCGAGCTGACTCCCGATTCCTTCAAGAACGGGGAATTTAAGTACCACTTTGTGGTCGAGGCTGCAAGAACGGGCAGCTTTGCGCTGCAGCCAACCGTCTTGCCGTTTCTGGCCCCTGTACGAGGCCAGCACTTTTGAACTGCGGTGGGCAAGCCGGGGAAATGCTTTTTTGCGGAAAAAGAATGAATTTTGAACACGGGCAGTACACAGCGGCGGAAAGTTGCAGAGGGAGTTCGAGACCTCCTATGCGACGATACAAGAAACTCAGCAGCTCTTCGTTTTGGGGCCTCGGTCCACCAGATCAATCTTGAAGGAGATTCTATGAAGCGTAAGTTTGCAAGTGTCATGTCGGTTCTCTCCCTGATTCTCCTGGCACTAGCGCCAGTGGTCCAGGCGCAGACGAAGGGGAAGCCGCAGGTATTGCACAATCCCGACGTGAGGTATCCGATCTATTTCGACGTTTCGCCGCCGCTGCGGGAAATGGCCAAACAATCCGCGCCCCAACCGGGCCTTCATCTGGCACCGCCAGTACGAACGCTGCCTGCGCGGCCGGGCCAGGTACATCGGGAGGATGGCGCACGCCAGACAACTACCCTCCCCTTGGTCGCCGCCACCATTGGCCTGAACCTGCTGGGAGTCGGGAACGGCTTCAACGGCTACAGCGTTCCTGACGCTCCCACTGACGTGAACCTGGCGGTGGGCGACACCCAAGTAGTGCAGTGGGTAAACACATCCTATGCCGTGTTCGACAAGACCACCGGTGCGGTCATCGCGGGGCCGATCGAGGGCAATACGCTTTGGTCGGGCTTTGGCGGAAACTGCCAAAATGACAACAGCGGCGACATTGTCGCTCAGTGGGACAAGATTGCTCATCGCTGGCTGTTGGCCCAAAACGCGTTCACCACTCCGTACCTCACTTGCGTCGCAGTTTCCGAGACCAACGACGCGACCGGTGCCTACTACCGTTTCGCCTACTCGCAGCCCGGCTTTCCCGACTACCCGAAATGGGGCATCATGCCGGACGCTTATTATCAGAACCAAAACAACTTCGGTGATGGAGGGGCTGCCTACCCGTGTGCGTATGACCGCTCCAAGCTGCTAGTGGGCGATTCCTCAGCGGCGCAGATCTGCTTCCAGCAGGGCGCGAACGACTTCAGCCTGCTGCCTGCCGATCTCGACTCTGCCGGCACTCTTCCGCCAACGGGCCAGCAGGAGGTTTACCTGGGGAGCATCAGTAGCGGTACCGGTACCCAGGTATATGAGTACCTGTTCCACGTCGATTTCACCACTCCTTCGAACTCGACCTTCACCGGAACTAATCTATCGATGCCGATCACGGTGGCCGCGTACACCCTGGCCTGCGGCGGCGACTCGCCCTGCATCCCCCAGGAGGGTAGTTCCGATGACCTGGATTCGCTCGGTGATCGCCTGATGTATCGGCTGGCCTACCGCAATTTTAGCGATCACCAGTCGTGGCTGGTGAGCCACGCCGTAGATGCGGGCAGTTCGGTGGGCGAGAGATGGTACGAGTTCCAGCAGACGGAAACGCCCCCAACTAACTTCCTCCTGAACGTGTATCAGCAAGGCACTTTCGCTCCGGATAGCAACTACCGCTGGATGGGCTCGCTCGCCATGGACAGCGCCCAAGACATCGCTCTGGGCTACAGTGTTTCGAGCTCGAGTATGTTTCCGACCGTCAACTTCACCGGTCGCGTCGCCTCCGACCCGCTCGGCACTATGGAAAGCGAAGTTCTCATCGTCGCCGGAACCGGCTCCCAGGTGGACACGAGCAATCGCTGGGGCGACTACACCAGCATGGCCATCGACGAAGCAGACGACTGCACCTTCTGGTACACCAACCAGTACTACATGACGACCACGAGCTTCGACTGGAGCACGCAACTGGCATCCCTCAAGTTCCCCGGTTGCGGCACCACCACGCCGGATTTCTCCCTGTCGCCGTTGCCCTCTACCCAGACGGTGAACGTAGGCGCCAGCGCCACTTACACTGCGACGGCAACTCCGGTGAACTCATTTAGCGGAACCGTCAGTCTTACGGTAACTGGCTGCCCGTCCAACGCCACTTGCACGCTCAACCCCACTTCAGTGACGCTCCCGCCCGCGCAAAACTCGACCCTGACCGTTCAGACAACCAGCACGACACCGACGGGAACATACACGTTGACGATCACTGGAACGAGCGGCAGCCTGGTTAACACCACATCGGTCACGCTGGTAGTAGTCACTCCCGACTTTTCCATTTCGGCTTCGCCGGCTTCGCAAACGGTCGCTGTGGGCGGCAGCCTCAGCTATACCGCAAAGTTAGCTGCGTTGAACGGATTTAGCGGAACCGTCGGTCTGACCGTCACTGGCTGTCCGTCCAACACCACTTGTACGCTCAAGCCGACGTCCGTGCCGTTCCCGCCTGGGCAGAACTCCACCCTGACCGTCCAGACAACCAGCACCACACCGGGCGGCACCTATACCTTGACGATTACGGGAACGAGCGGCAGCCTGATTCACACCGCATCGGTGACGCTGGTAGTGAAGGCTCCCGACTTCTCAATCACGTCTGGAACCAGTCTCCTGAGTATCAAGCCCGGAGCCACGGCCAAGTACGGTTTGACCTTAACGCCTCTGACTGGATTCAAGGGAAGCGTCACTCTCACGGTAAGCGGATTGCCTTCGAATAGCTCGGGGGCGTTCAGTGTCAGCCCGGTGACGGTGACCTATCCTAAAGCCTCGAAGTCGACCCTTAGCGTGTCGACCACGACAAGCGTTCCAGCCGGGACCTACACTTTAACCATTACCGGCACCAGCGGCACTTTGACGCATTCCATTACCGTGACCCTGGTGGTGACGTAATCAGTAGCACTGTGTCGGGGCGGACTTTTTATGTTCGCCCCGGCGCCGCTTTCTTTTTACCTTGACGAGCGGCTCCCAATGAGCCGCAGTCTGCCTAGCATTAAATCCCTGCCCCCTTCACAGACGAAAAAACACCAAGCCGAGCAAACTGCTGGAGCAGCGTGCAAAAATTTCCTTCCTTCGCGTCGCGAGAGGGAAGGGGATAGGCAGCGAACCTGGAACACGGAGATCATCTGTCACGACTTTAACCAGTTGTAACTAAAGTACTTAAAGAGACCGCAGAGCAGTAGGTGAGATCGTTGGCCGGGTAATTGCTTAAACCCTTACGGCGTGCTCTACGGCGATGCGTGCGCATTTCGCCGGAAAATGGCTAACTCGTTCTTATATCACCGATCGCAAGGAGGCCAAGATGCACAGAGCACATCTCTTACTCTCTATTGGACTGATTCTGTTGTTCCTGGCTGGATGCAGTCAGGCTCCGGTTACCAGCACATCGCCCGGCCCTACCGGAACGAATAACCCCACTGGCACCAACTCAAGTGGCCAAGTCAGCCTGAGCATGACAGACGAGCCGCCGAGTGGCGTGACCGTCTTGTTCTTCCAGATTAATCTCACCGCCGCTAATCTGACGCCGGCTTCCGGTTCGAGCAACGTCTCGCTGCTGAGCAACAACACTCCCGTCCAAATTGACATTACACAACTGCAAGCGATTTCCGCGTTCCTGAGCACTGCTAGCGTGCCGACCGGAACGTACAACAGTCTGACCCTCACTTTCGCCAATCCGCAACTCGTGATCTTCAACGCTTCGGACCAGGCGATCGCCAGCACTTGCCCGCTCAACAGTACTTGCCAACTCACGCCACAGCTTGACAACTCCTCTACGCTGACATTTTCCTCCGCGCCTTTTCCGGTCAGCGTTGCGCAGAATATTCCCCTCGGCTTTCTGGTGGACTTCCATCTGAACCAGGTCATCCAGTCGGATCTTTCAGTAAATCTCGGAATCTCGAATGGCGTCACCGTCGAGACACTGCCACCGGCGCCGCCTATTGGTCCTCAGCCGTTCGGTTTCCTGTTCGGGACGGTTCAGAGCGTGAACGCCAGCCAAAGCCAATTCACTCTGCAGACTCGCGATGCAAGGACATTCACGATTGACGTGAACAGCAGCACCACTTACGCGAATTTCCCCAGCAGCGTTTGCACGACCAGCAGTCTCTCCTGCCTCACCCCCGGACAGATTGTTAAGGTGCAGGTCGGGAGCGTGCAAGCTGATGGAACCTTGCTCGCCGCCGAGATCTCCTATGTACAAACCGCTGCGCAACTAGTCGTGGAAGGAGACATCATCGGACTGAGCACCTTAAACGGCAGCACGGTCATGAAGCTCCTCTTGCATTGGTGTCCGCCCGACAACAGCATGTTGCTATTCGGCGGCATGGCATCCGTCACCATTTCTTCCACTGCCACGTTCTCGGTGGATTCTGACAATTTCACGATCCCTGCCGGATTGAGCTTTGCCAGCGCTTCCGACCTGCTGGTGGGCCAGGAGGTGCAGGTCGATGTGGTGGCCGCATCGCTCAGCAATGTTGCAAGTCCTGCCCCTTGGGCTCCGCCCACTGTTTCTTTTACCACCGACAGCGTGGAACTTGAGCCGAGTCAGGTCACCGGTACCATAACGACGATCAACTCAAGTGCGTCCACCTTCACCATTACAACTTTCCCAAACTTCTTCGTGCCCTGGCTCACTGCGAACTGGGTGAGCTGGACGCCGACTCAAATTACAGTGGAGACCACGTCGCAGACGACGTATCAGGGTCTCAGCACAGACAGCTTTTCGGGGCTGGAGACTAACAGTCTGGTCTCCGTGCGCGGCTGGCTATTCTCGACGAGCGGCCCAACGCCGTCCACGCTCGTGGCAGAAACGGTGCTCGGACGACCACAGGGATTTTTCTAACCCTTGCACTGAAGTGGAAATTGGGAGCAACGCCCAGGTTCGCGAGCGGGGTTCGCGAGCGAACCTGGGACCAATTGAGGTTCCCACCTTCGGGCTGATCGTTACCCCAGTGAACCGCACGAAACGTCTGGCTGGTAGTGTCCTAATTTGGAATCGCTCTGCGACCTTGGTGAATTCTTTGCGTCCTTTGCGGTGAAAAGCTTTCGGAAGTATATACTTTACGCAACCCCTTGAAAAACCACTCTCACTCCTAAAGTCTGCCGCCATTCCCGATTTGCACAACGTCTAGGGCAGTTTAAAAAATTGTGACTACCCCCTTGTGTGTACTAGGCCAAGAGGGGTATGCTCTAGGGTAGGAGATAGTTTCTATCATGGCTACCACAGACAAACTCGACTTGGAAGCACAGCTTGAGTGGGTCTTAGCTGCCAAGCGGACGGAGCAAGAATCCCATGACAAGCGTATGGCTGCATTCGAGAAGATTGAGACGGGCATTAGGGCTTTGATGGGACGCGGGGAGGCTGGCAGCACCGTTACGCCCACAGTAGTCGAGTCTGGCAACGGTGGTAGCGGGAACACTCCACTCGCCCGCCTGATTTTGAAAATCGCGCATGACGCTGGCGGACACTGGCTTGGGCTAGAAGACTTCAAACGTGCTGCTGAACACGCACAGTTCGATTTCGGTGAAAAGTCTCCCGGACGGACATTGCACTGGGGATTGATCGGACTTACCACGAATGGCTATTTAGAGAGCCAAGGTAGTGACAGCAATCGGAGGTACAGAGCGAAACAATAAGACAAAGGCTGCGGCCCTACAGCGTCCAAAACCGTAGGGCCGTGTAGCATCCCCTCAGGCTGCGGCGTCCAAAACTGCAGCCTGAGGGCCACAATTTACGCGGGCGTGGTGGAATCTGGCATACACAACAGCCTTGGGCGCTGTCGGTGATCTCCGCGAGGGCACCATGTGGGTTCGAATCCCACCGCCTGCATCTTACTTTTTTACCATACTCCATTTGTGTCTCTAGGTCAAATCTAATTTTTTACTTGACACAACCATTGTGTTAAGTATAAAATTACTACATGAAAACAAAGAAGCACATTCTCTCTAACTCCGAGATTATTCGAGACATTCCACGGGCCTGCTCTGACGAAGTAGCCGCCGTTGAATTCCTCGAAAAGCAGCGGTGGGGGAACAGTCCGGCGTGTGTAAAGTGCGGAAGCGTAAACGTGTACAAGATGACCGATGCAAAGACGGGAGAACGAAATAGCCGCTTCCTGTGGCGCTGCCACGACTGCAAGGAACAGTACACTGTGAGGATTGGCACGATCTACGAAGAAAGCCGCATCCCGCTTCGGCACTGGTGCTACGCATTCTGGAGAGCCGCAACTAGCAAAAAAGGCGTGTCGGCACTTGAGCTAAAACGTCAATGCCAGATTAGCTATCGCTCCGCTCTTTTCCTGATGAATCGTATTCGATTTGCGATGGCACCAGATTCCGACAGTCCGCGGTTGAAAGGCATAGTAGAGGCCGATGAGATGTACGTAGGTGCTCGGAGACCGCGCTATCCTGGTATTAGTCCGAAAGGGCGTGGAACCACCAACAAGGTTCCTGTGTTCTGTGCGGTGGAACGCGGCGGTCAGCTACGGCGTAGAGTGATCCCTGATGTGACGGGCCATACGCTTAGATCGGCGCTCCACGAAGAGGTGGACAGACAGGCACGGCTCATCACGGATGAATATCCCCGCTACAAAGCAATTGGACGCGATTTTGCTTCACACGGCACTGTTTGCCACAGCACGAAGGAGTACGTGCGCGGCGACATCCACACGAACACCGTGGAAAGCACTCACGCACTTGTGAAACGTGGCATCGTAGGCATTTATCACAACGTCAGCCGCGAATACCTGCACAGGTATCTTTGGCAATTCGATTTTATGTGGAACCACCGTGAGATGAACGATGGCGAACGAACCATTGCGGCAATTCAGGCAGCGGAAGGCAAACGCCTGATGTACAGGGAACCAATTGAGCAGCAGCGCGAGTACACTAAAAATCGTGAGCAAGAAGGCAACCAGCAAGTCGAGCCGTTCTAGGACGAAGGCCGCACCCGGCCCGAAGGCAGATCGCTTAAAGCTGAAGGGCAATTGGAGAGACCTCGTCAAGAAATCCCTGTCGAAAAAGAAACCGCCCGAAGGTTGGCCGAAATGAACAAGGGTTGGTTCCTAGGTGCTCTAATATTCGGTGGAATTCTTTTGCTTACCTATCTGGAGCGTCGGCGGGGAAGGCGGAATTCGGATGGTCGCTACACGCCAGTATCGGAGTTCGGCGGTATCAGTGGCGGCGAAGAGCGGATGACGCAACCTTTGGGAGCGTTTCCAAAACCAACGCGACAGGGAGAGAAGGGGCCATCATGTCCAAGGTGCGGATCGCCCACCGTTGCTCGCGTCTCAACTCAAACTAGTGAGTTGTATTTTGGCTGCACAAATTTCGCTGGCGGTTGCCGATTCAATGGTGGTCGGAGCCGCTAAAACCCATGGCTGCTTTTTGCATTTACTCAAGTCAGCCTTGCGTAAAGTACACACTTCCGAAAGCTTTTAACCGCGAAGATCGCAACGGATCGCTAAGCACGCAAAGCAGTCAAGCAATCGGAATTAGGACACCACCGTCTCCCTCATTTGCGTTCCGCAGGCGAAAATCAGAAAATTAAATTCCATCGGTAGATTGCACGAAACACACAACCCCAAGCCTTGAATCGTGAGTTGTTAGATGGAGGCTCACCTCTCACGGTCAAGTATCATCAGCGAATGGTCTCGGCACCACCACGACTTCCGCAAAGTCC
>DASPSE010000238.1:0-4430 GCA_035624085.1 Terriglobales bacterium
TTGCAATTTGGGGCGCATCGCCGCTTTGCAAGATGTTCCAGGCGCTCGAACCGTCCTCTGCAGCTATGACCCGATAGCCCCACTTCTCCAGCCAATGGGTTAAGATCCGCCGAAACATCGGGTCATCTTCGGCGATGAGAACGGCGTCCAGGTTGGCCGGGGTTCCGTCGCGAGACTGTTTCCGCGGGCGTAATTTTTCGGCTTCGTTCACTGATCTGCTCCATTGGGAATCTGCAAGGCGATTCGCAAATCGGCGATTTCGAGGTCCAACAATTCGAACGTCTGCACGGCTTGAGAGAGATCGCGGCCTCTTCCCATTTCTTCGAGCTGCCGCGCTAAAAGCGAGGCATGGGCCGCCAGGCAACTGGTTTCGCCTTTCAGGCTGTG
The DNA here is from genome assembly GCA_035624085.1 of Terriglobales bacterium. Taxonomy (GTDB): domain Bacteria; phylum Acidobacteriota; class Terriglobia; order Terriglobales; family Acidobacteriaceae; genus JAFAGX01. The sequence goes on from DASPSE010000238.1 coordinate 388, forward strand.
AGCCGCCCGCATGACCGCTTCCGGATCACCTTCGGCCACCGCCAGGCGCAGCCTTTCCATCAGGGCCGGTGATTGTTCCAGGAAGATGTGACACAGGTCCTGCAACAGTTCTTCATCTCCAGCAACGCGCCGCAGAGCTTCCGCCTTGTCCCAGCAGGCTCGCACGTAGTCCCCCATGTCTTCTTTCGTCTAAAGCTCGGGTTATCTTTAGGCGGGAGCTTCTGGGTGTTCAACATAGAGTGCTTAAGTTCTCTGCAATCACGCCGATAGAAGAGAAAGCAGGAAGTCTCAAGCATTCCCATGTCCGAATTGCAGAATCCGGAAATCTTCCGCACTATTCTGGACACCCTGCAGACGGGCGTCTGCGTGGTCGACCGGGAGGGCAAGATTGTCTATTGGAACCAGGGCGCCACCCACGCCGCCGGTTATATGCAGCACGAGGTGATCGGGCGTCCCTACGAAGACATCATGCAGTGCCGGCGTGATGCTCAAAACACCGATGAGCACCCGCCAGCCTGCCTGTTCACCCGGATCCTGCACGAGGGGAAAGCAACCTCGGTGGGAGTGCATTTGCGGCACAAGCGTGGACACTCAGTCCCCATGCTTATGCACATGGCGCCGGTGCGCAACCAGCATGGCTCGATTCTCGCCATCGCGGCCAGTTTCGATCCCCGAAGTTTCAGATCACAAAGGGAACAGGACCAACACAACCTGCTTCCTCTGGCCGGCCTCGATATCGCCACCGGAGTCGCCAACCATAACTTCACTTTGTTTCACCTGCGGGAAAACCTTGCCAGTTTCACCGAGTATCACATTCCGTTTGGCATCATCCGCGTGCGGGCAGACGGACTCGAGCACTTCCGCGCGACTTACGGCCGCGAGGCGGGGGATGCCATTTCTCTGGTCATCGCCCAGACTCTGAGCAACAGCTTCCGGCCCAGTGATTTTGTCGGACGCTGGGGCGAAGACGAATTCCTCGTCATCCTGACCAACTGCGGAAACGTTGGGCTTCGAAGCGTGTACGAGCGGACCGGCAAGATTGTCGGCTCCGCCGAAATCCGTTGGTGGGGCAAGTTGCTGTCACTTTCCACTTCGATGGGGTGCGCCTCAGTGGAGCTGGGCGACACGATCGAGTTACTCCTGCACCGCGCAGAGTACCCGCCGGACCAGGCTGCGGCGACAACGGGCGGATCACACGGGCCTCGGAACCGGTTGAAGGAGCTGAGCTAGCATGTTCGCCATTATCGGGATTGTGGTGGTGTTTGGCGCGGTGCTCGGCGGTTACCTCATCGAGCACGGCCACATTCGGGTTCTGCTTCAACCTGCCGAACTGCTCATCATCGGAGGCGCTGCTACCGGTACCGTCCTGATTGCCAACCCGCTTCACGTCCTTAAGCAGATCGCGGGCGGGATCGGGGGAGTGTTTACAGGTTCCAAGTTCACCAAGCAGCGCTATTTGGACACCCTCAAAATGACCTACGACCTGCTCAACAAAGCCCGGCGGGACGGATTGATGGCCCTGGAAAACGACGTGGAGGAACCCACAAAGAGCCCAATCTTCACCAAATATCCACAATTTCTCGCCGACCACCATATTCGCGATTACTTTTGCGACACCATGCGCATGGCGATTAGCGGAGTAGAGGCGTTTGAACTCGATCAACTTCTGGATCTGGACTTGGAAGTTCATCATCACTGTGCCAGCCAGCCGATCTCGTCGTTGAGCACGACCGCAGATTCACTTCCCGGCTTGGGCATCGTGGCTGCCGTGCTCGGCGTGGTCATCACTATGCAGGCGCTCGGCGGGCCGCCGGAGGAGATTGGACAGAAGGTCGCCGCCGCTCTGGTCGGCACCTTTCTGGGAATTCTTCTCTGCTACGGATTGGTCGGGCCCATTTCTTCCAATATGGCCAAAATCGTTGAAGATGAGCGCGGCTACCTCCACGTCCTCCGGGTGGTGATGATTTCGTTTCTCAAAGGAGCGGCCCCGATCATGGCAGTGGAGTTTGCCCGGCGAGCGATCCCCGGCCACGTTCGCCCCTCATTCCAGGAAGTTGAAAGCAGCTGCCGCAATCGGGTATCGGAAGCTGCCGCTCCTGCCGAAACTGCCGCTCCCGCCGAAGCTGCGCCCGAAACCTCGCCGGCAACCGGAGCATGATCCATGGCCCAGGATCGGCCCTTCATCGTCGTCAAGAAAAAGGCCGGACACGGCGGACATCACGGAGGCGCCTGGAAAGTGGCTTACGCCGATTTTGTTACCGCCATGATGGCGCTGTTCATTGTGCTCTGGCTTTTGGCCAGCAGCAAGAAAATACAAGAGGCGGTTGGAGGCTATTTCAGAGATCCGTCGGGAACTTCCAAACACATTGGAACCGACAAGAGGGGATCGGACGAAAGCGTCGCCCTGACCAAAGACGATATGCCGAAGTTGAAGGAAAAACTGGAGCAACGCATCCGCTTGATGAGCAACTTCGATCAACTGAAGAACCAGATCGAGATGACCGTGACCTCTGAGGGGCTTCGCATCGAACTGCTGGAAACCGAGACTGGGACATTCTTCGACCTCGGCAGCCCCGAGCCAAACGAAAATGGCAAGGAGCTGCTCCTATTGCTGGCGCAACAATTGGGAACGCTGCCGAATCAACTTTCCATCGAAGGCCATACGGACTCCAAACCGTATTCCGGGAAAAAAGAATACAGCAATTGGGAGCTTTCGACAGACCGCGCCAACGCCGCGCGGCGATTGATGCAACGGGACGGCCTGCGCGACAAGCAGGTTTCGCAGGTTCGAGGCTATGCCGATGAGATGCTGCGCAAGCCGGATGATCCGTTCAACCCATCCAACCGGCGCATTTCTGTGATCGTGCAGTACCTCGACAAATCGTAGGTCCCCCAATTGGCTTGCTTGATCCAGGTCTGCGAATCGTCATCCCGCGTTAAGCGCCTTCCGCGCTACAATATGAAGTTTTCATCTGCGACTAATTCTTAATGAGGAATGTAAGTCTGTGATCATTGGTGTGCCCAAGGAAAGTTATCCGGGAGAGCGGCGCGTGGCCCTGGTCCCGGTCGCGCTCCCGAATCTTACGAAAGCAGGATTTGAAGTAGTCGTTGAGGCGGGTGCGGGAGCGGGAGCCGGCTATCCTGACGCTCTTTATACCGACAAGAGCGCAAAGATTCTGCCAGATCGCGGCGCTGTCTTCGCCCAGGCGGACATCATCGTTCAGGTTCTCTGTTACGGTTCTAACGACGTTACTGGAAAAGCGGACGTGCCGCTGATGCGGCGCGGACAGGCTCTCATCGGCTTCCTGCGGCCGCTCGGCTCCCTCGACGTGATCCAGCAAATCGCCCAGACTGGAGTTACATCGTTTGCCGTGGAATTCATGCCGCGCACGACCCGTGCTCAGAGCATGGATGCGCTTTCTTCGATGGGGACGATTTGCGGCTATAAGGCAGTGCTGCTTGCCGGGGTCACACTGCCTAAGATTTTCCCCATGCTCACGACCGCAGCCGGCACCATTACGCCCGCCCGAGTATTTGTAATCGGTGCGGGCGTTGCCGGACTGCAAGCCATCGCCACTGCGCGGCGGCTGGGCGCAGTCGTTTCAGCCTATGACATGCGTCCGGCGGCGAAAGAGCAGGTACAGAGCCTGGGAGGGCGTTTTGTTGAGCTGCCTATCGAGGCGAAAGATGCTCAGGACGCCCGCGGTTACGGCACCGCACAGGACGAAAGCTTTTACGCCAAGCAGCGCGAGCTTCTCACTCGCGCTGTAGCTGACAGCGACGTCGTAATTACCACCGCCGTAGTGCCCGGCAAAAAAGCTCCGGTTCTGATCACGGCTGACATGGTGAAGCAGATGGCGCCGGGCTCAGTAATCGTTGACCTGGCGGCCGAACGCGGCGGCAACTGCGAATTAACGCAGGCGGGTAAGATCGTCGTCGAGCACGACGTGCGGATCATCGGAGAGATCAATCTGGCGAGCAAGGTGCCCTATCACGCCAGTCAGATGTATGCGCGCAATCTCGCTGCATTTCTGACTTATCTC
>DASPSE010000251.1:0-15427 GCA_035624085.1 Terriglobales bacterium
AGGCGCAGGAGTCGGCCCCTCGCCCGCGTATTCCTACTCCGCACAAGTGGCCGAGGTTACCGTCGATGAGGAAACTGGCGAAGTCACCGTTCACAAAGTCTGGGCAGCCCACGACTGCGGACGAGCCTTGAATCCCGTCTCTGTTGAAGGACAAATCATCGGTTCGGTTTGGATGGGCATGGGCCAGGCGCTCACCGAGGAAATGATCTGGAAAGACGGCATGTTGATGAATCCCGGCCTGCTCGAATATCGCAGCCCTTCGTCCGCGGAATCTCCTGCAATCGAGCCGATCATTGTCGAGAGCATCGATCCCGAAGGACCATTCGGCGCCAAGGAGTGCAGTGAAGGCTCGCTGGCCGCGACCATTCCGGCCATCGCCAACGCAATTTATGATGCCGTCGGCATCCGTCTGCACGAGTCTCCGTTTACTCCGGAGCGAGTCTTGGCGGCTTTGCGCGCGAAGAAAGCTCAGAAAAAGCTTGATCTCACCGAAGGCATCGATCCGACTTCGCCTGTGCGTTTTCGCGAGCACGGGGGATCGCTGTGGTTTCGCGGCAAAGGTCCGCAGCGGCATGCCCAGGATCCATCGCGTCGTGAACTGCAAGCCGGAGGCGACGATTGAGTCTTCCGCAATTCAAACTCCTGCGCCCGCACGCACTCGACGAAGCACTCGGCTTCCTGACCAAGCATGGGTCTAATCTCCGCATCCTCGCCGGCGGAACCGATCTCATCCCCTCCATGCAGCAGAAATTGTTCGAGCCCGAATACGTCCTCGACATGCGCCACATCGCCGAGCTAAGAGGCATTCGCGAGCGGCAGGGAAGTGGCGTCGAGATTGGAGCGCTGACCACCCTCACCACGATCGAACAGTCCGACTTCTTACGACGGCACTATCCGGTCTTGACCGAAGCTGCCGCGACCGTCGCTTCGCCTATCCTGCGCAACATGGGCACCATCGGCGGAAACATCTGCCTCGACACGCGCTGCCTCTGGTACAACCAATCGCTCACCTGGCGCAAGGCTTGCGGATTCTGCATCAAGAAAGACGGCGACTTGTGTCACGTTGCGCCCGGTGGAACCAAATGCTGGGCGGCATTTTCGGGTGACACGCCTCCCGCACTACTTTGTTTGAACGCCGAAATCGAGATCGTTACTCCGTCGGGTGTGCGCCGTATAGCCTTGCGCGACCTCTACACCGGCCTCGGAGATACCTATCGCAAGCTACAGCCGGACGAAATATTGACTCGCGTCTTGCTGCCAGAAGCCACAGCCGATTATTGCGGCGTTTACCGCAAGCTGCGGATTCGCGGATCGATCGATTATCCGCTGGCCGGAGTTGCGGTCGCGTTGAAGCGCTCGAACGGTCACATTGCCGATGCACGCGTCGGCCTAACTGCTGTGAATCCTGCTCCAGTTCTGGTAAAAGGCGTCACCGAAGCCTTGACCGGCAAAGTCTTGGACCAGGGATTGGCCGAGTTGGTTGGTGATCTAGCCGCAAAAACAGCCAAGCCGCTGACCACCTCCGCCCTCACGCCCGAATACCGCCGTGAGATGATTCGCGTGTTTACCAAGCGAGCGGTTTTGGCAGCTACAAATGTGCAGGACGGGCGCCTTCGCCCGTCGTAATGCTATTTGCATTTGAGACCATTATTGGAGGAAATATGGCGAAATATCACCTGGCTCAAGTCAATATCGGTCGAATCAGAGGCCCGCTGGACGGACCGGTCATGGCCGGATTCATGGCGCGACTCGATGAAATCAACGCCCTCGCCGATCACAGTCCCGGATTCGTCTGGCGCTTACAAACAGACGCGGGCAACGCCACTTATTTCCGACCCTACCCGGACGACGACCAGATTCTTTTGAACATGTCCGTATGGGAGTCCATTGAAGCCCTTAAGCATTACGTTTACCGCACGATGCACGCGGAACTCCTGCGGCAGCGTCATGAATGGTTCGAGAAGTTTGCAGGCGTTTATTTAGCTCTGTGGTGGGTTCCGATTGGACATCGCCCCAGCATTGACGAAGCCAAGAAGCGGCTCGCTCATCTGGAACAGCACGGTCCAAGCGAGTTCGCCTTCACATTTAAGCAGGTGTTTCAGCCTGACGAGCAATTTCAGCAGGCCATTGACTGGTCATCATTCGAGCCCTGCCCGGCAGTTTAGAATCTCGGAGAGCGGGACACCGTGGCCAAGCTCTAGGGCGGTGGACTAACAAACAAAGACGAAAGACTCCCTTGATCACCGACTGTCACATCCACATCCAGCCCATCGAGATGTTCAAGCCACCAGCGCTGGAACTCATGAAGCAAAAGCGGCCCAACTACGATCAGATCGTCGAATTCTGCCGCTCGCCCAAAGCTTTTCTCCACTACCTCGATCAAGCCGGCATCGACCGCGCCGTGCTCATCAACTACGTTGCTCCCGAAGTGATTGGTTTCACCAACGGGGTGAACCGGTTCATTTCCGGCTACGTCAAGGAAAACCCGCGTCGCCTGATTTCTTGCGGCAGCCTGCACCCGCGGCACACCGCCAACGTGATGGCCGATGTCGAGCAGCTTCTGCGCCTCGGCATCCGCATGATCAAGATTCATCCCCCGCACCAGCTTCTGTTCCCCAACGATTACCTCACCGGGGTGAAAGAGCTGGAGATCATCTATCGCGCCGCCGAAGCCAACGGCATCCCGGTGATGTTCCACACTGGAACCTCAATTTTCCCCGGAGCACGCAACAAATATGGCGACCCGATTTACGTCGACGACGTGGCAGTGGACTTTCCCAAGCTGAAAATCCTGCTGGCGCACGGCGGCCGCCCGCTGTGGATGCACACTGCATTTTTCCTGGTGCGCCGTCATCCCAATGTTTTTCTGGACATCAGTGGAATTCCCCCAAAAACGCTGCTGAAATACTTTCCGCGTCTTGACGAAATCGCCAGCAAAACGTTATTTGGGACGGATTGGCCTGGGCCGGGCGTACCCGAGATCAAACTGAATCTTGAAGAATTTCGCGCTCTGCCGCTGAAAGAAGAAGTGAAGCAGCAAATTCTCAGCCGCACCGCCCTGGGCATTTGGCCAAGCTAAGAATGGAGGACGGGCGTCCTCGCCCGTCACAATGAAGACGCTGCCAGAACCCTCCCTATTGTCATTCCGAGCCCTGCATAGCCGCGCTTGCGTGGCGAGAAGGCGCGAGGAATCTGCATTTCAGGGCATCTACCGCGACGTGAACAAATGTCCCAGCTTTTCTTTCTTCGTCTTTAGATAATCTTCCGCGTGGACGCTGGGCGATACCTCGCAGGGAACTCGCTCCACCACTTTGATCCCTCCCCGCTCCAGCGCCGCGACCTTCTCCGGATTATTTGAAAGCAGCCGGACCTGCGACACGCCTAGAGCTTTCAGAATCTCCGCCGGAAGCCCGAACTCGCGATGATCCGCCTTGAAACCCAGGCGCTCGTTGGCCTCAACCGTATCCAAGCCGGCATCCTGCAACTCGTACGCCTGCAGTTTGGCCATCAGGCCGATCCCGCGGCCCTCCTGCTGTTCGTAAATCAACACACCCGCACCTTGCGCCGCGATCATCGCCAAAGACAATTCCAGTTGCTGGCGGCAATCACAACGCAGCGACCCGAACACATCTCCAGTGAGGCATTGCGAATGTACCCGCACCAGCGGCGGCGAGGAACACACATCGCCCATTACCAGGGCGACAGCTTCTTCGGTGCGGCTGTTGACCTCACCGCGAAAGCCGAATATCCGAAACTTGCCCCAGCGAGTAGGGAAGTCCGCCGACGCCACCTGCTGTACTTTTTGGGAGTTCACACGAATATTATAGCGGCGCTGCTTCTACTTTTTGGCTGGTACGGCTTCCACAACATCCGCCAGCCACTCAGATTTGACTTCGTTTAACTTGAGCCAACCTCGCAGAAAATCAGCACTGCCGCGGAAATCATTTGCAGTAATCGATTCCGTTTTGCTCGAGTCTTGAGGAAATTCAACTCCGGCGGAGGGCGACCAGGGCTCCTCGTTCCCGCTCCAACCGCTCCAGAACGTGTCGGGAGCAATGGCGGTAGTTTGGTAAGGTTCCGCCTTTGTCTTTTGCTGTAGCCACTGACCGGCGCATGCCATCAACCGGCGAACGCGTTCGCTGTCGTCCGTAGAGAGTGGGGAAGCGAAAGTGCCATCAAGAATAATCGTAGCGGCTCCGGCCCGCGCCAACGCCCATGCAAATCGGAGCATATCCGCTCTCGCGTTCTTCCCCGTGATCAATGAGTGGGAGATGACGACGTTCGGTATCCGGCCTTCTTTGGATGCCGGGATGAAGACGCTAGCCCCCACCTTGCCATCCGCTTCCGCGAAGCTAACGCGCTGAACGGTAATTCCGTCAGTGTGACCAACCATTGAGCTCGGACCCGCATGGCATGAAGCGATCTGTGCCCCGGCAGTCGAGATCAGGGCCAGGACGCCGCCGCTCCAAATGAGTAGGGTTCTCATCAACCAGACCCACCGTTATTGATTGTAGCCTGAAGGCGAAAACTGTTCATCACCACGAGGCATACCGATACCTTCGCGGCCTCTGGGGCAGCAGTTTGATGAGAACAATGCCTGTGACAAATCCTCCCACGTGCGCCCAAACCGCCACTCCGCCCGTGTTCTGGCTGGTTTCGGCGATTGAGGTTGCCGCTCCCATCAGGAATTGCACCACGAACCAGTAGCCGAGCATCACCCACGCCGGCAGCCACCAAAACGTGAAGAAGACGATTAACGGAACCAGGGTGAGTACTCGCGCTCGCGGATAGAGCACAAAATAAGCTCCCATCACCCCGGCTATGGCCCCGCTGGCGCCTACCGTCGGCACGTTGGAGGCCGGATTCAGCAGAATATGCGTGATGGCTGCGGCGAACCCGCTCACCAGATAAAACAGCAGATACATGAAGTGCCCGAGATAATCTTCAATGTTGTCGCCAAAAATCCACAAGAACCACATATTGCCAATGATGTGCAGCCAGCCGCCGTGCAGAAACATCGAAGTCAGAATCGAGAGCGAAAGCCCCGGCAAAGAGAACGGCGAAGGACCGGCCAGTGCTCGTTCGAAGTGACGCGGAACCACTCCAAACTGATAGATCAAACCATTCAGTTCGCGGTGGCTCTGTGCCCCGACCGACAACTCAAACAAAAACACCACCGCATTCAGCGCGATAATGAAGTACGTCATGTAAGGCGTGCTGTAGCGGGGCGTGTCGTCGCGAATGGGAATCATACGGAGTTAGAAAGATTTGGTAATTTGGTAATTGAGTAATTTCGTAATGAATTTCTGTCGGAACGGCTCCGCCAAATTACCAGATTACTCAATTACAAATTACCAAATGTCTATCAACGGCGTCCTCATCATCGACAAACCCGCGGGCCTGACCTCTCACGATGTGGTCAACCGCGTGCGCCGCATTCTGCACGAACGCTCCGTCGGCCATCTTGGGACGCTCGATCCCGTGGCTACCGGCGTCCTTCCGCTCGTCATTGGCAATATGACCCGCTTGGCACAGTTCTACACGTCGTCGGAAAAGACTTATGAAGGCGTGATCCGCTTCGGCTTCGCCACCGATACTTACGATGCCGAAGGCCAGCCCAGCGGCCCGCCCCAGCCGGTCAGCTTGTCACTGAAGCAAGTCCAACAGCTCGCCAGCCGGTTTCGCGGCGTCATCGAGCAGCTCCCGCCACCGTTCTCGGCCAAGAAAATTCAGGGCGTTCCCGCCTACAAGCTGGCCCGCAAGCAAAAAGAATTTACTCTCAAACCGGTGCGGGTTGAAGTCAAGGAATTCGAGATTCTGAGCGTCGAAAAGGACCGCGCCAACTTTCGCGCCCGCGTGGCTTCCGGAACCTATATGCGATCGGTAGCTCATGACATGGGCCAGGAGATGGGCTGCGGCGCGCACCTCGAGTCGCTGCGGCGCACCGGCCTGGCGGAATTCAGCTTGGCCGAGGCGCACACGCTCGAGCAGTTGGAGAAGGCCGCGGCCACCGCTTCCGCCGAAGAGCTATTCGTCCACCCACGCAAGATTCTGCCCGATTTTCCTTGCATCACCGCAACCGAAGAAATGGCTGCGCGCATTCGCTCCGGCCGCACTGTCAATCTTCCCGAGCTCTCCCGTGCCCGCAGGGTAAAAGTTTTCCAGCGGCAAAGGGAACTGATCGCCATCGCCACCCGCGTCGCCGGAACCCTGTTCCATCCCAAGATCGTGCTCACCGCCGAGCCGCAGCCGGCAAAGCCCGCGTAACGACAACCTCACTCAAGCTTCGCTGCCGCCACGCCGATGGTATATAGAGAGGTGTATTCGTGGCGCTCATGACTTGGCTACCCGTATATAGCGTCAATCTTCCCCCGATTGACGCGCAGCATAAACGCCTGTTTGATCTCGTCAATCGCCTCCACGATGAGATCGTGGTCAAAAAGTCCAGCTATGAGGTGATTGGCGACGCCCTGGACGAATTGATCCAATACACCAAAACCCACTTTGAGCTCGAAGAACGCTTCCTGGCAAGCATGCGATACCCGGAGATTGCTCAGCACAAGGCCAAGCACGACGCGCTGACCAGCCGGCTCGTGAGCCTGCAGCAGGACTTTGCCGCCGGAAAAGTCACCGTGGCCGCTGAGCTGATGAATTTCATGCGCCACTGGTTAACCAACCATATTCTCAAGACCGACAAACAATACGGCGCATTTCTCCGGGGAGAACGAATCTGGACGGTGCAGGATTAAGCCTGGGCCTGCCCGCGAACCAGTCATCCAACACGCCATCATCGCTGACGGCAAACAGCTTCTCCATTAAGATGTAACATCATGGACTTTCGCAACTGCTATGAAGACGTAACTCGCGCGGACGCATACGCCACGCTCGAGTTCAAGAACACTTATTACCTCGCCTTCCGCGACCTGCCGGCCATTATCCAGGAGCACGTCCACGGCAGCAAGGCACTCGACTTCGGCTGTGGCGCAGGGCGTTCCAGCCGACTCCTGCGCCAACTCGGCTTTGAAGTCACCGGCGTTGACATCGCCGAAGACATGATCCGCAAGGCGCGTCAGTTGGATTCTTCCGGCGACTACCGCCTGGTTCCCGGAGACGATTTCAGCGCGCTGCCGCGTGGCGGCTACGACCTGGTGCTCTCAGCTTTCACCTTCGATAACATCCCCGGCAGGGAAAACAAAATTCGTATTTTCCGCGATCTTCGCGAGCTGCTCCGCGACGGCGGCAAGATCGTGCACATCGTCTCAACGCCCGAAATTTACATTCACGAATGGACGTCGTTTTCGACCAAAGATTTTCCTGAGAACCACAAATGCCGCAGCGGAGACACGGTGAAGGTCATCGTCATGGATCACGCCGACCTGCGCCCGGTCGAGGATATCCTCTGGACCGATGAATCGTATCGCGATGTATTTTCCGCCGCCGGGCTCAACTTCGTTAAGAAATACCTGCCCCTCGCCACCGGCCACGAACCCTACACCTGGGTGAACGAGACCCGCATCGCCCCCTGGGCGATTTATGTTCTGGAGCGCGCTCTTCTCAGATGACGTAGGGACAGTCGCGGGTGCCCCATCCTAACGGAGCGTTCTTTGCGAGTTAGGGTGGGGACGTTGAAAGTCTTGGGGATTGCGTTGCCGGGTGCCCCATCCTAACGGAGCGTTCTTTGCGAGTTAGGGTGGGGACGTTGAAAGTCTTGGGGATTGCGTTGCCCCGTGCGGGTGCCCCATCCTAACGGAGCGTTCTTTGCGAGTTAGGGTGGGGACGTTGAAATTCTTGGGGATTGCGTTGCCGCGTGCAACCGCCGCGGGTGCCCCATCCTAACGGAGCGTTCTTTGCGAGTTAGGGTGGGGATGTTGAAATTCCTGGGGATTGCGTTGCCGCGTGCAACCGCCGGGTGCCCCATCCTAACAGAGCGTTCTTTGCGAGTTAGGGTGGGGACGTTGAAATTCTTGGGGATTGCGTTGCCGCATGCAACCGCCACCATGCAGCTCCGGAGGAGCGGCATACTGTAGCCCCGGACGTAAGTCCGGGGTTAGCAGGGAACTCGACTCACGCGCCCACGGGGCGCGCCCCACCGCCGGGTGCCCCATCCTAACGGAGCGTTCTTTGCGAGTTAGGGTGGGGATGTTGAAATTCCTGGGGATTGCATTGCCGCGTGCAACCGCCGGGTGCCCCGGAGAGCCTGCCCTGAGCGAGCGCAGCGAGTCGAACGGGGGCGGCATATTTCAGCCCCGGACGTAAGTCCGGGGTCAGCAGGGAACTCGACTCACGCGCCGATGAGGCGCAACATCACCCCCCCGGCCTTCGCAAAGAGCGCGATAGGTTTCGCCACCCACCCCGGAATGGGCGCCCCACCATCACTGGTGTAGGACTTGACAATCAGGTTTAGAATCTCTGCCTGAGAACCAAGAACAGAGGCTGGAGAGCATCTAGAACAGGACTAAAGGTATGGCTTTGCCGCCCAAGAAGCGCATGGTTAACGTTTGGTGGTTCTTTGCTCTGGCTGCCTTGGTCATAGTCCTGATATATCTCCTGCTGCGCAAGCCATGAGGAAGTGGTTAACCGAGCATCGAGAGACAGTGGTTCCCGGCCTCGTCGTTCTTGTGGCCATTCTGGTTCTTGCCGACCTGATGAAGTACAGGCTATTGACAGCTTCAGTTCTGCAGAGCAACAAAGAGGCACTATCCGCCTTGAGCAGTGCTGTAAGCATCATTGCTATCAGCGTTGGTGCGGTTTTCTCGTATTACCGCTTCTTTCGAGGCAGAACCTTCTATAGCCGCGCTGAACTCAGGATCGATGTGACCGTTATTGCTACCAGGGTCGGGATCAACATGCACGCGGTGATACTTGAAGTCAAGAACATCGGAACGCTTTCCATATGGAACCCTGTGCCCGTAATAAGGGTAGATGAATATGGTCCAAATGGTGTGAGCCAGAGATTCATTGAGTCATGGTCCGAAGCACAAAGCCCTAAGGGTGAGGCTGGAACTCTCCCGGTGATTGACTCCGGAGAAACGGCGCCCTTCTGGACTGACATAGAAGTTCCCGATAGTGTTTGGGCAGTTTTCTACACCGCTTTCGTCCACTCTGAGCAGGGCGACATTTGGAAGCAGGTGACCTGCGTCCAGAACACCGTCACCGATAAGGGGGATAACTGAGGGTGCCCTCAACAGGATCAGGCGCGTCTGTTCTGTAATGCTATCGGCCTAACGTCCGATAACAAGTATTATGTAAACTCCGCTAAACCTCCCGCCAATCCGCCTCAATCCCACACTCCCGCCCGGTCACTGCCGCGCACTTGCTTCCCTATCTATACTCTTAGCTACCCGACTAGCGGTAAGCAGCCATGCCCACCCCCACACTCGCGCCGACGCGCACTCGCACCAACTGGGTAGCTGTTGGTTTTGAGGGCGGGCTCGTCCTGGCCATTGCCGGAGTCGTGCTTCTCTACCTCAATCCCTTCTGGCACCTGAATGCGGCCGGTTTTCTCGATCCTCGCGTCCACTGGTGGAACCTCACCGGCGAGGGGCTGACCGCGCTTGGCCTGCTCATGCTATCGCTGGCTTTGGTCGGCTTGGTGGCGGCTGTGGTATCGCGCTGCTTTGCCAGCCGTCCGGCGTGGCCGTATGTTCTGGCGGCGGTGGTGGTGGGCGGAATTGTCACCGCGGTCGGCCTCAACGGTTTCACCCGCGACTTCGACGCCCGCTTTGAATGGAGCTTGGCTGACGGATTCAAGGAATTTCGCCTGCAAAGCTCAGACCCGGCCGCCGTGCCCTCGCTTCCGGCGGCGAATTGGGTCTGGAGATCGCTGATTGGAGTTCAGGTTCAGCCGCAATTGGAGGGGTACTTTCGCGTGATCGATTGGCAGAGGGTGAACGGCCACATCGGCGTGGCGGTCGTCAGGATCATTCCCATTGCCTGGCCCATTGGCCTGGGGAGTGAAGGCGAGTCGCTCGAGGACCCCGATGAGACTCCGCTCATGCAGGCTGCCGACCAGGGGGATCTCCAGGCCGTGCAGCAGTTGCTGGCGGCGAAGCCCGATGTGAATGCCCGTGACCAGGGCGGCGAAACCGCGCTGATTCATGCCTGCCGCAATCCCAAGGCGAGTCCGGCGCTGATTAAGGCGCTCCTGGCGGCCGGCGCCGATCTAAATATCCGCAGCCACAACGACTACACTGCCCTGGGATGGGCCACGGCTCGCGGCAATACTGCCGTGGTGCAACTGCTTCGCCGGGCCGGGGCGAAGCCGTAAGCCGCGGCATAAGTTGGGCTCAGCACGAGTCAGACTCCGTGTCCTCTGTGTCCTCCGTGGTCATGATTTCTCTGCATCGGCAATGCCCTGAAGGAGGCTACCCAGCTCCTCCCGAAACCGCTGCAGCCGCTCCAGCCTTTCCGTCGTGGCTTCGACCGTCTCCTGTTTCGCCTGAAAAACCTTTCGCCCTCCCACCTCGGTCAGAACACCGATCGCTTCCCCGATTTCCCAGCCGGGTGTGCCCAGCATCTGCAGGCCGTCCGGCCCCGGCACCAGCAGCGCAATGCAACTGTCCCGCGCCACTCCCACGCACTTGGGAAACCGGTCAAAGGTCTTCAGTTCAAATCCAGCGAGGTAGATTTGTTGGAGTTGCCGGGCGGGGTCAGGCATGGGGAAAGTGGCAGTGGCCCAGTTTGATTGTCATCCTGAGCAAGCCTACGTTGCGCAGCGAAGGATCTGAGCGAGCCGCGCGAACTGTCGCGTTCTTTGCGACAGAATAACCGCGCGTTTGGCCCGCTTCCCTACTGGACTACACACTTGCGAGATCTGTGGCTTGCGATTCACATCTTATACCGGCCGAGGTCCTCGTCATTAAGGTTCTCCAGCCACTTGCGGAGCTCTTCCTGGCTCACGCGATCGGAGGCGCTGGCCGCCAGCTTTGAGTTCTTGAGAACCTCGTCGTCGACGAAAATCGGGCAATCCACACGCAAAGCCAGGGCGAGCGCATCGGAAGGCCGCGAGTCAATGCTGATAACATGCCCGTCGCGCTCCAGCCAGATGACGGCGTAAAACGTGTCTTCCCGCAACTCGGTCACGACCACCTTATGCACCAGGGTATCCAATCCCGTCAGCACGTTCTTGATGAGATCGTGAGTCATCGGCCGCGGCGTGCTCACCTTCTCGATTTCCAGCGCGATCGCGTTCGCCTCATAAATTCCTACCCAGATCGGCAGCACCGTGTCACTGCCCGAATCTTTCAAAATCACGATCGGCATATTCGTCACTGGGTCCATCATTAGGCCACGGATTTTCATTTCGACTTCCATGTGAGCTCCCGAGCCTTTCTTATACCACCATTTCGCCGATCAGGCTGTTGGGAAAACATCCGGTGGTAACTACGTTGACGTAAGCGCCGAGCGTGAGCGCCTGGCCGGCGGTAAAGTTCATGACTTTATTCTGCGAGGTGCGGCCAACCCACTGTCGCCGGGCTTCGTTTTCCCCTTCAACCATTACTTGAAGTATGACCCCGAGGTGTCTATGGTTGCGCTTCCTTTGGATTTCGCGCTGTTTCTCGTTCAGCACTGCAAGGCGGCGGGCTTTTTCCTGATCTGGAATCGCGTCTTCGAACTTCAGGGCCGGCGTATTCGGACGCGGCGAATACTTGAACCCAAAAATTCCGTCGTATTCAACTTCGTCCAGCAGCGACAAAGTTTCCTCGAACTCGGCTTCAGTCTCGCCGGGGAAGCCTACGATGATGTCGGTGGTAATGCTGATCTCGCGCAGGGCTGCCTTCATCCACGAGATGCGCTCCAGGTATTGTTCGCAAGTATAAAGGCGCTGCATGGCGTCGAGCACGCGGGTTGAGCCGCTCTGTACCGGGAGGTGAACGTGATCGCAGAGGGTGGGAACGGATTCGATGGCGGCGACGATGTCACGGCCGAAGTCTCGGGGATGCGAAGTGGTGAAGCGCACGCGGCGGATTCCGGGAATCTCGCCGACCGCGGCCAGCAGCTCCGCGAAGCTCTTCTTCCCTGCCGGATCTTTGTAAGAATTCACGTTCTGGCCGAGCAACTGGATTTCCGTGTAACCGAGATCGGCCATCTGGCGGGCTTCGGCCAAAACCGAATCTGAAGTTCGGCTGCGCTCTTTACCGCGAGTAAACGGGACGACGCAGTAGGCACAAAACTTGTCGCAGCCCTCAATGATGGTGATATAGCCGCGATGCGGATTGGTGCGAGCGGTGAATTCAGTCTCGAAGCATTCGTCGGTTTCGCGGTCGTCGAGACCTGTAACGCGCAACGGCTTCCCTGCCTCGATTTTGGCGTTTTCGATTTGAGTCAGCATCTTCGGCAAGTTGCGATACGACGCCGAGCCGCAAACCATGGAAACATGCGGCGCTCGCTCGAAAATCTTTTCGCCTTCCTGCTGCGCCACACATCCCAGCACGCCGAATTTCTTACCCTGAGCTTGCAGCTTCTTGTAGTCGGCGAGGCGGTGAAAAACTTTCTGCTCGGCTTTGTCGCGGATGGAGCAGGTGTTATAGAGGATCAGGCCAGCCTCTTCGACGGTGGGAACCTGGCGGTATCCCTCGGAGATGAGCGTGCCGATGACCTTCTCCGAATCATGCACATTCATCTGGCAGCCGAAGGTTTCGAGGTAGAAGGTTTTTTCTGCGGCCATCCTGGGTCAAGTATAGCGCAGGTATAAGGCGGTTTTACCGGAGTCATTGTCATCCTGAGCGTAGCGAAGGACCTATGCACTCTGTGGCCACGACCGTTGTGCATACCACTTCTCGCTCAAGTCGCCCCAAGTGGGGTTCTGCGAGACGATCAGCGCGATCTTCTTGATTCGCAGCCAGCCTTTGATTTGTTTCTCCCTGGCAATCGCGTTGTCCACGTACTGAAAGCGCTCGAAGTAAACCAGTCGATCGAGCTTGTAGTGCTTGCAGAATTCTGAGCCGACGCCTTGCTTATGCTCCCACACTCGACGCAGGAGATTGTTAGTGATGCCGATATATAGGGTCTTCGAGCGATTGCTCATGATGTAGACGAAATACTGAGGCTCAGAGTGCATAGGTCCTTCGTTGGGAGTCGCTCGCAGCGAGCGACTCCGCTGCCTCAGGATGACAATTTCAAAGGGATGGGTATGTGACGGATGAACACGCGAGCTTATTTTTCTGATTGTCATCCTGAGCGGAGCGAAGGACCTATGCAACTCACGGCGCCATTCTGTGGGCTGAGGCCTGGGGCAAGACAGTGTCTTGCAACGAAGCCACGGGCCGGCCTATCAGCGCCATGGACGCGTTTCTGGCGGCGACGGCGGAGGCGCATCGCCTGACGCTCGTCACCCGCAACGATTCCGATTTCCCACTGCTGAAAGCGGTGGTGAATCCGTGGAGTGGGTAGGTCTTATGAGTCACCCGCGTTAGCGCCAACAAGCGGCGCGAACGTGGGGCACCGGGCGGCACGATACAATGCCCGCTTATGCGAGATTGGGCGAGGAAGCTGGGGCTCAGCCGCGAGGTGGTCATCCATTCGGTAAGGACGGCGGTGGCTGCGGTTATTTCCATGCTGCTGGCGCGCGGTTTGAAGCTGCCGGAGTTTTACTGGGCGCCCCTTTCGACCATTGTGATTCTGCTCTCCACTATCAATCCGATGGCGCTGGCCTGGCAGCGCTTTGTGGGCACGGCGTTGGGAGCGGCGCTGGGCGCGCTGATCGCCAGCTTCTTTGAGCCGAGCTGGATGGTGTATGGCGCGGGCATTTTTGTCTGCGGAATCGTTAGCGCGCTGTTGCGGCTGCACGCCGCGTACCGTTTTGCCGGGATCACGCTGACCATCGTCCTGCTGGCCGCACACGGGCGTCCGCCGTGGAGCGTGGCTGCTCACCGCTTTGTGGAAGTGTCGCTGGGAATCGCGGTGGCGCTGCTGATGACGCTGGTGTGGCGGGTGCCGAAGGCTAAGTAGGACGCCTTTTCCGGACCGCCGGAGGGAATCACTCACCCGGACGGGCCAACACCTCATAATGCATGACTCGCGGACCGCGTTCGATCAGGAACTTTTCATCTTCGGGATAAAAGACAGCTTGCTCATAATCGGAGCCTGCGAAGGCCTTGATTGCCTCCCATGAATCCCAAAGCGATATCAGAGTAAATTCGGATTTGCCATCACGCACGCGGCGCAGCACCCAGACTCCGCGATTGCCGGGAGTTGACGCATATTCCTTCAGCCCGGTTTTCCGCAGGTATTCGAAGTAAGTGTCTTGGTCGGCTTCTCGGGTGACGCCTCGCCAGATGCGCGCAATCATGGATGGGCTCCCAATCATCAGATGGATCGCCTGCGGGTCGCGATTCGCGATGATTTAGATTCCGGCCTCGATGCGGGATCTGGGATCGAGGTAATCGCGCAAAGCGTCGCCGATAAAATTGAACGCGAGCACGGCGAGCATGACTGAGGCGGCGGGAAACAGGACGAGATGGGGAGCGTCGAACAGGTGGGCGCGGCCATCATTGAGCATGGTGCCCCAGCTTGCGGTGGGCGGGGCGACGCCGAGGCCGAGAAAGCTCATGGTGGCTTCGGCCAGAATCGCGCCGGCCATGCCGATGGCCGCCTGCACGATGACGGGCTGAATAATATTAGGCAGAATGTGGCGCACGATCACGCGCAGGTCGCTGGCGCCGAGCGCGCGGGCGGCTTCAACGAATTCGCGTTCGCGCATCGCGAGAACCTGCGCGCGCACTAAACGCGCGTAGCCCACCCATCCGCCGAGCGAAAGCGCCAGCACCAGGTTGAAAATTCCAGGACCGCGGAAGGCCACAAAGGCAATGGCCAGCAGGATGCCGGGAAACGATAGGAACGCGTTCATCACGACCACGTTCACGAAGCGATCGATGCGTCCGCCGTAGTAACCGGCAATCGAGCCGACAATCAGGCCCAAGCCTAGCGAGCCGGCAACTACGCAGCTCCCCACCAGCATGGAAATGCGCGAGCCGTAGATGAGGCGGGACAGAATGTCGCGGCCGAGTTCGTCGGTACCGGCCCAGTGCGTGGAGGATGGCGGCGAAAGGCGGGACGGCAGGTCAATGGAAGCGGGGTCGTGGGGCGCGATCCAAGGCGCGAAAAGAGCAAAGGTCGCGAAGACGACGACCAGCACGACGCCGGTAGCCGCGAGAGGGTTGCGGCGGGCGGCGTGGGGGAGCGAGATAGCGGTTGCGGACATGGTCACAAGCTCTTAACCGCAAAGATCGCAAAGAAAATCATCGCAAAGTTCGCGGAGACGACCCTAGTTTCACTGCCGGATCCTCGGATTCACCACCGAGTACAGCAAATCTGTCAGAAAATTCACGGCGACGTAGGTCAAACCAATCGCAAGGATGCACCCCTGCACCAGGTAATAATCACGGTTGCCGATGGCTTGAATCGTGAGCCGTCCAATTCCGGGCCA
>DASPSE010000272.1:0-13508 GCA_035624085.1 Terriglobales bacterium
CACACTGATGGCCTTGGCATCCTGGCCGCCCATGTCGATCACCGTACGAGTGCCGGGGCAAACAAAATGGGCACCACGCGCATGGCAGCTGATCTCGGTAAGCTGCGCGTTCCCGAAAGAAATGTTGTAGCGTCCGTATCCTGTGCCCACCACGAAACCCACATCGGTCTGCGGAATATCCGCTTTGCGACATGCGAGCAGAAAGGCGTTTTCTGCCGCCTTCCTCACGTTCGCGCCAGTGTCCACCAGCGCCCGCGCGAGGATGGTTCTGTCCCCGTTATCGGTCATTATGACGGCCTTAGTCTGAGTGGACCCGACATCGACTCCGGCAGCGATCCTCATGGATAGCTCCTTAAACGGCCCGCGCCGTCAGTTTGGAATGCTCTAACGCCTCGAAAAACGCATCGATCCGGTTCCTGGTCTGCGCTTCGGCGAAGTAACGCGGGTCTTCCAGGTCTGATTCGATATAAAGCGTCGGAACCCCCAGCGTTTTCGTGACGTAGTCGCGCATGTCTCCCTGCCCGGCGGAAAACAGGCGACAGCTCTTCACAAAGTGAATGATGAGTCCGTCGGCGTTCCACTCTTCGATATACCGGCGAATCTGCTCGTAGCGCTGCAGGTAATTCCGATTGGTGACGTTCTGCGCCAGCATGTGCAGAGCCACAGACTCGAAGGGATGGTCCGGATCATGACGCGCGCCAAACTCCCAGAGTCCGCCAACCGTTGAATAGGTCGAAGCCACCGTGCAGGCCTTCCACTTGGCAAACATGTCGCGGAAGGTGCGAAAGTAGGGATACGGCGGAGGACCTTCGATCACCACGCGGAAATTCTCCTGGTCGTACACTCCCTGGTGATCGGCAACCTTGGTTTGCATCTCCTCCAGCGCGGCGCGGAAGAAGTCCACACCCTCCGGAGTCGCACGGTACACGTAGAGCGGCCCCATGAGAGTGATGGCATCAAAGTAGGCATCGAAGGGAGACGGGGCGCGGCGCGCCAGGTGCTTGATCTGCGACCAAAGCTCTTCCACCTGCGCTGAACAGCGCACCGCTTCCACGAAACGGTCGTAATCAAACTTTCTGCCGCTGATCTGCTCTAGCAGCGTCACCACTTCTTTGAGCTGGCGCACAACATAATCAATGTCAGCCTGGCTGGGGTTCTGCTCCCGCGAGAACGGGACGTCGAGCACGTAGAGCCTGGAGCCGGTCAGCTCAGCGGTGTGCTCGAACCACTTGACATAGGTGTTGCAGCCGACAAAGTTACACAGCACCAAGTCGGGCTTGGGCAATTTACCGCCCGTGGGCGTGATGCCTTTCAAATAACAGCCGATGTCGGCCTTGACATACGCGCAGTTGTCGGGCGCGTAGCCGATTTCTTCTGCTGCCAGAATTGGCTCCAGCGACTGGTGCCGGATCGCCAGTTGAAGCGCGTTGACCTCGGGATAGATTGGTACAGCCCCGAAGGCTTCGAGCAGTTCCACGCAGTTTCCGGAAATCATCAGCGAGGCTGTGGGCGGCGTGCCAGTCTCGGCAGCTTCGTTCAGGCGCTCATACCATTTCAGCATCAGTTCTTTCTGCCGTTGATGAATGCTGCCGCGGTATTCAGTGGGTCTCGCCTCAGCCATTTTTCACCATCCTCTTTGCCACTGCAGAAGGCGCTGCCTAGTCGAAGACCAACGACTCCACAAAGGTCTCGATTTCCGTACGCACGCGATCAAATGTGAACTGCTTTTCTTCGAATTCCAGAAGAAGATGCGGCACGCCGACCTGCTCAAGTTTCTTCTTGAACAGCACGTAGTCGAAGTAGGCGGGCTCACAGAACTTGGCGATCAGAAAAAGAACCGCGTCTGCCCTCGACCGCTTCACCTTGTCTGCCAGGCCTTCCCAGCGCGGGGCACGGAAATCGTGACGAACCGACGAGTACACGGCACGGTTCACATAGCTTTCCGCCAGGGCGTGCACGGGATCCCCGTCCGTCGGAACGTCTTCCACAAACCAGCTCCGCCCAATAACAAAGTCATCGTCCACCAGGTAGCAACCCGCATCTTCCACCAGCTTGATCAGATCCAGCGGAGGCTGTTCGCAGAAAGCGCCCTCGACTACGACCCGAATCGAATCTCTCGGCTTGCCCGGCCGCTGTGCGAGCTGCTCTAACGTTTTCTCAAGCAGCGAGTTGTGCTCCTCCACCGGCATGAAGTTCCCGGCGCGCACCAGCACGTACGACTCCCAGGCGCGAAGCAGATGGGGCCTCTGTGCACGGAACGCGTAGAGATCTCGGATGAGTTGCCGATTGTGGTTGTACAAAGAGATCGCCTGCCGCAGATTCGTATCTGTGATCGGTTTGTCACCGATGCGTTCCAGCTTCTTGATGAGCCGCTGGTATTCGCTGCTCAGGAAATCAATGCTGGCCGCAGAGCTGGGGTTGTGCGGCAGATGGAGGAAATCCACGTAGAGTTCAGGGAAATTTCGCTTCAGCACGAAACAGAGGTTGCGAGCAGAATCGCAGATGGAACTAAACAGAATGCCGTCAAACACTTTAAGGTGGTCCCTCAGTCCCATCTCCAGCGTGGTCTTAACAATGGAACAGATGAAGGAACCAAAGCGGGCGTCGGCATGCTGGATGTCGAGGCGATCCCCGCCGCCGCTGAGCCCGACTGGCAACATGCCTGCGGCAAGAATGATCTCCACCGGCGCGTAAACCGGGAAATAGGCGATTACTCCGGCCCCGCCGTGTTGGTCTTTCCAGCGGCGAACTCGCTCGAGGCTTAAGTCCCCAATCAGATCCTGGCATTCTTCGAACGAACGTTCGAATGTGAACATGGAAAGATAATCGCCGTTTGCACACAGCGATTCTGTGACTATGATCACAGCAGCGTGTGACGTGTACTCGGAGGAGCGATGTTTTGGAAATAAGAGGATTAACCGAAGCTTCGCGCTGGACCGTCATCTGTAATCACGTCCCGGATTGCCGGCCATCCGGACACACCCCGCGAACCGTTTTGCTGCTGGTGCACGAGGACATTTCCGGTATCATGTCAACTTTCATAACTATTTACTTTGTCTTGTGATGTAGCTCACAGTCATTCGCAGGGTCTGCCTTTTAAACTGTTGCTAGGTCATCGTCGATTCGGTGCCGCAGTTCCAGGAGGCAAGTGTTATGAAGACAGAGAAATTGGTCACCTTGTGCGTCGGCCTCATGCTGTTCGCGGTGGTCATTGGCGCGCAGGAGCAACCCCAGAAGACCATTAAGCATGTTCCGGTGACGGCCACTTCACCATCATCTGGCCAGGAGATGTACAAAGCCTATTGCGCCGTCTGTCATGGCGCGGACGGCAAAGGCAACGGCCCGGCGGCAGCGGCTCTAAAAGTACCGCCAACCGACCTCACCCAGCTCAGCAATCATAACGGGGGCAAGTTCCCAGATCTGAAGGTAGCAGCCACGGTCCGGGGTGAAGGCAACATCCCGGCGCATGGCACGGCCGAGATGCCGGTCTGGGGCCAGCTCTTCTGGGACATGAGCCATGGGCATGAAGGCGAAGTGCAACAGCGAGTCGCCAACCTGACGAAGTACGTCGAATCGCTGCAGGCAAAATAGGGCACTCGATCTCACGTTGCGGGCGCGACTCTCGTTCGCGCCCTTTGCTCTCATGAAATTCGGCGTACCGGTTTGAACTGGACCTTGCGGCCAGGGTCAATCAGGATCCGTGTACTGGACATAGGCAATGTCCTCTGCCTGACTCGCAACGGCCAAGCTCTTGTCCGACGCGCCAAATTAGGCCGACCCGAGGTGGGTTTTTGAGCGTTATCGAGATTTTGCGCCAACTACTCGGCCTTCCTTCGACTTGGCGCAGTGTGAGGGCGATACGAGTAGAGCGCACCTTCGTGGACAGCAAGGAAGAGCGTCGAAGCATCATGCGTGAAGCCAGTGATGCATCCGTCCACGTGGCCCTTCCATCGTGGCTCACCATTCGCTACGCGATAAGCAACGAAGTCGCCTTCGCAATTCCCAGCGATTACGGTTGCTCCCCAGGGCTCTGGCGCAATCGAACTCCATCGAGCGTCTGCCGTACGTGACCACTGCACGCCGTAGAACTCATCGCTAAAGCTGATGAGTACCCCCTTGCCGTCTGAAGTGGTCGCATACACGTACTCGGACTCGTCCGGCGCAGTTTTGTCCGATTCAGCGATGCCTCCCACGGGACCGTAAGCCGTTTGGAGAGGCTTAAGTGATGCACCATTTGCTGGGTCGATGCTATGAATGTGGCCGTCAGTAGTCCCGAAGTACAGCCCATCTTTGTACACGAGCAGGTCCGTCGCAACCGGACTCTCGGGCTTTCTATTCCACAACTCCCGCCCAGATTTCGCGTCGAAACAGCGAACGACGCCATCCTTAGCAAGAAAACAGACATTAACTCCGTCAGTGGCAACTGAAGTTCTACTTTCGCAATTCGCGCCCGGCCGAGTCGTCTGGTATCTCCACTTCAACTTTCCACTGCTCGCCTCCACCCCAACCAATTCGCCATTATGCGTGCCGAAGACGAGAATATCGGCTGGATCGAAGGGGTCGATGTCCTCGAATATGTTTGAATCGGAGCCGGCCCTTACCTTCCATCGTGTCTTGCCCGTATTCTGATCGAGTGCATACACATAACCGGTCTGCTCCGCGCTGCAAGTCCCTGACGTCCCGGCAATCACTAAGCCTTCGCGCAGTAAGGGGACGGTCTCGAATCCACCTAAGGCTCCATCATCGTGCGCGTCGAATGACCAAATCACTTTCCCGGTTCTTGCGTGTAGAGCGTAGAACTTGCCATCACATGACCCTATAAATATCGTCTGCCGAGCGATGACGGGTTTCGTCAGTGCACAGGGGCTGCTGGCTGTCTTCCAGAGCAGCTGCCCGACCGGTGCTTCAGTCGCTGTTCCCTGATCGCTGGACTGTGCGCTGGCCACTGACCCTGATGTCAAGAAGACGAAAAACAGAAGACTGCCGTGCAATGACCTGCTGATTTTGGCACTCACAGCAACATCATACGTGCCGGAGAAGTAACAGCGGAGATCACGTCAATGATCTCTAAGGACCCACTTACGAAGTAGATTGGGGAAAACAGGCGATACACTCAAAATCCCTCACCGGAGGGTCTGCCTGATGGCAGCGACCCCATCGCCGACGGCATGGTGTTGCAGGGTCAAGTGTTGGCATGACCGATTAGACCTAACCTGTTCTCTAGGACATAAACTTTCGTACCTGTGTCCCAACTCGGGAAGCACCGTATAATCAACACAAAATCAACCACTTCGCAGCACAGGTGAGCACAAGTCCACGGTGGACCTTGCTTTGGCATTGCCGCTTTTCGCACTCGGGCTGGCCTTCGGCAGCTTCCTGAATGTGTGTATCTATCGGCTGCCGCGAGGGATTTCCGTCATTCATCCGCGGTCGACCTGCCCTAACTGCAAAGCTGCTATCAGTTTCTATGACAATATCCCGGTGCTAAGCTGGTTCATTCTGCGCGGCCGTTGCCGCCAATGCCAGGCTCGGATTTCGCCGCGCTACCTCGTGGTCGAGTTGCTCACCGGGCTGCTGTTTCTCCTCTGCTACGCGCATTTCGGACTCACCCTCTCGCTGTTGAAGTGCTGCACGTTTGGGTTTCTTCTCCTGGGCTTGATTTTCACCGATGCAGAAACCCAGCTCTTGCCCGACAAGTTGACGCTTCCAGGAATCGCCCTGGGCCTGCTGTTCAGCCTGGTGATTCCGGTAAACGACCTGGTCTCACAACTGCTCCCCGGCCTGGTCTTCCTGCCGCCGTCGACGGCATCCTGGCAGCTGCTTTCGCTTCTGGATTCCTTGGCCGGTGCCGCGGTGGGAGCCTCGTTTATCTACGGTGCCGGAGCCATCTATCTGCGGGCTCGCGGGGTGGAAGGGATGGGATTCGGCGACGTTAAATTGATGGCCATGGTGGGCGCTTTTTTGGGCATTCGGCTGACCATCTTTACTATCTTTGCGGCGTCCCTCGCGGGATCTTTGTTCGGGCTGTGGACGCTGGCCACGGTGTGGATGAAGCGGACGCAGCGGCGCATGGTGCGTCATCACGAATCGGCGCGTGAAGCGCGGCGGCGAGCGTGGGAATCGGCGGCGATTGCTTTGCGTCATCTGCCGATACCTTTCGGTGTCTTCCTTGGCGGCATGGCGATGATCGCGCTTTTCTACGGCAACCGCTTCCTCCGTTGGTATTGGAGGTGGCTGTGAAAGTCTTCGCCAGTCCTGTCTTTTTGCGTATGGCGCTGGCGGTCTTCGCGTCTGCCTTCGTGTGCCTGGCGACGTTGGTGCTGGTCCGGCGTTTGCGCCGTGAGGCCACCCAAGCGGCATCGCTCGACGATCCACGTGCGGATCCAGATCAGTTTCCTCTGCACACGTACAACGCCGTGATCCAGGAATTGAAGCAACAGAAACATGAGTTGTTGACGGCTCAGCAGGAGGACCGGCGCAGGGCCAAGACCTCCGAAAGCATCAGCGCGGCGGTGCTCTCGCACCTTCCGAGCGGAGTTCTGTTCTTCACGGGAAACGGCCTGGTGCGCCAGGCAAACGCCGCGGCCAAACACATCCTGGGTTATGCTTCGCCCGTTGGCATGGGCGTGAATGAAGTGTTCCGGCATGCGAAGGTGATGTCCGGCGCCGGCGCCGGAGAGCGTCTGGCGGCAGTGGTGCAAGCCAACTTGCAGGGAGATATTCCGACCGAGAGCTGGGAAGCGCAGTATGTAAGTCCGTCAGGTGAGCAACGCGTTTTCGAAGTCACGTTGACTCCGGTGCGCGCGGGCTCAGGCGAGGTGCTGGGCATGGCCTGCCTGATCAACGACAAGACCGCAGTGGCGCTGCTGCAAAAGCGGGAGGAGTTGCGTGGAGAGATGTGCGGCGAGATGGCCCTGGCACTGCGCAGTTCGCTCACCGCGATCGCGGATTACGCGCGGGAAATAGCAGTGAATCGTGACCCGGCCCGGGCACACGAATTGGCGACTGACATCGTATCGGAAGCGGCGGAATTGGAACATACGGTCGGCGGTTTTCTGGCCGGCACAAAAGCGGCGGCGAGCGCCGCTGAAGCTTAATTGATCAAATGCCGATGCTCTCTAAAGGGAGCTTACGGCGCAAAGGATGGAGCAACTATGAAGCGGATCACGTACGTTTGGCTTGTTGCAATCGTTGTCGCAGGATTGATCATCCCTTCGGTGAACGCGCAGAACTCGAGCGCCCAAGATTCAAGCGCGCAAACTGCGAATCCGGCGGGGTCTTCGTTGGGCGACTATGCCCGTGCTTTGAAGAAAGAAAAGAAACCGCAAGCCACGAAGCAGTTCGACAATGACAACCTGCCGCGGCAGGACAAGCTCAGCGTCGTGGGGCCGGCATCGGATTCTACGGAAGCGTCCGGCGCAGGCGCGTCAGAGCAGCAGGCCGCAGACGCAAGCAAGGCAGCGATGCCCAGCGTGACGCCCGGCCAATCACAGCAGGAGCGTCAGCAGGTTTACGATCAGTGGAAAGACAAGATTTCCTCCCAACAATCGGAGATCGATTCGCTGGCTCACGAACTGGACTTGCAACAGCGTGAATACAAATTGCGTGCTGCCAGCTTCTATGGTGACGCAGGGGAACGGCTGCGCAACCAGGCAGCCTGGGACAAGGAAGACACCGACTACAAGCAGAAGATTGCCGAAAAACAGAAAGCGCTCGATGATGCCAAGCAGAAAATGAGCGACATGGAAGAAGATGCCCGCAGGGCGGGTGTGCCTTCATCCGTGCGGGAAGGCGATCAGCAACCGCAACAGTAACTGACAACCAGGGTTCGAGCCTCCGGCTTCTGCCGGAGGCTCTTCTAGTTTCTCTGCGCTGGACCTAATTGGTTCCGCGCAGCTTCAGAATCTGTTTCACGTGATGCCGTCCGTGCACCCAATGAAATTTCCGCCATTGCTGCGCCGTCAAGGGTCCGAGAATGGGGTGATCGAGGATACGAGTGCTTCGGCCAAAGCGCGCTTCGCATTTCGTGAGCGCTTCGTCCATCGCGGCAATTTCCGGCCCGATTGCTTTCACGACTTCGTCGGCTGGCATGCCTCGTGGAGTCGAGCGCTCCGGGGCCTGTCGCCCATTCGGCATGTATCCAAGACCCACGACGACGGTTGTTCTAACCCGG
Organism: Terriglobales bacterium; assembly: GCA_035624085.1. Lineage (GTDB taxonomy): Bacteria > Acidobacteriota > Terriglobia > Terriglobales > Acidobacteriaceae > JAFAGX01. Next base: position 8,174 of record DASPSE010000272.1, read on the forward strand.
TCCTGCAGGGTCGGAGTGCGCGCCAGCGGTTTGCCTTCCTGCAGACAGCGGTCCAGAGCTTTCACAGTTCCACGATAAGTCAGATAGAGGTGCTCCAGCACTTCGGCGGTACACCACTTGCCGTCCGGATGACGGGTCAGTTGTTCAGCGCTCATGCCACGCGTGGCGGCGCCAATTGCATCTTGCAACTCTTGCAGATGACGATCCAAGCTCTTATCCCCCGAGGTACATGCCGGAGAATCTGGAAAGCTACACGAAACTTAGTTTAGTAGAATGAAGCGCGACAAGCACGGTCGCAAAAATAAGGAAGCGAGCCAAACGCGCGGTTATTGCCTCGCAAAGAACGCGAGGCTTCGCGCGGCTCGCCCAGATTCCCTCGACTGCGCTCGGGACGGGCTCTTCGCCGGGCAAGAGAACCGGCTCAGGATGACAATCGAACTGAACGACTACCCATTTGACTCGTTTGGCAAGGTGCTATGAAGAAGCTGCTCATGGCCGCGTTGGCACTGCTGTTGATGGCGGGCTGCACTTCCGAGCCGGCTCCGCAGACCGAGCAGCCTCAACCTAAACCACCCGCTTTTGAGACCGGGCGCGTCGCCTTTCAGAAGATGTACATCGCGGCGCGCGGCTGGCAGCGCGATGCGCAGGCTTTCCGGTTGCAGTCCGACATCACCGCAGATTACAGGGGCAAGGACGGCAAATCCGACGTGTGGAGGGCATGGTTCGCATCCGCCTCGCAGCGCAGCGCCAAGCCGTTTGCCTGGTCGGGTACCGATCTCCCCGATTCACCCGCCCGCGGCGTTAATCCAGGGGCCGAAGACACCTACAATCCCAGCAACACGTCGACGCAGATTTTCGATATCGCTTTCTTGAAAGTGGACTCCGACAAGGCGTTCGAAGTCGGACAGCAGCATGGCGGTGACAAAATCCTGGGAACGGATCCCAGTACACCGATTTTCTACGTGCTCGATTGGAACCGCGCCAGCAATCAACTCCTCTGGCACGTGATCTACGGCCCAGACCGCGACGACGCCAAATTGAGGGTGGCCGTAGACGCCAGCAGTGGGGATTTCATCCGCGTGGAGAAGTAAAGCAGAATTGCCTCGCCAGTGGTGTGGCTTCCGAAACAGGTCGGCCTCGCTGTTACGCGACAGTGTGCGACAGAGAGGCGTTGGGGAACTCGGCACGGCTGGCCTGGAACCGGGCCTCCACTTGCGCGAACAGGGTGTCGCTCGCAGGAGACGGTAGGCCCGATTGGCGGAGAATCACGCGCACTTCGTCGGCGAGCGCCTTCATTTCGTCTGCGGACGAGTTGCAAGTCCGCTCCATTGCTGCCATGACCGCCTGCTGGCTATCAAAGAGGCGGCGAAGGCAGAATGCGAGAATCGGCTCCGGGATCCATTCCAGCAGCCGAGTAGCAGACGGTTTCAAGGGAACGCCGATGGCACGCAGCGCTCGGAGCGCCTCGCGGCAGGCTCGTACCAGCAATGTCAGCGCTTCCGGCATGTGTGCCGGCCGGCGGAAATCGCCACTCCCCATGTAGATTGAACCCGCGAAGGCCGGTAAACCAGCGGCGTGTGTTTTCAGGTATGCGTCCACGTTCTTCACTACGCGCACGGAAAGCCCGGCGCTTCGGAAGAGGCGCACGATCGCTGCGGTGCGGGGCGTTACTGTGTCATCCAACTCGCCAAACAGCACCGGCAGCCGGCGCCACCATAGGCAGCGGATCACGTGGCCCTGGCGCTCCCCAGCCGTGTTAGGCATTCCCATCAGTACGCGCTCGCGACCCAGAGCCTCGATCAGGTTCTGAGGGCCGGCGGCATTGTTGCCCAGGAAGAGCACGCTCGGGATGCGTTGGTTCTGCGCCAACGTTGGAAGAATCGAAGGAATCTGATTTACGCGCATGGCCACGATGGCCAAGTCGTAGGCATCGTCGGGTGCGAGCTGATCTACGAGTGGAACCTGAGTGGTGGTGCGGCGTCCGGTCCGGAGGTCCTCCAGCACGACGCCGTATTGGCGCAAATCCGCCAGGCGGCGTCCTCGCGCCAGCAAGGTGACGTCCTGCCCCGCGTCTTTCAGACGCGCAGCGTTGAAGCTGCCAATCACGCCAGCGCCCAGTATGAGGGTTCTCATGCAGATCTCCGCTTGCGACGCGTCATCCCGAGGATTCGGCAAAAGCGCGATAGCAACGCCTGCGTATCTATGGTTTCGCGGGCGTCTTCTCTGATGTTTGCGTTTCCGGGGCTCCCAACTTTTTCAGCGCCTTCTTCGCTTGCTTGGACAAAGGCCCTTCCGGCAGGATTTTCAAGTAGGCCTGGTAATGGGGTATGGCTTCTTCCGGTTGCCCGAGTTTCTCGTAGCACTCCGCCATTTTGAAATTGGCCACTGCATCATTGTCCTTGTAAGTCAGCGCATCCTGAAAACGCGCCAGCGCACCTTTGTAGTTTCCCTGCTTGAAGTAAAAGTCGCCCACCTCGTCATCTTTTAGCGCGCGGTAGGGATTCCACGGGCGCATCTCCTGCACGCCCGTCATGTCAGTCATGTCCTCTGGAGATGTCTCAGGCGAATTCGCCCTAGCTGCCTTGCTGTCCGGATGGCTCTTGACATCGTCTTTCGGCGGACTCAAATCGATGCGCGTGTCGCGGCTCGAGCTCTCGCCAGCTTCCGCGCTGCGTTCGCGGGATTTCTCCTGATCCGACTGCGGAGGCGGTTGGTTCTGCCCGGAGTCTTGTTGAGACACACCCCAACCTGCAAGGCAGAACCCGACCAGTACAACGGAGATCAAAAATCGCATAAGACAATTTTACCTCTGGGTCCGGGGCGATTTGTTCCAGAAAAAAGGCCATCCCAGGGAGGTGGGATGGCCGTTGGCAAAGTCCTCCGGGGAGGAGGGTGAACTTGTTATTGTCCCGGCGGGGGCGTGGTCTGGCTCGCCTGCGCCGGAGCCGTAGTCCCGGCTGTGTTGGTCATCAGGCGCACATCCACACGGCGATTCTTGGCCCGGCCTTCGCGAGTCTTGTTCGACTCAATCGGCTTGTCCTTGCCCAGCCCGATTAAATAAATCTTGTAGGCGGGGACGTTGTGCTCCGAGGCCAGGTACTGAATCACAGCATCGGCGCGGCGCTGGCTCAGCGCGTAGTTGTAATCGGCCGATCCGGTGGAATCGGTGGCGCCTTCGACGGTAATGATGTAGCCCTTGGTGTTGGCCACATTGTTGGCAAGCTGGTCGAGCTCGGCCTTGGCGTCTTTGGTCAAAGTGTCCTTGTCGAAGCCGAAGCGCACCGAAGCTTCAGTCACCACGTGGTAGTTATCCAGATTGGCGATGGTATTCTGCAGCGCGTCGACGCGATGCACGGCATTATCCGCCAGCGTCTGCGCCTGGCTGGCCTGTTGACCAGCAGCCAGCGCCTTCTGATCTACTTCGGCAGCTTTGGCCTGAGCCTGCTGAATTCCGGCCTGGGCGCGTGCATCGACATCCTTGACGTCGCGCGAATTCTTGGCCGTCATGTCATCCAGTTCGTTGGTCTTGTTGATCAGCGGCGTGGTCTGTTGGCGCACGTAGTTTTTGCTGGCGCATCCCACTGTCGCCGCCATAGTCATTGCCAGCAGAATTGTTAATGAAGTGCGATTCATACTTAGGAAGGCTCCTTTGCTTCTTGCTCCGTTAGAAACCCGTGGAAATTCGTAATCACGCCAAGTTGTGTCGACTGAGAATAGTCTGCGTCCCATCTTGCTTGAGCACGGGAACTGCCAACCGCCGCAGGCCCCAGGGCCGTCAGCTAACCTATTGATGCTGTTTGCGATATCCGGAGTTGGCTGGGCGCAGCGCCCTCAGTCAGTGTAGATCAAAGGAACGGGCCGAGGAAAAAATTATACGGCGGCACGACTCACGGTGATCAAGTGTCAGATCTTGCTCGGGAAATTGCAGCAACCACGATGGATGTCGTACCGAAATCGCTTTACCAGCCGGACGAGGGATGGCGTCGTGCGGAAACTGGTGACCAGGCATCGCTGGTGTCCTCGAATGATTCGCTAGAATATACATACACTCCCGCATGGATCTTCTGCAGAAAATCCGCACCATCCCCACCTCGGCCGGGGTGTATCTCTACAAGAATGTGGAGGGCGAGGTCATCTATGTCGGGAAAGCCAAGAACCTGCGCAGCCGGGTATCGTCGTACTTCCATTCGGGCCGCAGCGAAGACGCCAAAACTGGGACCCTGGTGCGCGAGGCTGTCGATGTTGATTACATCGTCGTTGCAAATAATAAAGAAGCGCTGGCGCTGGAAAACCACCTTATCAAGCAGCGCCAGCCGCGCTTCAACATCCTCCTCCGCGACGATAAGACTTATCCCTACGTGAAGCTGACCCTCGGCGAGCGCTATCCGCGCGTGTATGTGACGCGGCGTCTGCGGAAAGATGGCAGCGCCTACTACGGACCGTACTTCCCGGCCAACCTCGCCCATCGCCTCGTTGACCTGATCCACCGTCATTTTCTGATTCCTTCATGCAAGGTTGATCTCAGCCATTTTCATCCGCGTCCCTGTTTGCAGTACTACATCGAGCGCTGCCTGGGGCCGTGCGTGCAGGGTTTGACCACGTCCGCGGCGTATCAAGAAGCGGTGCACGACGTGAAAATGTTTCTGGAAGGCCGGCCGACTGATTTAGCGCGGTCGCTTCGCGAGCGTATGGCCCAGGCCGCAGAAGCGGAAGAATACGAGCGCGCCGCCAAGTATCGTGACCTGATTTCTACCGTCGAGCAGTTGCAGGAAAAGCAGCGCATCGCCGCGGCTGAAGGCGACGATGCAGATGTTTTTGGGTACCACTACGAGAACGACATGCTGGCGGTCAACTTATTTCACATGCGCGGCGGCCGCGTGCTCGATCGCCGCGAATTTTTCTGGGAAGAACTGCCGCAGCTCACCAGTGATGATGGAGGGACGGGCGTCCCTGCCCGTCCAATCGACGATCAATTTCACCCCGGCGAATTCTTCTCTGCCCTGCTGAAGCAGCTCTATATCGGACAGCCTTACGTCCCGCGCAACATCTACGTTCCCGTGGATTTCGAAGACCGCGAAGCTCTCGAAGACCTGCTCTCTGAGCAGCTCGCGGGCGAGGGCGCCCGCGCTACACGGGTTCATATCGTCGTGCCGCAGCGCGGCGACAAGCGCTCCCTCATCGACCTGGCTGGGAACAACGCCAAACAGTCCTACGACCAGCGCTTCCGCGTGATGAAGCCCAATCAGCGGCAGATTCAGGAAGCCCTGCAAGATGCGCTCGGCATGCCCGAATTGCCGCGCCGCATCGAGTGTTTCGACATTTCCCACATTCAGGG
>DASPSE010000300.1:0-6626 GCA_035624085.1 Terriglobales bacterium
GTGCAACGATGACCTCGAAAAGCGACGAATAGACTTACTCGCTCAGCTCGAAGAATTCCGAAAAAGCCTTGCCGTATTTCTCGCAGATCAGCGGGCTTGGATTGTGGCCGATCTTACGGCACAGCAGGAGCAAGCGAGCGCGGCGTGTCGAGAACAGACCGCCGTGATCTCACGCCTAGACTCGGAAAAAGCCGAGGCGCTCGCCGCAGTGCGGAAGGCGTCGGGGCTAACGTCTTCGTGCCGTGCGCTGCTTAACGGTTGCGAGGCAGAGAAGCCGAACCTGGACGCCTGGCCCTCGCGCGCAGATGTGGCCCGATGGGAAGCAGAACATAGTCGGCTCTCCGAAGCGCTCGAGGCTGCTCAGGAAGCCGAAGGGCAGGCCCGCTCCGAGTTGCGCCGAATTCAAGCGCGCATCCTCGAAGCGGAGCGCAAACTCAACGCGCTGGCCGACGCGGAATTGACCCTCCGCGAACGCCTGAGCGGTGAGGCGTGGTCCGACCACGAAGTCGGCCTTCAGCATTCGCCAGAGGTGTAAGGAATTGACATGCGGCAACCAGCGGCGCGATTTTTTCTCGCCCTGCCTTGCACGTCGCGCGGGCAGGGCCTCCTTTGCGTCGCGCCTTGTGCGCTGGTAGAGCCGAGCGGAGCGCGGCAGGGGGCGGGGTTGTCATCCCTCCGCCTTTCTGCCGCGCGCGAGCGGTGAAACATGATCGTGTATTGCGTTCTGTGCCGTGCTGAGGTTCCCGAATCGCGGGCGCGTCGTGGGGCGGTAACTTGCTGCCCGGAGCACGCAAGGGAATATCGCCGCCAGAAGCGCCAAGAACGCACCAAGCGGTATTGCAGACTGTGCGGCAGGCCAGCACGGAAGAATCGCTCTGACAGGCTGTGCTCAATGAGCACAGGGCATCCCACGAACGGAGGGCATCGTGAAACTGCCGACTCCGATGTCGGAGCCGCTGTCCGCTAAGATTAACAAGTGCAAAAGATCGGGAGGCTGGGGAATATGCGCGACGCAATGACACCGGAGCAGAAACTTTACGCTTATCTCGGTTCCGTAGCAGACTCAGTCAAAGCAGACAATTGTTTCAGAGCCGAAGAGGACATGGCGGCGCTGAGGAAGTTGCTGAAGGGGCGGATGGATGTAGCCGCTACAGAGACCCAGAAACACTTTACCGGCATTGCCGATGCCATCAAGAAACACCAGAAGGAAGTAGCACTAGAGCGAGTACGAGCCGCAATGACGGCTTTGGAGCGTTGGCTCCCTACGGAGTCCTGAAGTCGCTTTCGCGCAGCGCCCTTTCTTAAGGCCCGTCAGATCGACCGGCCTTTTCTGGGAAGTCCATACCGATCGTATTCGTCGATGTCAGTGCGAAGGATTTGCAGCAACCTATCAAGACTCGCTTCGGCTGACAGCAGTCCGGCGTATCCCGGCGCTTGAGGTTTTTCCTTCATGACGTTCGTCGCGGAATCGAGTTCACCTTTGGCCTTCTCTGCAAACTCAACTAGGTCTTCGCGCCACTGTTTGAACTTATCCATTTTCACAGTCTGCTCTCCCGATTTCGGAACGTGCACAACTCGTGCACAATTTGCAAAGGGCACCGTCTAGCGGTGCCCTTAAGTGCTTTAAATCTGGCGCGCCCTGAGAGATTCGAACTCCCGACCTTCTGGTTCGTAGCCAGACGCTCTATCCAACTGAGCTAAGGGCGCGATGCGGTGGATTTTCAGCGGCGAATTCGATTATAGCGGAAAATGCCGTGGGACGCGCCCAGCGTCCTCTATCAGGCCTTATATCAGGCCTTACATCGAGCCGTGCCTCGAAGCAATGGTTCGAAATCCTTCGCCAGCTTCCGTGCCGCCCGGTCGGCACAAGTAATTCTTTCTCAGCTTTCTGCAATTCCTACCAGGTGGAAATCCCTTGCTGGACAAGTGTTTTCAGCGATTTGAGATTGGCAAGCGAGATGCTCAGCAAAGCCCAGACGAAGTGGCGCGCAACGGGGCGTTCTTGAGAATAAACTTCGGCCAGAGGTTTTCTTGAACGCCCCTTGCATTTTTCCTTCTGGACGCCCGGCCCTCCCCGAGGCCAATCTCAAGCCAGCACCAGCTTCTCCCGAATATCCATTCCCGCCCGGCGCAATAATCCGGCAATCACCGGCTCTTTGAAGCGAGAGGCATCGAACTCCACGCGCACAATCCGCTGTTTCTCATCCAGGGTGATGCGGCGCACGCCGTAGACTTCGCGCACACTGTCGAGCGCGCGCATCTCGGGCTCCCCCGGAGATCCTGCGTAACGGTAAGCAACTTCCATTTGGGTCATCAGTCCAGCCTCCGAGAAAAGATTAGAATCGTGAGGAGCGTGCCGATGAATCGCCGGCAGGGGCAAGACAATTTTACAGCAATAGCATCCCTTGCGATCCTGGCGAAGACTTTGCGGATCTTTGCGATCAAAAAGGGTTCTAACCGCAAAGTGCGCGAAGATTTCGCGAAGAACGCAAAGTGGAATCTGGGAGAGAGTTGATGCCCGGCGATCTTACGGGAATTGCTGAAATCACGGCCAAAGATCCCGTTTGCGGTATGAACGTGAACCCAGCGACGGCAAAGCACAGCCGTGAGCATCATGGGAAGAAGTTTTACTTCTGTTGCGCTCCCTGCGCCGAGAAGTTCCAGGCAAACCCGCAGAAGTATCTGCAGCCGCGTCCGGCTGCTGGCTTGGTTACGCTCGGGTCCGCGGGCGCCCAGATCAAGCCTGCGGCTAAAAGCAAAGATCCGGTCTGTGGCATGGAGGTCGATCGCTCGACGGCGAAAAATAAAATCGATCACTCCGGCAGGCCATATTACTTCTGCAGTGCGGGTTGTTTAGAAAAATTTCGCGCTGATCCGCAGCGGTATCTCAAGTCTGCTGAACTCGCGCAGATTGCGCCCGCTCCCGTCAAGAAAGCCGCTGAAAAGGCAACCAGCTACGTTTGCCCGATGTGTCCCGAGGTACGGCAGACGAAGCCTGGGCCGTGCCCAAGTTGTGGGATGGCGCTGGAGCCGGAAATGCCCATGGCAGCGACGCGCACCGAATACACCTGCCCGATGCATCCGGAAATCGTGCGGCCGGGACCGGGTTCATGCCCGATTTGCGGCATGGCGCTCGAGCCGCGGACAATGAGCGCGCGCGAAGAAGAGAATCCTGAACTCCGCGACATGACGCGCCGGTTTTGGATCAGTTTGGCCCTCACTGCACCGCTGCTGGCGATTGCTATGGCCGACATGCTGCCCGGAATGCCGGTCCAGCGTGCATTACCTGTTGGATGGCTGCCGTGGATCGAACTCCTGCTGGCCACGCCGGTTGTTCTCTGGGGCGGCTGGCCTTTCTTTCAGCGCGGATGGGCATCGATCTTGAATCGATCCACCAACATGTTCACGCTGATCGCGATGGGTACCGGCGTAGCTTACGCTTACAGCCTGATTGCGACCGTTGTTCCCGGAATATTTCCCGCGTCCTTCCGCGATATGAGCGGAGTGCCGCCGGTTTATTTTGAAGCAGCTGCGGCGATTGTGACGTTGGTGCTTCTTGGGCAAGTTCTCGAACTGCGTGCGCGCAGCCGCACCGGCGCAGCCATTCGCGCGCTGCTGGATCTGAGTCCCAAGACTGCCCGCCTTGTGCGGAATGACAAAGAAGAAGACGTCCCATTAGAGCAAGTGAAGCTGGGCGACCGTTTGCGAGTGCGTCCCGGCGAGAAAGTTCCGGTGGACGGTGTTGTGCTGGAAGGCGCAAGCGCGATTGATGAATCGATGATCACCGGGGAATCGATGCCAGTCGAAAAATCGGCGGGCTGCCGCGTAATTGGCGCGACGGTGAATGGAACTGGGTCGTTCGTGATGCGAGCCGAACATGTTGGCAGCGAGACGCTGCTGGCGCAGATTGTGCAAATGGTCAGCCAGGCACAGCGCAGCCGCGCTCCTATTCAGCGATTGGCGGATCGCGTGGCTGCGTGGTTCGTGCCTGCTGTCATTGGCACTGCAGTCGTGACGTTTATGGTGTGGGGAACGGTCGGCCCGCAGCCACGGCTGGCGCATGCGTTGGTGAACGCGGTGGCGGTACTGATTATTGCCTGCCCCTGTGCCCTGGGATTGGCAACCCCGATGGCAATTATGGTCGGCACGGGACGCGGCGCTCACGCGGGCGTGCTGATCCGCAACGCCGAGGCCTTGGAGACTCTCGAAAAAGTTGACACGCTTGTGGTTGATAAGACCGGCACGCTGACGGAAGGAAAGCCGAGCGTCGAATCGGTCGTTCCGATGTCGGATATCAGCGACGTGGAGTTGGTCCGTCTGGTCGCGAGTCTCGAGCAGGGAAGTGAGCATCCGCTTGGTTCGGCGATTGTGGACGCGGCCAAGGCCAACAACATTTCTTTGGTGGGTGCTACCGAGTTTCAGTCGCGCACCGGACTGGGAGTCAGCGGCAAAGTGAATGGCAGAATTGTGGCCGCCGGAAATGAGAAGTATTTCGAAGCCCTTGGGGTTTCGACCGCTTCCTTGGCGCGTCGGGCGGACGACCTTCGGCGAAACGGCGAAACGGTGATATTTGTGGCGATTGAAGGGCGACCCGCCGGATTGATCGGTATTGCGGATCCGGTCAAGGAATCAACGCTGGGGGCGCTGCGTGGGCTCAAGACGGCCGGACTGCGCATCGTCATGCTTACCGGGGATAGCCGCAGCACAGCAGAAATCGTCGCGCGAAAACTGGGCATCAAGGAGTTTAAAGCTGAGATTCTGCCCGATAAAAAAGCTGAAATCGTGAAGCGGTTGCAGGCGGAAGGAAGAAAAGTCGCCATGGCGGGCGACGGAATCAACGACGCTCCGGCGCTCGCGCAGGCTGATGTAGGAATTGCCATGGGCACGGGGACCGATGTCGCCATGGAAAGCGGCGCAGTTACGCTGGTAAAAGGCGACCTGGCCGGCATCGTCCGTGCGCGCAGACTCAGTCAGGTGACCATGCGCAACATCCGCCAGAATTTGTTCTTTGCCTTTATCTATAACTCAATCGGTGTGCCAGTTGCGGCGGGCGTGCTGTATCCTTTCTTCGGCTTGTTGCTTAGCCCCATCCTGGCGGCCGCCGCCATGAGCTTCAGCTCGGTCTCGGTGATTAGCAATTCGCTGCGACTAAGAAATGAGCAGTTATGAGAGCCAGAAGAATTGAGCACGGCTTATGCTGCGGCACTGCGCTCCGCGCTTGCCATGTTCACGATGGGCAAGGGGATGCGGATGCGTCTCAGCTGCCGTGACTTCTTCTCAATAGCATCGACAAAAACCAAATCATCTCCCATGACTAAGGGGTCGCTAAGCAACTCAAATTCCTCACCATACAGCTTCATCTGGTTTTCCTGTGCGAATCCTAATCGCTTTAGCCTTTCGCAAAGTCTGTCTTGTTTCCTGGTCATCGGAGCACCTATGCATGCGTAGCTGGGTTGCGGCTGGTTGCGGAATAAAGAGAGCGTATTCTGGGAACGAGACATTGTAGACCATCCGTCAATCCCGTGCTGTGATATCTGATCCTAGGCAGGCTGAGTAGCCGATCAGATCTCCTCAGCCCTGCATCTAACCGTGCGTGGGATACGGGAGAGGTGCTTTTTGCTGCAATTGACACTTTTGCCGCAGTGCTCAACAATGGAAGAAGTTCAAGCTAATTAACAATTTGGAGAAGATATGGCCGAAGAGGTTGAACAGGTCGCCGAATTCCACACCGGCTCTGAGCCAGGCGTGGGCAAGTGGATCCTGCTGTTGCTGGCTGTCGTCTATGTAGCCGGCTCGCTGTACTTCCTTTTCAATCTCCGCGCCCAGATCGACGATTTGGGTAAGGGCCAAACCACCAGCAATCAACAGATTGCAGAGCTTGCTAAGCGTATGCAGTCTGCCGAGGCGGATTCAGAGACCCTGGCTAAGCAGCTTGGCTTGACCAAGAAAGAGCTGGCGCAGCGCTCGGCCGAACTCCTGCGTCAACAACAGGCGGCCGAACAGCGGCTCGCCGAAGAGCAAAAGCAGGAGAGCAGCCGCATCAGCCAGGTCAGCGGCGACGTCGCCAACGTCAGAACGGACGTTGGTGGCGTCAAGACTGATGTTGCTTCGACCAAGTCCGAGTTAGCGGCTACCGAGGCCAAGCTGCAGAGCACCATCGGCGACCTCGGATTGCAGAGCGGGCTGATCGCCCGCACGCGGGACGACCTGGAAATCCTGAAGCACAGAGGCGACCGCAACTACTACGAATTCACACTGGTCAAAGGCGCGAAACCGCAAGCCATCTCCACCGTGAGTCTGCAGCTCAAAAAGACCGATCCCAAGCGGGGCAAGTTCACCCTGAACGTCACCGCGGACGATCGAACCATCGAAAAGAAGGACCGTAATATCGCCGAGCCTATCCAGTTCTACACCGGGCGCGATCACATGTTGTACGAATTGGTGGTATGGTCGGTCGACAAGAAGCAAGCCACGGGTTACCTCAGCACCCCGAAGAATGCGCCGGTCCCGGTGACGCCGAGCTAGTAAGACCTCTGCACTTGGCAGTTAGCAGTGCGTCACTACAGATCTACCCCAGGAATGGGATCCTGAATACCAACTGCCAACTGCTACTTCGTCAACACCAG
>DASPSE010000340.1:0-5767 GCA_035624085.1 Terriglobales bacterium
AGTGCCGCGGCAGTGAAAGAGTTGGTGGGAGTGATTGGAGTGTAGGAGCGCTCTGATTATTCTACTTTAACGGGCTCAGGGAACAGAGCCTGTCACTTCATCGAACTCCTTCTGTGAAACATCCTTCCGGGGAGGTGGACACAATCTGATAAGGACTCGGCCGTGTCCGCCATCGAGATCCCTTTTCTCCGCTTGCAAGAATCAGCCAAGGGTCAGGCCCAGACTGTCCGAAAGTGGAAATTGATATCGTCGTCAGAACGACTAAACCCAGATAGATGGCTCTCATTGCATCAAACCCCAGTTGTTTGACGCCCGAGATCGATTCTGGCAGGGCGCCTGGGGGCCGAGCCAGTTACGTCAGTTCCGAATATCGGTTTGACCATGGTCATTGACCATGGTATAAGTAAGCAATGAAAGAAGTAGCCATCTCCGAATTTAAGGCCAAGTGCCTCGGTATGCTGGAAGAGGTGCGCAAGACACGCAAGCCGATTCGTGTGACTCGCTTCGGAAAACCCGTTGCCGAAGTCATCCCGCCATCCCCGGAGAATCCCACAGGCAGACGGTTGGGCTGCATGGCTGGAACGGGGCGCATCGTGGGTGATATCGTCGGCTCTATTAGCGATGAGAGCGAGTGGGAAGCCACGCGTTGATGAGATTCTTGCTGGATACTCACATCTGGATTTGGATGGTGCTTGAGCCCACGCGTCTGTCACGGCGCGTGGCGCGTGCTTTGGAAGACTTGGAGAACGAGCTTTGGCTGTCGCCGATTAGCGTCTGGGAACTACTGATGCTCACCGGCAAAGGAAGAATTCAATTGAATGAAGATGCGGTCTCCTGGGCACGGCGCACCATCGAACGGCTGCAATTGCGCGAGGCGCCGGTGACCAACGATGTCGCATTGGAAACGCCGGGGATGATTCTAAACCACGCTGACCCCTCTGATCGTCTGATTGCAGCATCCGCCAGAGTCTTTGACCTGACGCTGGTTACTGCGGATGAAAAGCTAATTGCTGCACGGGGAATTAAACTCCTTCCGAACCGGTAATTCGGAAGCGCTTACACCCTCTCAATCACCACCGACTTCACCACCACACCGGTATTCGGCTTGTCCTGGCGATTGCGGGGGACGTTCACGATTTTCTCGGCCACGTCGTAGCCTTCGACCACTTCGCCAAAAATTGTGTGCTTGCCGGTGAGCCATGTCGTGGGGGCGACCGTAATGAAAAATTGGGATCCGTTGGTATTCGGTCCTGCGTTGGCCATGGCCAGTTTGCCGGGCTTGTCAAACTTGTGCGGCGAGCCCTTGGTTTCGTCTTCGAACTGATAGCCGGGGCCACCGAAGCCGGTGCCTGCCGGATCGCCGCCCTGAATCATGAAGTTGGGAATCACGCGGTGAAAAATCGTGCCATCGTACAGGCGGTCTTTGCTTTTCTTGTGCGTGACCGGATGCGACCACTCACGCTTGCCCTCCGCAAGTTCAACGAAATTTGCCACCGTCTTGGGTGCGTCTTTTTCAAACAAACGGCAGACGATGGTTCCTTCGGAAGTATTGAAGACCGCATAAGTGCCGGGTTGGCGGGCCATGAGAGTCCTTTCGTCGTAGGTCGTTCGTCGTCGGCAGTCCGCAAAATCATTCAAGTCTAGGACATTTTGCCGAGGTCCCTTTTCCAGTTGTCATCCCGAGCGAAGAGGATCATTCGCAGGGATCTGCAGTTGTTCGATGCTGCCGATTACTTCGTTGCCGGCTCAATCGTAATGTGATTGATTTTCACTGGCCGATAAGGATGATCGTTGGAATCGCGTCCCATGCGCGCGATCTGTTTTACCAGAGCTACGCTTGCATCATCGCATTGCCCAAAAATCGTGTAGCCGCCGTTCAGACTCGGGTAAGGCACTTCAGTGATAAAGAACTGCGACCCGTTGGTATCAGGACCGGCGTTGGCATAGGCCAAGCGCCCAGGCCGGTCGAACTTCAGGTCTGGAGAAGTCTCGTTCTTGAACTGGTAGCCCGGGTCACCTGTTCCGTTGCCTGCCGGATCGCCGCCCTGAATCATGAAATTGGGAATCACTCGATGAAAGATCGTCCCGTCATACAGCGGCACTCCGTGCTTCTTCTGATGAGTCACGGGGCTGGTCCAATCCTTGGTGCCGTCAGAAAGCCCGATGAAATTGGCTACGCCAATCGGGGCCTTGTCGGGAAATAGTGTGCAGGTGAGCTTGCCAGCGGTGGTATCGATGATGGCCGTTGGCTGAGCGCCGACTGCGGCGAAAGCCGGCGAGAGCATTAGTAATGCAGCTATGGACCTAAGAACAATCTTGCGCATGAACGCCTCCTAATCGATTTGTCATTCCGAGCGGAGCCGAATCGCTCGATCGCGAAGGATTCGGCGAGTCGAGGAATCTGCTTTTCAAAATCGGAGCTGAACTACGAATTGTACGCCAGCGGCAATCTACTTGCCCATCGCAGCTGCCTGCATCTCGTGGCTCACCCGTTCCACCTCGGCGAACACGCGGAGAACATTGCCGCCCAGAATCTTGTGAATGTCCTCCGCACTGTATCCGCGATCCAGTAGCGCCTGGGTAATCTTCGGCAAATCGGCGGCGGAGTCAATGCCTTCCGGCGTCGCCCCGCTGACGCCATCGAAATCCGAGCCCAGGCCCACGTGGTCTACACCAGCAACTTTGGCGATGTGATCGATGTGATCAATGAGCGCTTTTAGCGGTGGACGAGGAATCTTCGCTATGAACTCTCTTTCCATTCGATCCTGGTCGATATAGGTCGGCGTTTTCCCCTCCGCCTTCAGCTTCTCGAGATACTCATGCATCGCGGCCTGCTGCACATCTCTCTGCGCCTGCGCGGTGTCCCAGAACTTCTGATCGTCGAAGCCGGAAAAGAAGTTCACGTCGACTACGCCCCCGTTCTTTGCCACCGCGCGCAGCATGTCGTCGGTCATGTTGCGAGGAGCGCTGACCAGAGCGCGGGCAGAGGAGTGCGAAGCAATCACCGGCGCTTTGCTGACCGCGATCGCGTCCCAAAAGGTTTTGTCCGAAACGTGAGAAATGTCCACCATCATTCCCAGCCGATTCATCTCCCGCACCACCTGCTTACCGAAATCGGTCAGCCCGTTGTGATGCTGCACCTTCGGATCATTGATGTCGCCGGAGGAGTCGGCCCACTCATTGGTGTTCGACCACGAGAGCGTCATATAGCGCACCCCCAGGCGGTAGAAGTCGCGCAATAAGCGGATGTCGTTCTCGATCGAATGGCCGCCCTCAATGCCCATCAAGGCCGCCAGCTTCTTTTGTTTGTGGGCGCGCTCAATATCGGCGACCGAATACGCCATCATCATTCGGTCGGGATGGCGGGAAGCTTGCTCATACACCGAGTCGATCAGGTCAAGGGTTCGCTTAGCGAAATGTCCTTGATTGGTTTCAGGCTCGACCCAGATAGAGAAAAATTCGGCCCCAAGATTTCCGGCGTGCGCTTTGTCGAGACTGATGTGGCCGACGTCCTTCGGATCTGTACTGCCGATGTCGAAGTTCTCATCGACAAAGCGCTGCGGTGTGTCGGCATGAGTGTCGATCACGATAGCTGATTCGTGAATGGCGCGGGCACGCGCGCTGACGATTGCATCGTTTTGTGCAGCCGCGAAGCCACTGGCAATCAGAAGAATGATCGGAAATGAAGGTGAGCAAGCGAGACAAAGCCGGGAGCGGTTCATGGAATAAGAAAAGGATTGTATACGCTGGAAGCGCGGAAACAAAGCCGGCCGCCGATTGGTAACGTCCTCGTCCCCGATTTCGAGATTTCAGAATCCATTCTCTGCGCGCTTTGCGATCCTTCGCGTTCTTCGCGGTTAAGAGCTTTTACCGCAAAGGGGGCAAGGGATTCGCAAACGTGGCAAAGAAGGCTTCGAGTCTAAATTCGGAGGCCACGGCACCATTCAACCGTGGCAGCGGATTCAGTTCGTCTTTTTCTCAGAGCGTTCGTCAAAAATCCAGCGCTGCCATCTCTTCGGGTAGAAACGGGCAACCCTGGGAAACGGGCCAAATGGTCCCCCAATCGCCAGTCGAAACGCGATCGCGAGAACTGCGACGAGAGCGACGATTACGTAACTAAGCACCGAATGCACACAGCAATCATAGCGCAAAAATCACGAGAAGAAGGAAGAATGTAGCTTAGGCAACCTGAGGTTACCGATCCGGATCAACTGCGTCAGAAACCCGCTGCGGCTGGAAATCAAAGGCTCCGAGGTCTGGTATCTCATCATGCTGCTCGACCGCAACCGTCTTCGGCGCCCGCAAATCGGCGTAGCGGCCGGAGACGGCAATGTGGAAGACCCATTGATGGCGTTCTTCTTCGGGTTCGACCAAGCCTTGTTCCTTCAGCGGCATCAGGTATTGCTCAACCCACTGGATTTGCTGGCGACTCATTCCGCGGCGCTGAACATCGACCGTAATCCCGGCCAGGTGAGACGAGGCCGTGTCCCCGTACACCGGGGCGGCATTGCGGTTGTGGCGCCGCAACTTCTTCTGGACCAGCACCGTGCGTACCGCAGAATTCACCTGAATCTGGCTGTGGAACTGCTTGTAATAGGCCTCGCTGAAATCCTGTAAGAAGTCTCGCGTCCACGGGCGGCAGTAGCGCCGTGAAGGATCGAGGCGGTGTTCGATTCGTAGGCTTTCACTTTCTTCGATGGGAACCAAATCGCCACTTGCGACGAGCTGGCGAAGTTCAGCGTCGTCATGGATGCGCGGCAGATCCATCCGGTCAATCTCGGCGTTTTGCAGCAAGAGGGATTCGTGGGAAGGCCGGAAGACCGGATTCCAGCGCAGTCGACGAACGTGTACCCGGCGCTTGGCCACATGATGTTGAAGATGCCGCGTCGGCACATACTGGTGCAGTCCGAACCCCCGGCTGCACACCGCCACGATCAGAAATAGAACCAGAAAAGTCCGTTGTGCTCTGACCTTCACGAAGTGGACAACTCCTGCCGTGGCGCTAAGTTCGCTTATTCTAATCCACAGATCGGCCAACCCCGTCTCGAATTCGACGGCAAGGTTACCAAAGAGTAGCCGAATAATCCAGTTACCCCTGGTTACTCTGCCAGCGCTGACACCAGCGCCGTCTTATACGTAAGCATCTTGGATGCCGTTCGGAACGGCTGGGCGGCCGTGCCTAAACCGCTGGCAGGCAAGCCTCAATGGGCTTTCGGACAGGCTGGAAATGCAGCGCAAAGCCCAAAATTGGCAAACTCATTTCCGAAATAGGTCAACGATGGCTTGTTTCATCACCGCCCCGCCGACCTCAGAAATCGACCGGGTGAGCGGGATGTCCTTCGGGCAGACCTCCACGCAATTCTGCGCATAACCACATTCGTGAATGCCACCGTCTCCCATCAAAGCCGCGAGCCGTTCCCGTTTCAACGCTGCGCCGGTGGGATGCGTATTGAATAGGCGAACCTGAGAAATTGCCGCCGCACCGACGAAGCCGGTGTTGTCGTTGAACTGCGGGCACACCTCCATGCAGCAGCAGCACGAAATGCAGCGCGACAGCGGATAGGCCGCTTCCTGCTCTTCCATGGTCATGCGCGGGCCGGCGCCCAGGTCATAAGTGCCGTCGATTGGAACCCACGCTTTCACCGCCTTGAGATTTTCGAAGATTACCTGGCGGTCGACCGCCAGGTCCCGAACCACCGGAAACTTCGAAAAAGGCTCGAGCCGGATCGGCTTATCGAGCTGGTCCACCAGAGCCGAACAGGCCATT
>DASPSE010000357.1:0-8097 GCA_035624085.1 Terriglobales bacterium
TGAAGCTGGGTCTTAACCATCCCATGGGCCCGTTTGAGCTGGTGGATTTGGTGGGGCTCGATACCCGCCTGCACATTCTTGAATATCTGCACAAGACGCTAGGGGAAAAGTACCGGCCGGCCCCGCTGCTGGTCCAGTATGTGAAGGCAGGCCGCCTGGGGCGCAAAGCAGGGCGTGGAGTGTACGAGTATCCAGAAAGCGTGCGGGCAGATGCGCCGATCGCGAAGGTCGGAGATTGATCACTTTTTCGAACATGTCATCCTGAGCAGCCCTCAGGCTGCGAAGGATCTTACGAGAGCGTGTAAACAGCAATAACACCGACAGGACCGTCTCGATCTTGTCAACCGCAGCGAAAATCCTGAGCTTTCGTAAGATCCTTCACGAGCCGGAAGCTCGTTCAGGATGACATGCCCTACAACAGCCCGCTAATTCGCCTTATTGATGTCCTGCCTTGCCTCCAATTTCTTCAGGCCCGGTTCAAAGAAAATCTTTTGATTGTCGGGAGCGCCATCCCGCGCGAGCTTGAATTCTCTGAGAGCATTGTCGAAATCACCCTGTGCGGAATAAATTCTGGCGATCCCATCATGAGCCAACCAGTCGTTAGGATCTTTCTTCTGTGCCTGACGGAAGAAGTCAAAAGCCTGGTCCTGTTTGCCTTCCTGCTGCAGCTGTCGGCCATAGCCGTAGAGCTGGGCGGCGGTGGCTCTGGCGAGTGCCTGGTTCTTGGCCGTAGCTGCTTCGTCTTTTCGGCCCATCGCATCGAGAATTTGCGACTTGGTTAAATAGTTGTCGAAACGAGGTTCGGTACGGATCGAAGTTTCCTCGTATTTCAGCGCTTCATCCAGATCGTACTTTTGCGCGAGAAGATAGTTTGCCGCGTCGTCCCATCCTTCCCAGGTGTATTGCGCCAATCCCTGAAGCTGGTTGTGCAGGCTGGCCTTCACGATGTCATGCACCTTCACGTCGATCTTGAATGGCACGGCCACCTTTTCCCAGCGCAGGGTGGCCGCGGCGGAGTCCGCTTTTACGTCGTCGAAGTCATAGCTTAGCGCTTCGTGCATTTCCGACGCCTGAGGTTTGACCGTGACCCGCAAGGCATCGTCGGCTTCGTTATATGTGAAACTTCCCCAGGCCGCGTGAGCGTTGGAGAAGATCACCGTCCACTCGTTCTCGCCAGGAATCATGAACAGGCCGTAGACGCCCTTTTCCAGCGGCTTTCCCTCTATGCTGACAGCGTCTGTGAACCTGACGGTGGTATTCTCGTTGGCGCCCGCGCGCCATACCTCGCCATAAGGCACGACCTTGCCCCAAATCGTCCGGCCTTTCACCAGCGGGCGGTGATAGTTGATGGTGATGTCGGTGATTCCGATACGCTGCGTCACCACTGAGTGCTGGCTGTCCCGAGGCAAATCCAACAACGCAGACTGCGCCCAGCAGACTGAGATTGTGAACAGCATTGCGACCGTGACCAATGCAACCAACCAAGGCTTGCGCATAAAGCTCAACCTCCGCTTCTGAATTATTCTTCTTGAAACACCCCAAGTTCGTGAAAACGAGCGTTTAGACGCAAGCCAGGGAATGGGGATAGCCAGTTGTAAAAAGTTGTTAAGAAGCCCTCAGACCATCCCGAGGCTCGTCTAACTGAGAAGGTAGACTAGGGGAACTTTTCGTCGTCCTGTAGCGTAAGACATAACAGAGGACGGCGGTTCGTGCGGAAGGCCGTCATGCCAAACACATCCAGAACCGTCATGAGGACGCTCGGAGATATCGTCCGCCAATCGCTGGCCACCCTGTGGGCGCACAAGCTGCGTTCGTTCCTGACCATGTTCGGAATCGCCTGGGGCGTGGGGTCGCTCCTGCTGCTGGTGGGGTTGGGCGAGGGTTTTCGCAGCGGCCAGGCAAGACAGCTCTCCAATCTCGGTCAAGACATCATGTTCGTTTTTCCGGGGCGCATTCCGGCCGTGGCCGGCAGCTTGCAATCTGGCCAGACCTACCATTTCACTTACGACGACTATCTCGCCATCAAGAATGAGGCTCGCACCTTGCGGGTCGTCTCCCCAGTCATCAACCGCGAGGATATCCGCGCAGTCAGCGACTACGGCTCGACAAATGGTCAAGTGTTCGGCATCGCTCCCGAATATAACCAGATTCGGACGATTCCAGTGGGCAATGGGCGCTGGTTTGACGTTGAGGACAACAGTCAACACCGCCGGGTCGCGGTGGTGGGATGGGAACTGCTGAGGAACGTATTTCCGGGACGGCCGGCAGTCGGGTCTTCCATCCTGCTGAATGAAATTCGCTTCGACGTGATTGGCGTTCTGGCCAAGGTCGGCCAGGATGGCAACAACGGTACTAACGGGCGCATCTTTATTCCCCTCGAAACCATGCGGGACCTGTTTCCATTAAAAGGAGAGAATATCGAGAATGCGGTCTCGTTCATCAATTACCGTCCGTTAGACAAATCCAAACACCTGCAATCGAAGATGGAAGTGCACGAGATCATCGCGCGCCGCCATCGTTTCGATCCCAAGCTGGAAGACGCTTTCGACGATTGGGACACGATCGAGAACTCGCAACGGGTAGACAAGATTTTTGACGCTATGGATTACTTTCTCGGCGTCGTCGGCCTGGTCACTCTGGGGTTGGGAGCGATTGGCATCGTAAACATCATGCTGGTTTCAGTTACGGAAAGGACCAAGGAAATCGGGCTGCGGAAAGCTCTGGGAGCCACTCATCGCAATATTCTGACTCAATTCTTCGTTGAGGGTATGTTCCTGACGATCTTGAGCGGCGGCATCGGCTTGTTGCTGGCGGGCGGGTTTATGACTTTGCTGGCGCAGTTGCCTTCCCCGGAGGGATTCGATACCCCACGAATTGTGCCCATTTCCGCGCTGACAGCCATTCTTTCGTTGGCGGTTGCCGGGATCAGCGCTGGTTTATATCCGGCTCGGAAAGCAGCTCTGATGCCGCCGGTTGAGGCGCTTCGCCAGGAATAGGGATGACCATGATCGGAGACCTTTTCGCGCAGGCGTACAGCGCGCTACGCTTCAACCGGCGGCGTACTCTGCTCACCATGCTCGGCATGGCGTGGGGCATCGCGACTGTGGTCTTGCTGCTGGCCTACGGCTCTGGCTTCGAACGTGGCTTGTGGATTGCTTTTCGCTCCTTCGGCACCAATCTCGTCTTCATCTTTCCCGGACGCACTTCACTGCAAGCTGGCGGCACCAAGGCAGGCAGCGAAATTAAGTTGACTATCAACGACGTGGACTACATCCGCGCCGAGGTGCCGCTGCTGAAGCGCCTTTCTCCGGAGGCGTTCAAGCAGTGCACCGTGGCCTACGGAACACGCAACTCAAGCTACGGGGTCAGCGGAGTCTACGCCAATTATCCGCGGATGCGCCGCTTTGAGTTCTCCGAAGGCAGTCCCTTCAGCGAGGCTGACGACTTCACGCATACTCGCGTCGCTTTCATCGGAGCGGACGTCAAGAAAAAGCTCTTCTCCGGACAGAACGCGATTGGTGAAGACATCCGCGTAGATGGCATCCCTTATCAGATCGTGGGCGTGCTGAAACACGTCATCAATAACAGCGATGAAAACCTGAACGGTCACGTCTACGTGCCGTTCAGTGCCATGAACGATCTGATGGACACGTATTATCTCAACTCTATTGTGATGGAGTATGAGGGTGACCACGCCAAGGTCGTGCAGGCCATCCGCAACTCCATGGCCTTTCATCACACCTTCGATCCCAAGGACAAGCGGGCAGTGTTCGTCTTTGACGTTTTTGCCGATCTGGCTGATCTGGAAGCCATCACCGTGGGCATCAAGATTCTGCTGGGGTTCATCGGGTTGCTGACGCTGGGAATCGGCGGAGTCGGGTTGATGAACATCATGCTGGTCGCGGTGACCCAGCGCACGCGTGAGATCGGCGTGGAAAAGGCTCTGGGGGCACGCCGGTGGCACATCCTATTTCAGTTCCTGGCCGAAGCTCTTGCCATCACGGCTTTGGGCGGGCTATTGGGAGTGGCCCTGGCATACTTGATTTCCTGGTCGGTGGGATCCCTGACGCTGTGGAGCGCATTCGAGGAGAACGCCAGCGAAGGCGACATTCACTTGTTTATCGATTCGGCCACGCTCCTGTGGTCAACAGCGATCCTCAGTTTCGTGGGCATCGTGAGCGGAATGCTGCCGGCGTTGAAGGCGGCAAGGCTGGATCCGATCGAGGCGCTGAGATACGAATAACATTAGCGCCCGTGTCGCCCTGCTAGTAGTGATATCTTGCCTGCAGGAAATCGATCCTTCCATGGCTTACCCGATATACGAGTCGATGCTCCTGTGTGATTCTGCGCGACCAGCATCCTGCCAGAACGTATTTCAGCGGTTCTGGCTTGCCGATGCCGGCGAATGGATCGCGTAGCACGGCCTCGACCAGATCGAGCACGCGCAACGCAGTTTTGCGGTCCGTTTCTGCCCAATAGCGCAGATCCTGGCGAAATTCGCGGTGGAAAACGGCTTCTCGCTCAGCGACCGGAGCCAAGTCCCAACTCCCGGCGGAGTTTCTCGAGTGGTTCCGGTCTGCCCTTTCGTCGTACTGCCCGCTGAAGTGCGGTCAACAAGCGCTGGGCATTCCTGGGGGAGCGAAGCAGGTGAGCAGTTTCAATCAGAGCCGTAAGCTCGTCTGCCGGAACCATGGCGACGGTCCTTGCGCCTCGCCGCTTAATCACGACTACTTCACGGTCATTGGCCACGCGATCCAGCACAGACGCCAGACTCTGCCGCAGGCTGGTATAGGTCGTTTCAGTCATAGACTCATTGTACAGCATTCCTGTACGTATACAAGACAACGAGTCGGGCCATGCCGAATGGCCTGTGCTTGTTTAGAATCGTTCCGTGCCAGATCCCTCGAACGCTCATCTTGCCTGCGTTCTTGCGCAGTTGCGCTTGTACGAGCATCCACTGCTGGATTTCTCGGCTCATACCAAGGGCGACGGTGTAGAGGTCATCATTAAATTCAAGAATCCTCCCGTGCCGGTGCACACCTACTACTTTGAGCTTCATCCCCGGGACCTGGACCATCCGCAGTTCGAATGGACGTTCCAGCGTCAGCTTTACGATTGCCTGCACGATTATCTGATCGAAATGTTCACGCGCACGCCGCAGAATCGCGCCGAGCGCCAGCGGGAAGGCCTGTGACCCTGCGCGAGAAAATCGTGCAGGAAATCCGCGAGCTCGGGCCTATTCCATTTTCCCGATACATGGAGCTCTGCCTCTACGATCCCGAACTCGGCTATTATTCACGCAGCGCAGAACAGTTCGGCAAAGCAGGTGACTTCTACACTTCCAGCGATGTGCATGCCGTCTTTGGACGGCTGATGGCGCGGCAGTTCGAAGAGATGTGGCGGGCCCTGGGATCGCCTAAGCAGATTGAAATTCTCGAACTCGGCCCGGGACGCGGCTTGTTTGCCCAGGATGTTCTGGATTGGTCCGAAAAGAAGTTTCCTGAATTCTTTTCCGCTTTACGTTATTTATTAGCGGAGCAATCTCCCGCATTGCAGAAGCGATTGCGAGAGATCCTGAGCCAACAGTTTGCCGCGGACAAGGTTTCACTCGCTTCGTTTTTCGCGGAGATAGACCCGGCAGCGGCTGAGCAAGCCGAGCGAGCTCCGCAGGGACGAATGAACCCTGGCTCCGAGGCCCCTGTCATCATTTTCGCCAACGAATTCTTCGACGCGTTGCCCGTCGAAGTCCTGAGTCGCCATGGCGAGTTGCGCATCGCCGAGAAGGATGGCCGCTTTGTCGAAACCTGGGCGCCGGCATCTGCCGGGGAACAGAGTTTTCTCGACCGCCACAGCGTGCACCCCGAAGAAGAAAGAATCGAAGCTCCGCTGACTGCGCAACGCTGCATGGCCGAAGCCGCGGCGTCCATCCAGCGGGGATTCTTAATCGCCATCGACTACGGCTACACGCGCGATCAACTGCTCGCAGGCCGCCACCGCGGTACCGTCATGGCGTACCGGCAACACTCAGTTGGCACCAATCCCTACGAAGCTCCCGGCGAACAGGACATCACCGCTCACGTCAACTTCACCGCGCTGGCTGCAGCCGCCGAGCAGCAGCGAATGCACGTCCAGCCGCTGCTCACGCAATCACAATTTCTGATGGGGATCGGCGAGCGGAATCAATTCGCCGACGCCTTTGAAGAATGCCGGCTGCCACAGGAACGCGCCAAAGTGGCATTGCAACTCAAGCACCTGGTGACGCCAGCCGGCATGGGAGAGACATTTCACGTGCTCGTAGCGAGCAAGGGCATAGCGCCCGACGCGGTCTCATGCTTGAGTGGCCTGCGCTTCGGCAAAAGCCACTTGTAGTCCCGGACGCTCCATGACATCGGTAACGTACTTTCGTGCATGGCGACCATCGCACCGATGTGCATTGCAAGCGCCTGAACTCTGGGTCAGAATTCGCCCATGCTTCGCGGGTTTAGGATGGGCGCCGTAGGATCAGTTCTTTGTTGCTTCCTGCTAGGCGTGTGCGCGTTTGGTCAGACGGCAGGCGACGATCCGCACTCGCGTGAACAGCAGCTTATTACACTTGAGCATCTCTGGAACGAAGCGCAGGTAAACCGCGATGCCAGCGCCTTGGCTAGCATGATTGGCGACAAATTCGTGAACACTGAGTGGGACGGAGAAATAACCGAAAGAGGAAAATTTCTCGCCGATATCGCCGACCCACATTTCAAAGTGAGTGCGCTGAATATTCAGGATGTCAAAGTGGTTCTTTACAAAGACACTGCGGTCGTGGCCGGTGTCTACCACACCAAGGGGACTTATCAGGGCAAGCCCTACGAGCACCTCGGACGCTTCACCGATACCTGGGTCTTCCAGGACGCCCGCTGGCAATGCGTAGCCAGCCACACCAGTTTGCTGCAGAAGTAATTCAGGGGTTTTGATTCGTCGGCAGCTCACCTATCACTGACGGTCATCCCGAAACTCGGCGTAGTTCAGCCGAGTGAGGGATCTCGCGCGGGTCTGCACCACTCTCAGGCTTATAGATTTCAGCCCATCGCTGTGCTAAGTCGGGTAGTGGCTGAAATGTTCGGCCACTACCGCTAAGTCGTACCAACGAGGATTCATGGACTCAATCAACCGAATCTTCTTGCGGCGCCGCCGGCCCTTGATTTCTTTCTCGCGGTCGATCGCTTCATCGGGATATGCGAAGGTCTCGTAGTACACAAGTCGTGTGAGGTTGTAGCGGCTAGTAAATCCAGGAACGAACTTGTTCTTGTGCTCGACCACACGTCTCAGCAAATTGCCAGTTACGCCCGTGTACAGGACGTGAGAACGCGGCCGATTGGTCATGATGTAAACGTGATATCTCTTTGGGCTTCGCATGCGCCTTTTTCCTTGCAGAGGAGTCATCCCGAAACTCGGCGTAGTTCAGCCGAGTGAGGGATCTCGCGCGGGTCTCCTGACGGCTAGCACCAAGCTAGAGGCTGGTCTGTGACGGTTGAACACTGCGGAGGCGCTGCGCGCCAGATCCCTCGCCCCGCTGGTGAAAGCGCGGGGCATCGGGAGGACCACCTATGGGGAACGGAGGCATGAGTGGGAGAATGTTGCCATGCTCATTCGTCATCCCGAAACTCGGCGCAGTTCAGCCGAGTGAGGGATCTTGCGTGGGTCTCCTGATGGCTAGCACCAAGCTAGAGGCTGGTCTGTGACGGTTGAACACTGCAGAGGCGCTGCACGCCAGATCCCTCGCCCCGCTGGTGAGAACGCGGGGCATCGGGATGACCTGAGTAACGGGAAGAGGCTATCTACGGCCTCGTCATCCTCTCCGGCTTCACCAACTGATCGAACTCTTCGCTTGTCAAATGGCCCAGCTTCAAAGCGGCTTCGCGCAGGCTGATGTGCTCGACGTGAGCAGTGTGGGCGATCTGGGCGGCTTTGTCGTAGCCGACTTTCGGAGTGAGCGCCGTCACCAGCATCAGCGAATTCTTTACGTACCAATCGACTTTGGCCTTATCGACCTCGATGCCCTTGATCATGTATTCGACGTAGCCGTGGCAGGCGTCGGTAATCAGCGTCACTGAATGCAGG
>DASPSE010000374.1:0-3987 GCA_035624085.1 Terriglobales bacterium
CGCACTGCAAGCCGGGAGGAACCCTGATTGACATCGGGGCACACTTTGGAATTTTTACGATTTCTGCGTTACGCAAAGTTGGACCATCGGGCAAAGTAATAAGTTTTGAACCAAGTGCTGACACTCGGTCGGTGCTCCTGAAGACTCTTGCACTCAACGGCTTCGACGGGGTGCCCGAGATTCGGAGCGAGGCTGTCTCAAACGTGACAGGACAGTCATCGTTTTTCTCGAGCACGATTCCGGGTGATGCGGCCAATTCTCTCATTGGAAATGCCCAGCACCAAAGGAAATCCGTGATCCGAACCATTCGTTTGGACGATATTCAACTTCCCCGAGTGGACGCGATCAAAATCGACGCTGAAGGAGCAGAATTGCGGATTTTGGATGGCTCTCGGGCCCTAATCACGAAACACAGGCCGGCGGTGTTGTTGAGTGTCCATCCAATGCAAATCGAAAGGTCGGGGAGGTCGCTGAGTGAGCTCTGGAACCTCTTGGAGTCGCTGAAACTCGTGCCTTACTTCAAGGATGAGCCTGTTTCTTCCGAATGGTTCCGCAGCCAGACAGAACTTTTCGACGTTTTCCTCGAAGCCCCCAGTTCGATCTAATCTAGATTTGGGCAGGATCGATGCTGACGTCCTCAGTGGTCACTCAAAACCGGCCATTTATGGTCACCTCTGGTGACCTCAAAACCGGCCATTAAAAAGGAACGCTACTCCAGGACATTGACGCCGACCAAATAACCTTGGTCGGTATATGAGCAATGTCTTGAGCGAACAAGAGAAGCAACAAGTCATCGCCCTGGGGCGGCTGGGATGGTCGCTCCGTCGCATCCAGCAAGAGACTGGGGTACGTCGGGAAACGGCAAGCACCTACCTGAAGGCCGCCGGAATCCCCGTCCAGCCTCCCGGTCGGCGCGCGGCGGCAAAAGCGGCCATTTCGGTTGCCCCGGTGACCACCGACTCCGAGCCGGCAAAAGCGGCCATTTCCATCGACCCGGTGACCACCGACTCGGGCGCCATCGGTCCATCGCCGCCGAACCCTCTCCGCGGTTCCGATCCGACTCCTTCCCCCAGCGTCTGCGAACCCTTTCGCGCGGCCATCGAGCTCGGCCTGCGGCAAGGCCGCAACGCCATGGGGATCTGGCAGGATTTGCGGTCTCAAGCCGGCTTTCCCGCTGGCTACCAGACGGTCAAGCGCTTCGTGCGCAAACTCCGCGGCGCGCAGCCCCCGGAAGCCTGCGCGGTCATCGTCACCGCCCCGGGAGAGGAAGCTCAGGTGGATTATGGTCAGGGTCCGCTGGTCCGCGACCCGCAAAGCGGCAAGTACAGACACACGCGGCTATTCGTGATGACGCTTGGCTATAGCCGCAAGGCCGTACGCCTGTTGACCTTCCGCTCCAGCTCGCGGATTTGGGCCGAGCTCCACGAGAAAGCCTTTCGTCGACTCGGCGGTTGCACTCGCACCGTGGTCCTGGACAACCTGAAAGAAGGCGTACTCAAGCCGGATATTTATGATCCCACTCTCAATCCCCTGTTCCGCGATGTGCTGGCTCACTACGCCGTGGTCGCTCTCCCCTGCCGCATTAACCATCCCGATCGCAAAGGCAAAGTCGAATCGGGTGTAGGCCACAGCAAGAAAACGCCACTCAAGGGCAAACGCTTCGAAAGCCTGGAAGAAGCCCAAGCCTACCTGGATCATTGGGAAACCCACTGGGCCGATACCCGCATCCACGGCACCACCAAGCGGCAAGTCGCCGCCATGTTTGCCGAAGAGAAACCCGCCCTGTTACCCCTGCCGCTGGAGCCTTTCCGCTATTACAAGTTCGGGGACCGCAAAGTGCATCCCGATGGCTGCGTAGAAGTCGACGCCGCTTATTACAGCGCACCCCCGGGCTGGATCGGGCAGTGGCTGCCCGTGCAATGGGACAGTCTATTTGTCCGTATTCTCCACCCCAAGACCAGCCAGCTCATGCGCGAGCACGTCATTCAAAAACGAGGTCTGCATCGCATTCAGGATCAGGACCGTTCCCCGAGAACCCCGCTGCGCGTACAGCAGTTGCTGTGGCGCACCCAGCAAGCCGGTGCGCACATCGGCACCTTCTGCCACATCCTCCATCGCAACCAAGGACAGACCGCCGTCCGCCGCATCCAAGGCGTGCTGAGCTTAGCCAAAAAGCTGGGCCCCTCGGCGGTCGATAAAGCCTGCGCGGTGGCTCTGGAGATGCGGGTGCACGAGTATCGCTTCGTCAAGCATTACCTCGAGCACTGTCACCCGACTCCGTTGAGCCTGCAGCAAGTCAATCCCTTAATCCGCAACTTGGTCGAGTACCGCGACCTGATTCAACAAAAAACCCAGGAGACTTCATCCCATGAATCTGATTGAAATGAATCGTGCCTTACGGCAACTCCGACTCGGCGGTATGGCCGCGGTGTTAGAAACCCGTTTACACCAGGCCCAGGCCGAAGCCATGGCGCCCATCGATTTGCTCGCCTGCCTCATCTCCGATGAGCTCACCCGTCGCTCCGACCGCTTGCTGGAGCGACGGCGCAAGCAAGCCGATTTTCGCGACCCGCAAGCCACCTTGGACAATTTTGACTTTGACTTCAATAAGAAGATGAATCGCAGTTTGGTCTTTAATCTGGCCACCAGCGAATTCATCCTCAAGCATGAGGACGGACTTTTCCTCGGTCCCCCGGGCACGGGCAAGAGTCATTTGGCGCAGGCCATCGGCCAGGCTGTGATTCAGCAAGGCTATCGCGTCCTGTACCGCGAGACCCACGTGCTCCTCGATGAACTCGCCGATGCCACCATCGACGGCACGCGCAAAGACTACATGACGGAGTTGGCCTCGGTGCCGCTGCTGATCATCGATGACTTGGGCATCCGCACCCTGCCCCTCACTGCCGCCGAAGATCTCCTGGAAATCGTCATGCGACGCTATCAGCGGGCCAGTACGCTGGTCACTTCGAATCGGCCCGTCGACGACTGGGGGAAACTGTTGGGGGATACCGCGGCCGTCACCGCCATGCTGGATCGCCTCCTCCACCATGGCCATGTTCTGAAATGTGGTCCGC
Source organism: Terriglobales bacterium (assembly GCA_035624085.1). Taxonomy (GTDB): domain Bacteria; phylum Acidobacteriota; class Terriglobia; order Terriglobales; family Acidobacteriaceae; genus JAFAGX01. The sequence goes on from DASPSE010000374.1 coordinate 3,075, forward strand.
GTAGCTGGCGAACCAAGATCGGATCTGATCCACGCGCACTCGCCGATCTCACCTCGGGAGTTGGCCAATGATCCGCCCCCTGGATCGACGAAGCGCTGATCACGGCCAAGGCAATAAGGAAGCCGGGCAAAAGCGGCCCGGCGTCTTCGCGTTCTATGATCCAGGGCCTCAGCTCCAGAACTTCACCAAAAAAATCTGCTTCAAAAGCAAAACCCTCTGCTACAAGCCAACTACTAGGCTCACGCGCAGAGAGTTTTGCAAGAAGCCGATTTCTTCGGAGCCAGCCCCGTCGCCTCGGCCCTGGATCTGCGTACGGGCGCGACCCGATCGCAGACCTTCACTCTATCATTTGTTCCGCAGCGCGGATGCCAAACAGGATGGTATGTTCGCTGCCAGAAACTTCTTTGTTGTGGCAGGTACAGACTTGCCGAATTCATCCTACGTAGGTAAAACGGTAAAACAACACTGAACAACGGATGCGCGTGACGAGAGACAAAATCGGGGATGCTAGAGGTCGACCGAAGCGGCGATCGTCGCTCCTGCGTCATCCTAATGCGAAGTTTTTCGCTGAAACCGGAGGAACCGGCACCAACAAGCAAAAAGGCACGCAACCGTGGGGACAAGACTTCTTTCCAGGACTAACCACGTTAAGAAATCCGTCCCAAGGAAAGTCAGCACTTCTAACTACTGTCCGGAGTAGCGTTCAATTAATGGCCGGTTTTGAGGTGACCATAAATGGCCGGTTTTGGGGTGACCACGGAGGCTCATAATAAAGCAGGAGATAAACTTCCTGGACCTCAGGACTTCAGGGGCTAAAGCTCGCGTCTCCTCAGGGGCCGAAACGCAAAACAATTATGGAGGCTGATACTACATGAACCGACTGGGCACAGAAGAACTGAGACGCCTCTATCGT
>DASPSE010000396.1:0-7024 GCA_035624085.1 Terriglobales bacterium
GGAAAGGCTGTGCTGGTCGGCGCTCGGGGCGTCCCAGTTCGCGTTTTCACAATCAATCTGGCAACCAAGGAACGCAAGCTATTCAGAGCGTTTATGCCGGCGGACCCAACCGGGTTATTTAGCAACGCTGCCCCGAACTTCTCGGTTGATCTGAAGAGTTACGTGTACACCTACCAGCGCATCACCTCAGACCTGTATGTTGTGGATGGATTGAAGTAGGAACCTGCCTCACCCGACGCTTGCCGGGTCTATATTCAATCCGACGATCCCGAAATGACCAAACTCACCCCGACGTTGGCACAGCGCGCAGAGTGGCGGAACTGAGATTCCATTCGTGGCGTTCGGAGCTACAATAATGTCATGCCTGCTACGGGACCAAAACGGCAGCCTGAGCCAAAGCCGGCTGAACGGCATCTGATCCCTGAGGTCTATACGCTGGAAACTACCGGCCTGCTGGTGATTGCCGTACTGATTCTCATCCTCACACTGATTCGCTACTGGCACCACATTCCGTGGAGCGCGCGCTGAACGTGGCGCGGGAGCCGCTGCTGGTTGTAGTGTTGGGTCCAACTGGCAGCGGGAAGACTGCGCTCTCTCTAGCTCTGGCCGAACGGTTTCATGGCGAAATCGTTAACTGCGATTCGGTCGCGATGTTCCGGGAGTTTGAGATCGGCACGGCAAAACCTCTTCTGACGGAACGTGGCCGCGTGGCCCACCACCTGTTCGATTTTGTTCAACCCACCGGCTACATCACTGCCGGGGAGTATGCGCGCATGGCTCGGCAGATCTTGGGCGAAATCAAGTCCCGAGGGAATCTGCCAATTGTGACCGGCGGCACGGGCTTGTATCTGCGCGCGTTGCTGGATGGCCTTTTCCCGGGCCCGCCGCGCGCAGAGGAATTGCGGAAGCGGCTCCGCGAACGAGCGGCTGGGAAAGGCTCAAACTACTTGCATCGCATACTGAACCGCCTTGATCACGAAGCTGCCGCCAAAATTCATTCCCATGACGTTCCCAAACTCATTCGGGCAATCGAGGTGTGCCTAACATCCCGCAGGAAAATGACGGAGATGTGGAAGCAGGGCCGCGAACCCCTGCAAGGCTTCCGAATTCTGCGGCTGGGGCTGAATCCGGCACGCGAAGCGTTGTACGACCGCATCAATCGGCGCGCGATTCGCATGTTTGAGTCAGGGTTGGTGGAAGAAACTCGAAGCCTCTTGGAACGATATGGCGACAAGGCGCGTCCGCTCGAGTCGCTTGGATACAAACAGGCCGTGCAGCTGATCCGCGGTGAAATCGATGAGAGCACGGCACGACAGGCAGGGCAACAAGTGCATCGTAATTATGCCAAGCGTCAGATGACGTGGTTTCGCCGCGAACCGGATGTAGCCTGGCTGGAGGGATTCGGCGATGAAAGAGTGGTTCAGAATGCGGCTATGAGCTTGGTGGAGGACCGTCTTTAGTGCAGATTGCGGGAATTCTAGAACTGGCCTGCGCTTTGAGCGATCACTTTGCCTTTGGCCATGAGCTTCGCCACCCACTGAGCCACCGATTCCAACTTCTGCAGATCTGCAGGAGTAAAGTCAGGGCCAGCGATCTCCGGGCGAGGCCCCTTGCGAGAGATTTGAATCACTCCCAGAACTTCTCTCGTGGTAAAAACGGGCGCAGACATGAGCTTTTGAATTACCTGGGCATCCAGTCCACTATCGCCTAACTTGACCAGCTCGAAAATACTGAAGTGGTTTACCTGGGCGAAACTGTTGAAAGCCTCTGCTTTCCCGGTCTGGACGGTACGGGCGGCCACGGCTGAACTGGAGACCGGAATAGCACCCGCCGTTCTCAACTCCTCCGGAAACAGGAAATGCAGCAGCTTTCCGCGAAGCTCAAGCAGCGCAACTTCGGTTTCCCTGACGCGAAAGATCTCGGCAACCTTGGCGCAAAGGGCGGCTGGCGTCCATTCTTCAGACAGACATGATAGTTGCTCGGGATCAAGCATGTGGCTACAGAATGCACGTTCGGATTGGCACTGGGCAAGGTAACCAACGTGCTCCTGCTCCGGCTGGTCATTTTCAAGGAGTTGCCGGTTCGAGCTCGACGAAAGTGCCATCGAAGCGTCTGCAAAGCAGTCCACCCGGCAGGCCCAAGAAGCGGTGAGTGGGATTATGCTAGCCCGTGCTATCTTCTGCTGATGCGACGCGAATTGATCTTATTGTTGTGTGTTCTGCTTTGCCCTGCCTCTTTCGCCAAGGAGAAATACTCGGTTCCCGGTCCCATTCGCCTCGATCGTGAGGGCGAGAAATGGGCGGAGAAGACCCTCCGTAAGCTTTCCACGGAAGAGAAAGTCGGCCAACTGTTCATGATCTGGGTGCGGGCGGAATTCCTAAACGTGAACAGTCCGCAATATGTGCAGCTCCGCGACACCATGAACAAGTATCACGTTGGCGCCTTTGGAATGACGGTGCGGTCGGACCCGCCGTTTCTTTATCGGAACCAGCCGTACGAAGCGGCAGTGCTGCTCAACCGTCTGCAGCAGGACTCAAAACTGCCGCTACTGATTGGCGCCGATTTCGAGCGGGGCGTAAGCATGCGTTTGCACGGCACGGCCGAATTCCCACATGCCATGGCGTTCGGCGCAGCGGGTAAAACCGACTACGCCGAAGCTTTTGGCCGAATCACCGCCCTGGAGGCTCGCGCCATCGGTGTGCATTGGAATTTCTTTCCCGACGCCGATGTCAACTCAAACCCCTCGAATCCAATTATCAATACACGCTCTTTCGGCGAAGACCCACAGCAAGTGGGCGATCTTGTTGCTGCGTATATTCGAGCAGCGCGGGCCAGTGGGATGATGACCACAGCCAAGCATTTTCCCGGACATGGCGACACTGCCACGGACTCGCATCTCGGTGTGGCCGAGGTGACCGGAGATAAGGCGCGTCTCGGATCGGTGGAGCTGCCGCCCTTTCGCCAGGCTATTGCCGCGGGAGTCGATGCGGTGATGGTTGCCCACGTCACCGTCCCCTCTCTTGATCCTACGCCGGACCGCGTGGCTACAACGTCACCGGCGATTGTCACTGGCCTGCTTAAGGATCAACTCGGCTTCCAGGGGATCGTGATCACCGACGCCCTCGACATGGCCGGGCTTACGCGACTTTATTCCAACGACATCGGCCGGGCAGCTGTCGATGCCTTCAAGGCCGGCAACGATGTGCTGCTCATCCCCGCCGACCTTGATGCTTCCTACAAAGCAGTTCTGCAAGCGGTTCAAACCGGCGAAATTCCCACTGCCCAGCTCGATGCAGCCGTCCTCAAGATATTGAAAGCAAAGGCCTCTTTGGGACTTTATAAGGCGCGCCTGGTCGACCTGCGTGCTTTGGAGGAAGTAGTCGGAAAGCCGGAAAATATCGCCCTTGGGCAGGAAATTTCCGACAGGGCCGTCACCCTCGTTCGCGAAAACGGCAAGCTGCTTCCGTTGAAACGTTCTGGAACTGTTACGTCCAGTCTTCCGTATGAAAGAGTGGAGGAAGTCCACAACAGTACGGTAGCGGTGATTTTTTCTGAAGATGTCCGTCTCGACGTGGGCCGGGTGCTGGAACGCCAGCTTCGCGCGCGCGCGCCTGATGCGAATGTTTTCTATGTGGATTCTCGCATTGCGGCTGCGATGTCGGATGACGTGCTGGACGCCGTGGATGAGGCGAAGGCGGTGATTGCGGCCGTTTACGTGGTCCCGACGGCGGGCAGAGCAGTCAAGGGACCGAATGGATTGACGAACTCGGTCGGTGTTCCCGATGCGAATAGTGAGCTGTTGCAGAAAATCCTGGATCGTGCCGCGGCGAAGACGGTGATGCTGGCCATGGGAAATCCGTATCTGGCGCAGGATTTCCCGGCGGTCCAGAATTATCTATGCACCTTTTCCAACGCGGCGGTTTCGGAGGTGAGTGCGGTGAAGGCGCTGTTCGGTGAAACTGCGATCCATGGCCGGCTGCCAGTGACCATTCCCAACATCGCGCAGCGCGGGGCGGGAATCGATCGCCCGGCAGAGGCGGCAGAAGGAGGTGCTCATGCTCATTCCCAAGATTCTGGACAATAAAACCAAGTTCATCATCGCGGTGGCGTTCGCGAGCTGGCTGACCCTGCTGGCTTGCAGCATCAACGTGAAGGACCACGACAACGGCGGCAACAGCAAAGTGGATATCGAGACGCCGATCGGAGGCATTCACGTTGATGAAGAGGCCAATGTCCGCGATACCGGTTTGGCCGTTTATCCTGGCGCCCGTCAGAAACCAAAGACCGACCACGACAGCAAAAGCGCGAACGTGAATATCTCAAGCGGATTCTTCGGGGTGAAGGTTGTTGCCATCGAGTATGAATCGGACGATCCGCCCAGCAAGGTTTTGGCCTTCTATCGGGACCAAATGAAGAAGTTTGGCAGCGTTGTCGAGTGCCGCACCGATAAGCACGGCGGCGATCTGACGGTTAAAGCGGGCGATGACAAGGACTTCTCCCAACCGGTAACTTGTGAAGGCAATAACCGCGGGAACGTCGTCGAACTGAAGGTGGGCACGGAAGGAAACCAGCATCTGGTGTCCGTGGAGCCCGAGGGCAAGGGATCAGATTTCGCGCTGGCCTTTATCCAGACCCGCGGCAAAAGAGAGGGATCAATCTAGGGTCTAGGGAGGGCGTGGTTTCCCTCTTAATGCTGAAGCGGCTCAGCGATAACCCACCTTTGCCAGAATTCCTTTGCACCGCTGCAGCATAGCCCTGCACGTTCCCGGGAACGGGCCGGATTTCTCAGTTGATGAGCAAAAACAGTCAGGGCGCACCGTACTGAGCAAACAAGCGAGGCGGGCCGCCGAAAAAGAAGAAACTATCCGCGTTTCCAAGGTTGGTTTTCACGCGTGTCGTGCCCTCGCGGTTCTCGCGTGTGTTCTGAGCCATAACCACAGGACCTTCACCTCCAGCACGATCACGGTAATCGTGGTGACTAACAGGCCCAGAATGGCAAGCCCGATAAGCAGGAAGAAAGCGAACTCAAAGATTGTGGCTTCCATGGCAAGACCCTCTCGTTGACTTCAGCGAAACCGGTACAGCTGCCGCGGTTTCGTAGTCGGCAGGTTGGATGTGGACGCGGTGGTCGTTCCGAGTCCATCCTCAACCTGCTATGCTGGTGCAACGCTTTGAGAATCTAGATTCTCCAGCGAGGTTGATTGCGTTGACACACTGGCCCGCTCCTCGAAGAGTAGTCTTCGCCAGGTCCGAAGATCATTGAGGAGTCGACGGCTCCGAGTGATGTCCGACTTAAGCTTCTTCAGGTGGTACAGTGCCACTCGTAGCGCGTCCAGGCGACGTGACGGATTCAATTTTTCTCTCGCTACGTCTGCCTCAAGTTCCCGCCTGGCTTCGACGGTGGCCGCCAGGAGCGTCACAAACTCGTGCGCGCTTTCTAGGCTGTGAAACGGATTCTCCAGTCCTGGGTTCATGGACGATCTCCGTCAATTCAACTCACTGCGCTGCAATCCCGCGATTTCCCTTAATCCCGAGAGATCGCGAATGACCAACGTTGAGCCATGTAATTGCACTATGTTCCGTCTCTTCAGGTCGGCAAGGATGCGGATCACCGTTTCACGCGTGGTTCCGATCAATTGCCCGATCTCTTCTCGAGTGACTGCCAGTTCCAGGCAGGGTTCTGCACTGCCCGCCCCTGCGTTTCCACAACTCCATTCCACCAACAGCTTCGCTAATCGCTGATCCGCCGTATGCAACAACCCCAGCGAGCGCACTTCGTCGCAGGCGATCCTGTAGTTTTCGCTCAACTGCTCAGTGACTTTTAAGCACGCATCGGGATATGCTTTGAGAAACTGCAGGAAATAATTCCGCTTCACAAAATTAACCTGACACGGCTCGACGGTTTCGGCGCTCAGCTCATAAGCTCGGCCCGAGAGCGTCGCGCTTAGACCGAGTACATCGCCAGCCTGGGCGATCTTGACGATCAGTTTCTTGCCATCCCTGCCATAGACGGACATTTTGACTGTGCCTTGGCAGAGCACAAAAATGCCGCTTGGCATCTGCCCTTCCACAAACAACACCGCGCCCTTCGGATATGCGGTCGCGCACTTGATGCCTTCAAGTGCCTGCAGTGCCTCCGGGGAGAGATTACAAAACAGCCGCCCGGGTCGCGACTGACACGTTTGGCAGTTGTCGATGAGGTCCAGCCCGTACGGTAAGAGCACAAGTCACCTCCCGACCTGCGGGGAGTATCGCGGCGTCGAACTGATGTGGACAATCTTGCCTACTCGAAAAACATCTGGCTGTGACGCCGAACACACACCGATGGTGATGAGTCACAAATTCTGTTCTGCGCGCTTCATTAGCTGTGGCGTGTCTTGGCGCTTGACAAATTCGGCTTATGTGTCCGCAGAGAAGTCCCTAAGAATGGCCTGAGCGAAGGACGCTACAATGAAGGGGTGCGACCGCGCATCGCTATACCCGTTCCTCATTCCGACCTGGAGTATGCCAACCGATCTTTGCCGCAGTATGAGCGGGCCATCGAGATGGCTGGAGGGGAGCCAGTTCGTATCCCTTTGGACCACGCTCCCGCCGAACTGATGAAGCTGATCGAAGGCTGCGACGCGGTGCTGCTGCCCGGCAGCAAAGCCGACGTGGACCCGGCCAAGTACAATGCGCCGCGTGACCCGCACACCAATCCTGCCGATTCGCAGCGCGATATCGTGGACAAGGTGTTGCTGGAGGATGCTTACACCACGCGGAAGCCGGTTCTGGGCATCTGCTACGGTCTGCAGAGCCTGAATGTATACCGGGCTGGTACTCTGATCCAGCACATCGAGTCCGCGATCAATCACGAGGCGGGACGAAAAGTCCCAGTGGCCCACGACGTGGCGATCGAACCCAATGCAAAGCTTGCTGCAATTGTCGGCACAAGGGCTAAAGCCCCGCTGCTAGTGCAACCACCCATCCCCCGGCTGAAGCCGGGGGATGCCACGGGAATTCACCCTTCCGGGGAAGGGCACGG
>DASPSE010000410.1:0-5281 GCA_035624085.1 Terriglobales bacterium
GTTGAACCACTGAGAGCCGGACTGGCCAGAAGGCGGCTTCGGGGACTCCAAGCCCGTTTCTGGCCAGTCTCCGGATTGCCGACCAACCGGACAAAATTGGAACTCCAGCGGTGGTGGACGCCACAAATCGGCTCACGGGGAACGCCAATCTCATACGAAGCTTCACTTCCGCGGCGAGGCTCATTTCATTTCAAGGGCCAAGCCGACAGACAACAAGGCACGGAGTTGCGAAGTCCGCGCAACCCGCATAACCCGCGACGCCGAGAGGAGCACTTGGACTAAGCTGCAGTTGCGTGTAGTTGTTCTTCTGTTACCATCCCAGCGTGGGTTCAGACTTCCGGTGATTCTATGCGTTACGGCTTTGTAATCGACCAGGACCGGTGCATCGGTTGTCATGCCTGCACCGTAGCCTGCAAGGAAGAAAACCAGGTTCCGGTGGGTGTGTTTCGAACTTGGGTGAAATACGTCGAGAAAGGCGAATTTCCGTATACCAGCCGGCACTTTGGCGTTCTCCGCTGCAACCACTGTGACACCGCTCCCTGCATCGAGATTTGCCCGACGGGGACACTGTACCGGCGCGCAGACGGCATTGTCGATTTCGATAACCACCGCTGCATCGGGTGCAAGGCTTGCATGCAGGCGTGCCCGTACGACGCGCTGTACATCGATCCGAACACCGACACCGCAGCCAAGTGCCATTATTGTGCGCACCGGGTGGAGAAGAACCTGGAACCCGCGTGCGTGATCGTCTGCCCGACGCGCGCGATCATTCCAGGCGACCTCGATGATCCTTCCAGTCAGATCAGCCGCATGGTTGCCCAGCGGAAGGTCGCGGTGCGCAAGCCACAGAAGGGCACCGACCCGAAGCTATTCTACGTCGGGGTCGAGGGTGACCTGCTCGTGCCAACCCGATTGCAGCAGGCGGGAACGTACTTTTGGTCCGACCGCAGGGATGATGACGTCTCCACCGAGACAGCCGGCACTCCTGATTGGGGTGGATGGGCGCGTGAGATCTATGACGTGGCACATCCGATGCCATGGGGCTGGAAGATCGCGGCGTATCTGTGGACCAAATCCGTTTCGACGGGCACAATTTTTGTTCCCGCGGGGGCGCTCGCCCTTGCTCCCTCCTCGCCGCTTCTTCGCACGCTCGCCCCGGCGATCGCATTGGCGATGCTGGTGGCAACTCTGACTTTGCTAGTTCTGGATCTTAAGCGGCCGGATCGCTTTTATTACCTCATTACGAAGCCGAACCTGCGCTCCTGGCTGGTGATCGGCTCCTATGTTCTGATGGCGTATGGAGCCGCGCTGGCAGCGTGGCTCTTCTATGGACTTCGCCCAGCTGTCGTACCTGTTTCGCTGCGGTGCATCACGGCTCTGCTGGGCGCCGGCAGTGCCGGCTACTCGGCCTTCCTGTTTGCGCAGGCCAAAGGGCGCGACCTGTGGCAGAGTCCAATGTTCTTTTGGCATCTCCTGGTACACGCCGTAATTGCCGGTGCCGCGACGCTGATCATTGCTAGCGCCGTTGCCAACCAGGGTCGCGGTCTGGCGTTATTGTTGTCGGAGATCTTGGGCATTTTTCTGCTCATCAGTCTCGTCATGAATATTGCCGAGCTCGCACTGCCGCACGTCAGCCAAGACGTCAGCTTGGCAATGCACGCCATTGCGCGGGGACGTTTTCGTCGTTCCTACTGGGGACTGGCGATCAGCTTGGGACTGATTTTGCCGGCGGTGCTGGTTTCGCTGATCTGGGTTGGAGTTATTTCCCCGGCATGGTCGTCCTTACCGGCGGTGTTGGCGCTGATCGGTGTCTGGTGGTTTGACACGATTTGGGTGAAGGCAGGACAGGTAGTCCCGTTGAGCTGATTGGAGGTCAACATGGGGATAACTGATCAAAAATACAATGAAGTTCCGCTGCATCCTGCGGCCCTGGAGCTCGATGCGCCTCAGGCCGGACTACGGAGCTATCCTCCTTCCGAGCGCTGGGATGATTGGACGGAGTTTGATCCGGGGGAGTGGCCGCGGCGTGTTGAGAGGCGCTATTCGTTGATCCCGACCATCTGCTTCAACTGCGAAGCCGCTTGCGGGTTATTAGCCTACGTTGACAAGCAGAAGCTGGCCATCCAGAAGTTCGAGGGAAATCCCGCCCATCCAGGCAGCCGCGGCCGCAACTGCGCGAAGGGCCCCGCCACAATCAATCAGGTCAATGATCCAGAACGAATCCTTCATCCGTTGCGACGGGCGGGTAAACGGGGCGAAGGTAAGTGGGAGCGTGTGAGTTGGAACCAGGTGTTGGACGATTTGGCCATGCGGATTCGCAGCGCTCTCCAGCAAGGCCGCAAGAACGAGATCCTTTACCACGTGGGGCGCCCTGGGCATGAATTGATCTACAACCAGCGCGTGCTGCATGCCTGGGGCATAGACGGCCACAACAGCCACACCAACGTCTGCTCGTCCGGCGCACGTGCCGGGTACGCTTTCTGGCATGGCTTCGATCGCCCGTCACCCGACCATGCCAACGCACGTTTCATCTTGCTCCTGAGTTCGCATCTCGAAGCCGGACATTACTTCAACCCCCATGCGCAGCGGATTATCGAAGGTAAGGGAAACGGCGCAAAAGTGTGCGTCATCGACACGCGACTCTCGAACACCGCGGCGAAGGCAGACTATTGGCTATCCACCTGGCCAGGAACCGAAGCGGCAGTGTTGCTCGCGATGGCGAATGTCCTGCTGCAGGAGGACCTCTTCGACCGCCAGTTCGTGCGTACATGGGTAAACTGGGAGGAATATCTCACGTACGAGCATCCCGGCGAGCCGCGAACATTTGCGACTTTCGTCGAATGTCTGAAGAAGACATATGCGCCATTCACTCCCGAATTCGCGGCCCACGAGTCGGGCGTTAACGCGAACACGATCGTTGAAATCGCGCATGAGATCGCGCGTGCCGGCTCCGCATTTTCCACACACATCTGGCGTAACGCCGCGGCCGGCAACCTGGGAGGCTGGCAGGTCGCGCGAGCGCTGGAGTTTCTCACGGTGCTGATGGGTGCCGTCTGTAGCCGCGGCGGGACCGCGCCGAGCAGCTGGAACAAGGTCGTCCCCGCGCCGCCAATGATGCCACCGCCGCCCAAGGCATGGAACGAGTTGACGTGGGCGCGCGAGTATCCCTTGGCTTTCTTCGAGATGAGCTTTCTCCTGCCCCACTTCCTGAAAGAGGGACGAGGGAAGCTGGCGGCATATTTCACGCGCGTCTACAACCCGGTATGGACCAATCCCGACGGCATGAGCTGGATCGAGGCCTTGAGTGACGAAACAAAAGTCGAATGCCATGCCTGCCTCACTCCCACCTGGAGCGAAACGGCGTGGTTCGCAGATTACGTTCTTCCGATGGGACACGCTTCCGAGCGCCACGACCTCATGAGCCAGGAGACGCAGGCGGCGCGCTGGATCGGTTTTCGCCAACCCGTGCTGCGCGTCGCACTCGAGAAGCAGGGGCGGAAATTCAATAGCACGTTGGAAGCTCACCGTGAAGCCGGTCTGGGAGAAGTTTGGGAGGAAGACGAGTTCTGGATTGATCTGTCCTGGCGCATCGACCCCGACGGCAGCATGGGCATCCGCAAATATTTCGAATCGCCGTATCGACCCGGCACAAAAATGACCGTGGATGAGTATTACGGCTGGATTTTTGAGAACAGCGTCCCCGGACTGCCGCAGGCCGCCGCCCGCGAGGGTCTCACGCCTCTGGCGTACATGCGGAAATATGGCGCGTTCTTAGTGGAAAACCATACGTACGAGACACACAAGCAACCGCTCAGTGCCGCGCAGATCGAGGGCAGTACGGTCGAGCCCTCCACAAGAGTGATCATGCAGGGCGGTTCCCCGATTGGCGTGCAATCCGGCGACAGAGCGGTCGCGGGATTTCCCACACCCTCTCGCAAGCTGGAGTTTTATTCACGCACTCTGAAGGATTGGCACTGGCCGGAGTACGCGATTCCGGGCTATATCAAGAGCCACGTGCATCGTGAGAACATCGACATCTCGAAAAACGAGATGCTCTTATTGCCCACCTTCCGGTTACCCACCCTGATTCACACTCGTTCCGGCAATGCGAAATGGCTTTACGAAATCTCGCACAAGAACCCCGTATGGATTCATACCAGTGACGCGGAGCGGCTAAAGGTTACAACCGGAAGCCTGGTGAAAGTTGAGACGTCGATCGGGTACTTCATCGATCGCGTCTGGACGACCGAGGCGATCCGTCCGGGAGTGGTGGCGTGTTCGCATCACCTCGGGCGGTGGCGCTTGCAAGAGGATACCGGGAATGAGCGATGGTCGAGCGCGCTGGTCGACCTGAAGCAGATTGCTCCGGGACAGTGGATGATGCGGCAGGTTCACGGCATCCGTCCATTTGTCAGCCAGGATGCCGATTCCTCGCGCATTCACTGGGAGGATGGAGGTGTGCACCAGAATCTTGTGTTTCCCGTGCAGCCTGACCCAATCAGCGGTCAGCACTGCTGGCACCAGAAGGTGACTGTGACACCGGCCGGCCCGCACGACCGGTACGGTGACGTATTCGTCGATACCAACAAAGCTCACGCGGAGTACCGCCGCTGGATAGAAACTGCCCGCCCCGCGCCGGGGCCGGGCGGATTGCGCCGGCCGCTCTGGTTGATTCGTGTGTACCGTCCGGATCCGTCGATGTTCTACCTGGAAGCGGACGTCCGAGGATCGTGCTGATTCAGAACGACGCGGACCGGCTCAGTGGCTTAATGTGCCGTTGCAGGTGCTTGGGGATGGGCTGGCTCATCTTCGGCCCCTTCGGTGTTGCACGATTGGACCACAGTTCTGTTACAGAATGGAACACCCCGGAAAGCGCAACCCAAAGAGGGAGGCGACTCGGCATGAATTCGACGACAACGGCGTGGACGGGTACAATCCCTACTCCAGCCTGATCTTCGATGCCCTCGGCAATCTTTACGGCACGACCGAGGTTGGCGGCGCTTATGGTTACGGCACCGTGTTCGAGATAACCCCCCAGAGTCCCTTCTTGACTGGAAAAAGCGACAGAGTCTACACTGATTTCCCTTGTTCGCCTAGTGTCAAGAGACTTCGGTAGTGTCTCAGTTTCATGAGACGCTACCAAGGACACACACCGATCAAAATGCAGATAGCCAAGCGGCAGGTGGGTGACGTAATCGTGTTGGACGTGAGCGGCAGGATCACGTTGGGCGAAGGCAACGTGGCACTCCGCGAGATTGTTCGGGATCTGGCCGACGAGGGT
>DASPSE010000413.1:0-3405 GCA_035624085.1 Terriglobales bacterium
GCCGGTGCGATCATTTCTGGAGGCAAGGGAACAGCGGCCGAGAAGATCAAAGCTATGGAGATCGCAGGCATTCGTGTGGCGAAGTCTCCGGCAGACATTGGCGAGACCGTGGTAGCGGCAATGGGAGTAAAAGTGTAGTAGCTAGGGGCTAGTAGCTAGGAGCGAGGCTGCAGCGAAATCCGTTGTAGGACTTTGAGCCAACGACGAGGGACCAACCACCTTATCATGAAGACTCTGGAACGAACTCTTACCATCGTTAAACCGGATGCGGTAAAGAAAAACGCAATCGGAGACATTATCGAACAATTTGAGAAGAATGCCTTCCGCATTCTAGCCATGAAAATGCTGGAGATTTCCAAGCATCAGGCCGAGCAGTTTTATGCTGTCCATGCGCACCGGCCTTTCTACAATTCGTTGACCACTTTCATGTCGAGTGGTCCGATTGTCGTGCTGGCGCTGGAAAAAGAAAATGCCATTGCTGATTTGCGAAAGCTGATGGGCGCAACCAACCCGGCGAACGCTGAGGAAGGCACAATCCGGAAGAAGTGGGGCACCAGCATTGAACATAATGCTATTCACGGCTCTGATGCCGACGACACGGCGCGCTTCGAGCTGAGTTATTTTTTTGCCGGATACGAACTGGCGGATTAGCCTTTCTTAGTAGCTAGGAGCTGTCTAATGCCTTTAGTCCAAATCACGATGTTGACCGGCCGGACGACTGAGCAGAAACGCAAACTGGCGCAGCGCATCACGGATGCCATGGTGGAAGAGGCCGGTGCGCGCCGGGAAGCGATCGTGGTCGCATTTCACGAAGTGTCGAAGGAAAGCTACGCGTCTGGTGGCGTGCTGATGGCGGACAAGAGCAAGTGAAGCGTGGCTCGCGCCACATTCATCCTAGCGGTTCGTAAAGTTGTCCTTCGATCCTGTCGCCCAGCTTGGGCAACTCTTTCCTGGCGTACTGCAGAAAGTGCGGCGAGGCGCGGTGAGCTTCCAAGGCCGCATCATCTTTGTACTGCTCATAGACGAAAAAACGGCGCGGTTCGGTCTTGTGGCGATGCACCACATACATCAGGCACCCGGGTTCTTTGCGCGATTCCTCGGCCAGCTTCGCAAACACCGAGACAACTTCACCCTCGCGTCCCTGCTTCGCCATCCACGTTACAGCCAGCACGATCATCGCTTGCTCCGTTGTTAGTGCTTTGCCCGGGCCTGGGTTCTCGATCCGGTCAACTCCTGCAACTTGGCGCTGAATTCATCGGTGAAAATCGTCTCTTCGCGACCTGGTCCCGTGGAGACTACGCCGATACGAGCGCCGCTCTCTTTCTCAATGAAAGCCAGATACTCGCGTGCCGCCTTGGGTAGTTTTTCCAACTTCGTGATTCCCTGAGTTGAGGTTCGCCATCCCTGCATCATTTGATAGACGCATTCAATTTTGCCGAAACCGCTGTCCTGCGCGGGTACCTCCTCGGTTTTCTTGCCATCAATCTTGTAGCCGACGCACACCGGAATCTCGGCCAGCTCGTCCAGCACATCCAACTTGGTGACCACCAGCCAGGAGATTCCGTTAATCATGCCAGCGTAACGCAGCAGAGGCAAGTCAATCCAACCGCAGCGCCGCGGGCGGCCGGTTACGGCTCCGAATTCATTGCCGCGGGCGCGCAGCATGTCACCTCTGGCATCCAGCGCTTCCGTGGGGAACGGTCCGCCTCCCACGCGCGTGCAGTAAGCTTTTGTGACTCCAATCACCGCGTCAATAGCGGTGGGAGCGACGCCCGTTCCGGTAACGGCACCACCAGAAGTTGCGCTGGAAGAGGTCACAAACGGGTAGGTTCCGTGATCGATGTCGAGCATGGTGCCTTGCGCGCCTTCGAACACGATCGACTCGCCTTTCGCCAGGGCCTTATTCAACAATGCGGCAGTATCACAGATAAACGGAGCGATCTTGTCCGACGCAGCGGCATATTCTGTATACATTTTGTCGGGATCGAGCGGCTCAGAGTTGAACAGCGCATGCGCGATCATATTCTTCTCACGGCAGGCATTTTCGATGTGAGTCTTGAGAAGTTGCAGGTCAAGCAGATCGGCCACCCGCAGGCCGCGGCGTCCCATTTTGTCTTCGTACGTGGGACCGATTCCACGGGAGGTGGTCCCGATCTTTACGCGGCCCGGGGCATTTTCGGATGCCAGTTCAATCATCCGGTGGTACGGGAGAATGACGTGAGCGCGGTTGCTCACAAAGAGATTTCCGTCGACTTTGATCCCGGCTTCGCGCAGCGCGGCCACTTCCTTCAGCAACGCCATGGGATCGAGCACAACGCCATTGCCGATCACACTGCGGCGGCCGGGGCGCAACACGCCGCATGGCACCAATTGAAGAATGAACTTCTTTCCATTGATGATGACGGTATGACCGGCGTTGTGCCCGCCGGCATAACGCGCCACGATGGCGAAGTTCTCCGAGAGCACATCAACAATCTTCCCCTTGCCTTCGTCACCCCATTGGGCGCCAACGATAACCGCAGTCTTACCCTTCGTCAAATGCAAACTCCAAAGATCAGGATTGCGCGGCTCACCCCGAGCCGCAATTGCGGAGTCGCACACTTGCCCGCGATAAAACGGGTGATGAATACAAGGATGGGCGGAGCAGAGGTGTACTTGGAATGATACCCTGCCAGATCGTAGATGGGCAATGTCTCCGCTTGCGGTGAAATGAATCAGCGCCTGGACGTCGGTAGTGGTGCAGTTTAGTAAGGATGCGAGCCAGACGCGCGGTTTATTCTGTCGCACGAAACGCGACAGGTCGCGTGCCTCGCCCCGGATCCTTCGCTGCGCAAAAGAGGCTTGCTCATACTACTTCAACCCCAGCGGGCGCTTGTCTTCGACGTCTTCCTCCCGGATGGGCCGCAGCTTGTGCCATAGGAAAAGAATCAGAGCTACTCCAAGGCCGATGCCTACGCTGATGGCGAAGAACCATCGGTAGGCCGGGAAAGCGCCCAACAGAATCCCAACCACAGCCACCGCGATGATTAGTCCGGCTGTGCCCTTAAATGCGATTCTGGCTTTGCCCGTTTGAGAGTTGGCTTCCACAAGCGCTCCGTACACGGTGATTCTATCTCAGGTAAACATGAAGATGCGCGCCGCTTGCCCCTAAGTTACACCGGATGACTCCCGTCGGGACGACGGTTGGGTCGTGTGCAACTGGGCGGCGTTATCATAGGTTGATGCCGAAATCTCATCGCAATAAAGGCTTGTCCACGATACGCAATAGCTTGTTGCCGGTCAGGCGGCGGAAGACTGTTCCGCATGAATTCGTGCTTGATGCCATCGCTCCACTCTCACCCTACACCCGCCCCATGTTCGGCTGCCTCGCAGTATACGTCCAGGACAAAATTGTCCTGATCCTTC
>DASPSE010000417.1:0-6950 GCA_035624085.1 Terriglobales bacterium
GATGGATGCGCTTCCGTCGAATTTCGCGGGGTATTACAACACGGGTGTGGGCTACCTTGCCGGACAGACGGCGGCTGGAACCGTATTGGTTAATAACAACACCTTTCTGGGTGCGGGTGCGGCGGGGGGAGGATTGTTGACGCTGAACAATGCCACGGCGATCGGTTCCAACGCGGAAGTAACCGAGAATAACGCGATGGTGCTGGGGAGCATTCAAAATGTGAATGGCGCCGCCGCTAGTACCAATGTTGGTATTGGCACCACAGCGCCAGCCTTCACTCTGGACGTGAATGGCGTCGTCAATTCCGCGACCAGCTTCAACTTGGGTGGCACCCCGTTCGTCTATGGCTCAAGCGGCGTCAACGCGAATACGTTTTTAGGATATTCGGCCGGAAACCAGACGCTCACCGGTTACGACAACGTGGCCGTTGGCGGGGCCGCCCTCCAATCGGTCACCTCGGGATACGGAAACACGGTCGTAGGATCTGGTGCGCTAACGTATCTTACTACGGGCTGCTGCGACACCATTGTTGGCGGGGGTGCGGACGACGGCGATAACAACAGTTATGACACTTGTGTCGGTTACCAATGCTATGTCGGCCTTCCACAAGGTCTCGGACTCATCAATGCGACCGCAATAGGCGCTCACGCAAGTGTCGGCCAGAGTAACTCCCTGGTGCTGGGAGGCACTGGCCAGTGGGGCGTCAAGGTCGGCATCGGTACGACGAAGCCATCCAACATTCTCACCATAGGCCGCAGCTTGGGACATCCGGTCAGCGATGGCTGGGAAACGTATAGCTCGCGCCGCTGGAAAGCCAACATCAAGACGCTGCCCGACGCGCTGGCCAAAGTCGAGCAGTTGCGCGGCGTCTCCTACGACCTGAAGGACTCGGGCAAGCACGAGATCGGCGTGATTGCCGAGGAAGTGGGGAAAGTGGTTCCCGAAGTTGTGAGCTATGAAAAGAACGGCAAGGACGCCAGAGGAGTGGACTATAGCCGTCTGACCTCGTTGCTGATCGAGGCGACCAAGGAACAGCAGGCGCTGATTCGCAAACAACAGCAACAAATCCGCACGCAGCAAGCTCAGATGAAAGCACAACAAGCCAAGGGCAAATTGCAAGAAGCGCAGATTGCCGAACTGATGTCGCAGGTCAAGGCGATCCAGGCTTCGCTTCAGACCAACGGTCGTGACGGCGCAGAAGTTCGCACGGTGAAAGCGCGAGCCTCGATAGTGCAGCAGTAGTCGAAGGGGGCAGGCATGGGTGCCTGCCCTTTGTCTTTCACGGCGTTAGCTGCTATTTCCCCTGTCGGTCGTTGAAAAATCTCCATCACACTCAAAATCAGTCATCGAGTCAGAACGGCGACGCGCACAATTTACTTACTTTAGATACGGCAGCAACTCCTTGAACGCCGGCGCCCCCGACGACCTTAGCAGCTCGTAAATAATCATCTCGGTCGACGAAATGACGGCGCCCGCCGCACGCATGCGCTCGAGCCCGATGTGCCAGTTCCATTCGGTGCGGGAGCTCACCGCGTCTGACGCAACATGGACGATATAGCCCTCGCGCAAGGCGCCCAGCGCCGTTTGCGTCACGCAGATGTGGCTTTCCATTCCGCACAGCAGGATGGTGTTGCGATTGCCGGGCAGCCGCTTCAGCACCGAGCAGAAAACATCGCTGCCGAAGCAGGAGAACATTTGCTTGTCGATGGCCTCGGTTTCAGGCAGCAGGGAAGCGATCTCGGGCACGGTTTTTCCCAGCCCTTTTGCGTACTGCGTGCTCATGAGCGTAGGAATTTTCAGAATACCCGCCAGGCGGATCAGCAATTGTGAATTCTTCACCAGCCGGTCTTTTTCAAAAATTGGTGGAAGCAATTTTTGCTGGATATCGATCACAATCAGCGCGCAATGCTCGGCTTCGAGCGCACGGCGGGCAACTTCGGCGTAATCGTTGCTCAACTGAGTGATACTACCGAATGCGGTGACCATCGGACGTTTTTCTCCTCTTCGAATCTCAAATTGTCAGCTGCCGGACATCCTCCCCTATCATCTCGTAACACGCGGCCGGGCAGTAAAAAGCGCCTCTTTAATTATAGCGGGCGGGAAAACAGTAACTTCCCACGCGACCATACATTGCTTCGGGAGGTTCGCGAAGTGCAACTCTGGGTCAGTACCGCGGCTATCGGCTCAAGTGACTGTCCAAGTAGCTTTTCCGTACGCGGGAATTAAGAACAGCGTAATGCTCAATGACGGTTGGTAGCGTGTGAGATTGTTCAGAGAGTATTCAGGTCGTGACCAGCCTGGATGGCATGATTGGGCTTCGGCGGTCGAACGTCATCGAATCAAGCGCCTCCGCCCCAGGGATCATTTCCGGAATGGCCCTTCAGGTAATCGACCCCGTATTCTTTTTCTTTGGCGTTGATGTCGCGCTTCCAAACTATACGTGAGATTTGGAAAATGTTCGATCCGCCTCGTGTGTACGGAGCCGCGACCCGCACCCAAGTATCAGGAACGTATTCCCGACTGCTGCGAAAGCATAAGCCCTCGCGCGACATATTGACTACGCTGACCACATCCTCGTTGCCCGGTTCACAGACGCAAGCGCTCGCTTTGATTTTTGTGCGAGGGCTTCGCGGCGACACGCCGCTGGCATCTGGCCCTCTGTCGCCGTCAGGAATCGAACTATCAGCTATGGAAGCTTCGAGAGAGGTGTTGGTTAGCAGCCCCCAGGGGTCTCGCTGATGGACGGACCTGACGCCAACAAAATGATCGTTGCCGCTCTTGGAAGGGCGAGTCCATATAACCTGAAGCGCAGCCTTCCGGTGTCGGTGCTGGGCAACGACCGTGGAACCCACTGGAATGTTGCGCCGCACGGAACCAAGCCGCGCACCGGAGGTTCCGATGTCTAGAGTCAGGGCCAGATCACAAAAGCTGCTGCCTTCTACGTCCGTGCCGCTTACCTTCAGCGGCAATACCGCTCTGATTCGTCCGGAACGACGTTTTTCCATCGTCATCTCGCAATGTCAAACAGAATGTCGGGAGCCTGGGACTTGGGGAGGGGTGGTAATCCTGGGGGATACCGAACGGCACATTATCCCAGTAAGCTTGACCGTTCGCTATGGCACTCACGTGCCATCCGGGCGGCGGACCATCGCCTTAATCGCCGTTACACCACTAGCTGCTGACTGGGAGTGGAATTCGAAGAAAGCCGAAACTAGTGGGCAACGGAGGCAGACGGTGACGCAGGTGTCTCCGGGTACAGTCGGTTAAACTCCGGGTCGTCGTGAAGAAGCGTCAGGTCTGGGTCGCGGCGAGCCCACACCGAATCCCTGAACCCCGCCTCCCAGGATTTGCGCAGGGCGTCCAGGGCATCCGGCTTTCTCTTCAGTTTGCAGTACAGACAAGCCGCGTTGTAAAGAATCGAGGCTTCATTGGCGCGCAAGGTAACCGCCAGGTTGAGTTCGCGCAAGGCGTCGTCCGAGCGTCCCAAAGAAGCGTGGTCCGACCCCAGCAGGATCCGCGCGCGCGCGTCTTCCGGCACTTGCTTTAAATGGTTTTCGAGCGCCGCCATCCTGCGTTGGCGCATGTTGCGCGCCGCTTCTTCCTTGCCCATCGCGCCGAGACAGTTCAAGATGGGCACGTAAACGTTGTAATCCTCACCGCTGGCTTCGATGGCGGCCTCCGCAACGTCCAGAACTTCCTGGTAGCGACCCGCGGCGAACAGGGCGCGGCAGAGGAGGTAATAGGCGCCCTCACAGTCACGCTTGCGTTCGACGGCCTTTCTGACCATGCGCACGGCTTCGTCATGCAAGGCTGCGGCGTAGAGGACCCAAGCCTGGCTGACCTGCACTTCGGGCAAGTCCCAGCGCAGAGCTACGGCCTTGCCAGAGGCTTCACGAGCCCGTTCCATCCACACCTGATCGCGGCTGTAGTACCAGTAGAACATGGCACAGGCATTGGCGCTGGCGGCGTAGGCAAGGGCAAAGCTGGGGTCAATAGTCACCGCGTTTTCGAACATCTGCAGGGCGAATTCAAGATCTTGGCGAGTCTGGCGCCGCGCGTAGCGCTTGCCGCGTAGATAGAGATCGTAAGCCTGCAGGTTTTCCGTGGGTTTGACGGCCAGGGCCTCCAGTTCTTCTGGGGAAAGCGTAACGCGAAGAGCCTCGGCGATCCTGCGAGCCATTTCGTCCTGAACTTCGAAGACGTCTTTCATCTCGCGGTCGAAGCGATCCGACCACAGCGGAAAATCGGTATGCGTATCCACCAGTTGGGCGTTAATGCGGAGGCGGGCGCCGGCGCGGCGCAAGGTTCCGGTGAGGACGTAGGCCGCACCGAGCTGCTGGCCGACCTGCGCCGGGGTCACCGGCTTGTCCCGGAACGCGAGAACGGTGGGGCGAGAAAATATGTTCAAGCCGCGAATCTTGGAAAGCTCGGTGATCACATCCTCGGTGATGCCGTCGCGCAGGTATTCGTCTTCCTTAGCGCCGCTCAGGTTTTCAAAGTAGAGAACGGCTACAGATTTTCTTGTCTGCTTTTGGGCTCCGGGATCGGAATCGGTTTTCTCTCTCGCGCGCCGACTGCTGGATTCAAGATCACGCTTAAGACGGATCAGATCGGTTTTGAGCTCAGTGGCCGTTTGGCAGCGCAGATTCCGGTCCTTCTCAAGAGTCTTCTCCAGGATGCGCACAAAATCGGCGGGCAGCTTGGGATTCAGCTCGGCAGCCGGCCTGGGGTTGCGGTTCAGGATGGCGTCGAAGATTACAGCTGAGGTCTCCCCCTCGAACGGCAGCGCTCCGGTAGCCATCTGGTAGAGCACAGTACCGGTAGAAAAGAGGTCCGTCCGGGCATCCACCAGCTGACCGCGGGCCTGCTCCGGCGACATGTAAGACACCGTACCCACCGCCGCACCCGGTGACGTGAGCTCGGCCAGGGTCTCCCCCTGCTCGATCGAACCTCCTTTCGCAATCTCACCCTGGCCCACCTTTGCCAAGCCAAAATCCAGAATCTTCACCTGTCCGCGTTCGGTAACGAAAATATTCGCCGGCTTAATGTCCCGATGCACGATCCCTTTGGCGTGGGCTGATTCGAGGGCATCAGCGACCTGGATTGCCAGCGGCAGAAGCTTGTCCATTGCTATGGGCTGCCGGCTCATCTTCTGCGCGAGGGTCTCGCCCTCTAACAGCTCCATAACGATGAAGTGCCGGCGGTCGTGCTGTTCAATCGCGTGGATGGTGCAGATGTTTGGATGGTTCAGGGAAGACGCGGCGCGCGCTTCTCTCTGGAAGCGCTCCAGCAACTGGTGGTCCTGCGCCATTTCAGAGGGAAGGAACTTCAGGGCTACGCGGCGGCCGAGTTGGGAGTCTTGGGCTTCGTAAACTACACCCATGCCACCCGAGCCCAGTTTGCGGAGAATCTTGTAATGCAAGACGGGCTGGCCGCTGAGATCTTGATCCATATCAGCGGGTTGATAGTATCGGGTGGAGCAGGTACCGTCAAGCCGACCATGAGACCGCTTATGGCAGTTAGTGCGTGCTCCAGTGGAGGAGCACGGTTTAGCGAACTGACAATGACACATTCACGACACAGTCGTTTGACCGCAAAACGCAACCTGATGAATAATTCGGTAGTTGCCCCCTCGTTCAACGGCAGGACAGCTGACTCTGGATCAGCATATCGGGGTTCGAATCCCTGGGGGGCAGCCAAATCAAATCAATCACTTATCTCCAGAATACGCCCGCACGGAAGCACTTTTGAGAAGTAGCGAAAAGGCTCGATTTAGCGCATAGCGGATCGAGGCGTACGGCACACTTATGGCACACTCACGGCACACTCTTGGGAACGATATTGGAAGGCATAGGTCACTTCAGCGTGTACCGTGCCCCGCGGCCCATGCCTACTTGCGCCAGGTAGTTGTCGCTCGCCAGCTTTCGTAGATGCACTTTGATCGTGTTGCGGTTCGCTCCCGTTGATTCCTCGATTTCCTTGACCGTGATTTCCCCGCGCGTCTTTGCCAGCTCTAGTATTTGGCGCGAAAGCGCCGGCAGGGACGAACGCAGGGCTTGTTCTTCCTTGACCTTCGCGGCAAGGTTGGTCTTCTGCTTGACCATCGTCCTCAGGAAAAACACGAGCCAGTATTCCCAGTTCTGCTTTCCTTTTCGGATGGTCTTCTGCGTGCGCCGCAACGCGAGGTAATAGTTGTCCTTGTTTGCTTCAATCACGCTCTCCATCGAGCTGTAAGGAACGTATCCATACCCGGCCCGCAGCAATAGCAGAGTCGTGAGGACACGCGACAGCCTGCCGTTGCCGTCTTTGAACGGATGGATGGCCAGGAACACCACAATGAAAATTGCAATCAGGATCAACGGATGCTGCGTTTCTTCGCTGACCGACTCATTGAACCAATTCACGAGTTCCTTCATCCAGCCGGGTGTTTCAAATGGCGTTGCTGTTTCAAACACAACACCCAGGCTCTTGCCATCGGGGCCAAAGGCCTCAACGTGGTTCGGCACTTTCTTGTAGTGGCCGCGATGCTCCTGATCCTTGCTGCTGTATTTGAGAAGTACACCGTGGAGCTGCTTGATATGGTTTTCTGTGATCGTGATGGACTCGAAACTCTCGAAGACCATGTCCATCGCATCGGCGTAGCCGGCGACTTCCTGCTCATCGCGGCTGGCGAAGGACTTCGCCTTGACGCCGGAGAGCAGCTTTTCCACTTCCCGATCGCTGAGTTTCGCGCCTTCGATACGGGTTGAGGAGCCAACGCTCTCAATCGTGGCGATCCGCCTCAGGCTGGTAAGCTTTTCGGGCGCAAGCGACTCCATCGCCTTCCAGCGACCCTTGAACTCATCGATCTCGGCGATGAGCTTCAGGATTTCAGGCGTGATGGTGATGTTCCTGATCTCGTGGGTGCGGATATCCATTGATACCCATTGTCACCCGATTCCTGCCCCAC
>DASPSE010000418.1:0-2597 GCA_035624085.1 Terriglobales bacterium
CCAGAGGATGCAATCCGGCGCAGCGAGCCCGCCAACGTCCATCGCTTTGATTTCTTCCACGGTCATCTCCGGGTACGGTGACCGGGCGCGGTGGGTGGTGTCTTCAGCGCGGTTGTCATACTTCCATGGCGGGTCGATGACCATAACGCGAAACGGGCCTTTCGGCGGGGGCACCGGCTCCTTGCGAATCTGCTCTGCCACTGCTGCCTTTTTCTCGCGTCTAGTTTCGGTCTCGGCTTTCTTTAGATCGATTTCGCCGGCCTTAACCTTCTGGTAGAGATCTGGACGCTTTGCCTCTAAGCTTTTGGCTTTCTCGACGTA
Source organism: Terriglobales bacterium (assembly GCA_035624085.1). Classification (GTDB taxonomy): domain Bacteria; phylum Acidobacteriota; class Terriglobia; order Terriglobales; family Acidobacteriaceae; genus JAFAGX01. Next base: position 322 of record DASPSE010000418.1, read on the forward strand.
CACGCGGGAGACGCCCACCCGCCTGGCGGCACGCGCGGTGGCTTTCGGTGCCCTCTTCGGTTTGGATGGCCGCATTGGTGCTACTTTAGTCCGACGTTCCATTGAGAATCAGGCCTGAATTCTCTCACAAGCCATTGTTCTAATTGCAGTTATGGAGAGTTAGTGGTATGGAATATGTTCCCATGTAAATAATCATAACACTCTTGATAGATAGCGCATATTTTAATATACTGATCCCATGTACATCGAAACCGTCCCCAATCGCGGCTCTCCTCCCGCCGTCCTCCTCCGCGAAGGCTGGCGCGAGGGCAACAAGATTCTGAAACGCACTTTGGCAAACCTCTCCGACTGGCCCAAGGCCAAAATCGACGCCTTCCGCCGTCTGCTCCGCGATGAAACCCTGGTCTCCCCCGCGGATCTCTTTCGCACCCAACAAACTCTTCCCCACGGCCACGTCGAAGCCGTCCTCACTACCATCCGCAGGCTCGGCCTGGAATCAATTTTGGCCGCCAAGCGTTGCCCTGAACGAGATCTCGTGGTGGCCATGATCGCGGAGCGCTTGATCCATCCCTGCTCGAAATTGGCCACCACGCGAGACTGGCTCACCACCACATTGGCCGAGGAGTTATCGGTCCAGGACGCCACCGAAGACGATCTATATCGCGCCATGGACTGGCTGCTGGAACGCCAAGCGCGCATCGAGAAGAAACTCGCCCAGCGCCACCTCGCCGAAGGAAGCCTGGTCCTGTACGACATCAGCAGCAGCTACTACGAAGGCCACACCTGTCCCCTGGCCCGCTTCGGCCACGACCGGGATGGAAAGAAAGGACTCCCCATCATCGTCTACGGAGTGATGACCGATGGCCAAGGGCGACCGCTGGCGGTTGAAGTGTATCCGGGCAACACCGGGGATTCCACCACGGTGGGCGATCAAGTGGACAAGCTGCGAGAACGGTTTCAGTTGTCGCGCGTGGTACTGGTGGGGGATCGTGGCATGCTGACCCAGCCGCAGATTGACAAGATGAAAAGCCATCCTGGATTGGGCTGGATCACGGCCCTGACCAGCGTGGCCATTCGCAATTTGGTCGAAGAAGGAGCGCTGCAACTGTCGTTGTTGGATGAGAAGAATCTGGCCGAGATCATCTCACCGCAGTATCCCGGCGAACGGTTGATGGTCTGTCATAACCCGTTGCTAGAAGAAGAGCGCGCACGCAAGCGTCGGGAGTTGCTCGAAGCCACCGAGAAACAACTGACGAAGATCGGCAAGCAAGTAGCGCGCCGGACCAAGAAACCTCTGAAGGCGGCGGAGATTGGACTGAAGGTAGGCAAGGTCCTGGGACATTACAAGATGGGCAAGCACTTCCAGTACACCATGGGGGAGGGAACGTTTACCTGGTCGCGTCGGGAAGAGTCCATTCAGCAAGAAACGAAGTTGGATGGGATCTACGTGATTCGCACCAGCGAGCCAGCCGAGCGCTTGTCGGCCGCAGATACCGTGCGCAGCTACAAGAGCCTGTCGCAGGTGGAGCGCGCTTTCCGCACGCTGAAAGGCGTCGATCTGCTGGTGCGACCCATTCGACATCGCAGTGAGGATCGCGTTCCGGCGCATATTTTCTTATGCCTGTTGGCCTACTACGTGGAATGGCATATGCGGCGCGCCTGGGCGCCTCTGTTGTTTGAGGATGAGGATCTGCCGGAGCAGCGAAGCCGGCGAGATCCGATCCTGCCGCCGGTCCCCTCGGAATCAGCCAAGGCAAAGAAGGCCACGCACCAAACCGCGGATGGTTTTCGAGTACACGATTTTAAGACCCTAATGGCTGAATTGGCCAGCCGGGCTCGCGTGATCTACGGGCTGCAAGCGGACTCATCCGGCCCGACCTTCAGACAGGTGCCCGAACCGACGCCGTTGCAGGCCAAGGCATATCAACTGCTGGCTTCGTTCCCAGTAGCCGGAAATTAAATCTGCGGTTATCTCACGCAGAATCAGCGAAATACCGCCCAACCAGCCTTGGAACTTCGGTTTAGGCGGTGACGACTCGACTCGAATCCAGGATGCTCGTCGAATCTCTTCCGCGCCGGGCAGTCCGGCACCCGCTACGGCAACCTCATCGTGAACCTCTCGCGAAACAACGATCCCACCGTAGAATTCCTTGAGCAGCTCAAACTGTTGAGCTCGTGCCAGAGTAATGAGGGGAGACGAATCCGCGAGGACGATCACGAACTCAGGCGCTCAAGCGTAAGTCGATCTTCTTCCAGATCGGCGACGCTGTAGTGCA
>DASPSE010000422.1:0-2344 GCA_035624085.1 Terriglobales bacterium
TCAAGTAAAGCTTTAAGGACAGTCAGACCCCCGACCCCAGAGTCGAAGACACCAATGCAGGTGCGGCGCGGAGTTGGGGACAAATCAGGCACGCCTCTCCAAGCTGGAGACAGTGTGCTCTGCAGCAGGCTTGCCGCAGCACGCACCCGGCGGAATGGGTGCGCCATGCGGGCAGGTGCGCGGATGGCCTAGGAACCTGCAGATTTTGTCAGTCGCGTCGGGCGACAAAATGTGCTCGAACTTGCACGCCTGCTGCTCGATTTCTGTCTCGCTGTCAAGAGCAAGGCTATCGGTGAACAGGCGCTCGGCGAGGCGATGCCGACGGATGATATCGGTCGCGCGCTGACGCCCGCGTGAAGTCAGCACGACAACCATACTGCCATCGCCGGTCGACACTCCGTCGGGTTTCAGCGCGTCGTGGCATGGGTTCACAAACGGCTTGTGATCGTGCTGCTCGGGCGGGTGCGGCGCGGTCGTTACCAGGCCCAACTCGGTCATCTTCTCGACGGCGATGCTCACCGGTAGCGCCCCGTGAACTTCCATGCGGCCCAGCTCTGCAATCTCGCCGTGCTCAGCCAACACCCAGAGTTCCTCTAAAACTTCGTCGAATTGCTCCTCGTCGGCCATCGAGAAGACAACTTGGGCGGCGATCTTGCCATGATGAAGCTCAATCCGCCGATCCGCCAGCCGAGCCACGACCGGATCATGCGTGACCATCACGATAGTGCGACCTTGCTGATGGAGTTCGCGCAAGAGTCGAAGCACAATCTCTTCGTTGGCGGCATCGAGGTTGCCTGTGGGCTCATCCGCCAGCACAATCTTAGGATCATTGATGAGTGCCCTCGCGATGCAGACCCGCTGCTGCTCGCCGCCCGAGAGCTGCGAAGGAATGTGATGGGTGCGCCCTTTCAATCCCACACGCTCGAGCGCTTCCGATGCTTCCCGTTCATCCGTCATGCTATGGAAATACTGCGCCAGCATGACGTTTTCCAGCGCAGTGAGATAAGGAATCAGATGAAATTGCTGGAACACGAAACCGATTTTCTCCGCCCGGATTCGATTCAACTCTGATGCAGACATGCTTGCGACATTCTGGCCATCCAGCCAGATTTCGCCCGAAGTCGGCCGATCCAGGCACCCGATCAGATTCACCAAAGTCGATTTGCCCGACCCCGATGGACCCATGATTGCGATCCATTCACCCGGATCCACAGTGAGGGAGAAATTGTCCAGCGCGCGGATGACGGCGCCGTTGGCCTCGGCCTTCGCCGGGTACAGCCGGCTGACATCCTTCAGCTTGATCATCTCATTCCCCCCTCAGGATTACTGCGGGCTGCACGCGCCGCAGCAGCGACATCGGCAAAACCGCTGAAATCAGTGCCAACGCCACGCCGCCGCATAATACCCACGGCAGCACATTAAACCGCGGCACCACCGGCGCATGAAAATTAGCCCGCCCAATCCACGCGGCGACTCCAATGCCAATAACGAATCCTAATACAGCACCAATCGCGCCCAGTGTGCCGGCTTCTGCGGCGAAGAAGCTGCTGATAAGCCGCTCCGAAGCTCCCAGTGCTTTCATGATGGCAAAATCCCGCCGTCGATCCAGTACCCAGCCCATCAGCGTGGAAAGCACACACAGTGCCGCAGTCAAAATGATCAGACTGGCCGACGCAAGCAGCGTCGCGCGAGTCTTTCCCAACACGCGAGCCTCGCCTTCCATAATCTGCCGAACCGGGCGGACTTCCACCATAGGCAGAGCCTCAGCCAGCTTAAGAATGATGCCATTCACTTCGTTGGGAGATCCCGATGCCGCGATCTCGATGGTGGAAGGCTGCACTCCTGTCCAAGCTTGAAAATCGGTCAGCGAAAGATAAATTCGGCTGTCCTCCGCCGCCCCGGTGCTCAGTGTACCGGCGGATTTCAGATGAATCGTTCGTCCCTGAAAGCTGAGGTCGAACGGTTTGCCTTGTGGGCTCACCACGGCGACAGCTCGCGCACCCACAAGGGCATCTTGCGACCCCTGCGGCCAGGCACTCACCGACCACCAGCTATCCAGCTTGCGCACTTGCTCGAAATCGGTTCCAGAAACCACCACCGACTGGCCATCAGAAGTGCGAGCCACAACGTAGGCGAATGGGACGGCCAAACCATGTCGTGCGAGAATCGCGTTGACTTTGCTCAAAGTATCCTCGGGCAGCATTGCACCATCCTTGGCTACCACCACCACATTTGCGCCGTAATTGCGGAATTCCTTGCGCAGTTTGGCTTGAACGTCTACGTAGAGATTCAACATGGCTGTCGTTGCCGCTGCCGCCACGACCATGGCGAGCAGGGCAGAGGC
>DASPSE010000428.1:0-3650 GCA_035624085.1 Terriglobales bacterium
GATGGAGTTGCATACGCTGGGTGTAAACGGCGGTTACACGCAAAAAGATGTGACTGAGGTGGCTCGGGTTTTCACCGGATGGACTCTCAAGGAACCCAACCAAGGCGGCGGCTTCACTTTCGACGAGCGCAAGCACGAACCGGGAGACAAAATCGTGCTCGGCCACCGCATCAAACCCAAAGGCGAAAAAGAGGGGCTGGAGGTGCTGCATATTCTGGCCCGCAATCCCTCCACCGCTAGATTCATTTGCACGAAGCTGGCGACGCGCTTTGTCTCTGACGATCCCCCGTCCACTCTAGTCGACCAAATGGCGAGAACATTCTCGAAGAAGGATGGCGACATCCGCGAAGTGCTGAAGACCATGCTGGATTCGCCGGAATTCTGGGCTGCAGATGAGTATCGTGCCAAGGTGAAAACGCCTCTTGAATTCGCGGTTTCAGCCTTGCGTGCCAGCGCAGCTGAGGTGAGCGACGCCACTCCGATCGCGCATCAACTCCAAAATATGGGGATGCCACTCTATGGCATGCAGCCGCCGACAGGCTACTCGATGAAGGGAGACGCGTGGGTGAATTCTTCGGCACTGCTGGGGCGCATGAATTTTGCACTCGCGCTGACCGCGGGAAAGCTGAAGGGCACGCAGGTTGATTCGGAGCGATTGTTTGGGTCTGGCGTTCCCGATGATCCGCAGCAGACGTTAGCCTTGCTGGAAAACAGTCTGCTCGTAGGGGACGTATCGAAGCAGACTGATGATGTCGTCAGCGCGCAGTTGCAGGATCCGAAGATCAGTCGCCGCAAGTTGGATGATCCGGCGCGTCCGCCGAATGTGGGAATGATCGAAGGACTGCTGCTGGGATCGCCGGAATTTCAGAGAAGATAGTAGCTAGGGGCTAGTAGCTAGGAGCTATTTTTATGTCCATCACTCGCCGCGTATTTCTTCGCAACAGCGCACTGGCCGTCGTCGGTACGACTGCGATTCCATCTTTCCTAGCACGCGCCGCGTACGGTGCGGCGGACGTCGGCTCCGGGAACAAGCGGCTGGTCGTCATCTTCCAGCGCGGCGCGGCCGACGGACTGAATATCGTCCCGCCGCACGGAGAACAGGCGTACTATGCAATGCGGCCCTCCATCAATATTCCGCGAAATCGGGTGATCGACCTCGACGGCTTCTTCGGGCTGCATCCATCCCTGGCTTCGTTTCAGCCGCTGTGGAACCAGCGGCATTTGGCGATTGTGCACGCGGCCGGTTCGCCCGATCCGACTCGCTCCCATTTTGATGCGCAGGATTTTATGGAATCGGGCACGCCCGGGGTGAAAGCCACCGAGGACGGCTGGCTCAATCGCAGCCTTCGGTCTCTTCCCACTCCGGCAGGCAACTCGCCGTTTCGCGCCATTGCACTCGGACCCTCCTTACCGCGAATTCTTTCCGGCAGCGAACCGGCTGCGGCAGTGAACAATATCAACGAATTCGGGGTTGGAGGGCGAAATCCCAACGCCGCGCCGATCGCAAATACTTTCGAGGCGATGTACGAGCAGTCGGTTGATTCCGTCTTGCATGGCACTGGGCAAGAAACGTTTGAGGCTGTGAAAATGCTGAAAGCGGCGGACCCGTCAAAGTACACGCCTGCACCCGGCGCGAATTATGCGAAGGGGCGCTTCGGCGATAGCCTCAAGCAATTGGCTCAGCTCATCAAGGCGAATCTGGGTGTGCAGGTTGCGTTTGCCGACATCGGCGGCTGGGACCATCACGTGAATGAGGGCAGCACGCAGGGGCAAATCGCGAACGTCTTGGGCGAATTTTCGCAATCTCTGGCGGCGTTCTGGATCGATCTCGGCGACCTGGCGGAAGACACCGTTGTTGTAACTATGTCCGAGTTCGGACGCACAGCGCGCGAAAATGGCAATCGTGGAACCGACCATGGCCATGCCAATGTGATGTTCGTCATGGGAGGCCCCGTGAAAGGCGGCAAAGTTTACGGACGCTGGCCGGGTCTCGATCCTTCACAACTCTACGAAGGCCGCGATCTGGCGCTTACTACAGATTTCCGGCGCGTGCTGGGAGAGTCGGCGTATCGGCATCTGGGAAACAAGGCGCTCGATCAGGTGTTCCCTGGGTTTGAAAACGACCCAGGAAAGTTCCTGAAATACCTTGGGTAGCTGTTATCGGTTGTTGGGAAAGGCGCGCTGAGCCTTAGAGTTCGACCATCACGTCGCCGTTTTCAATCTTAATCGGATAGACGGAGACCTTGGCGTTGGGATTGTGGGCGGCCTGGCCAGTTTTTGGATCCCATTGCCAGCCATGCCATGGGCACACAACTTTGTCACCTTCGATCATTCCTTGACCTAGCGGTCCGCCGCGGTGCAGGCAGACGTTATCCATCGCAGAAATCGTTCCGTTCACGTTAGCGATGCAGACGACCTTGCTCCCGCAGGGAAATTCTTTGGCTTGGCCGGGGGTGGGAAGTTCGGATTGGGTAGTGAGCTTGCTTAGCATTTAGCACTTGGCATTTAGCCAGAGCAAAGTGGTGCTGGAGCACCAAATTCTGATTGAGCACTGCGACCTTGGTTGGCTAAATGCTAATTGCTATGTGCTAATTGCTATTTCGGCTGCAAGGTTTGAGCAATCATCACTTGCCGTTTAAACGCTTCCACCATACTCGGCTCCAGCCGCACTTCGGTGGGCTTCTTCGCCAGCGTCATCTGATCAATCTTGTCCTGCAGCTTGAGCAGCGCGTAGAACAGATTCTCCGGGCGCGGCGGACAGCCAATCACGTAGACGTCCGTGGGCACAATCTTGTCGACGCCCTGCAAAACAGCGTAGGTATTGAACGGGCCACCCACTGATGAACATGCGCCCATGGAGATGACCCATTTGGGGTCCGGCATCTGGTCGTAAATGCGTTTCACGACAGGCGCCATCTTCAGCGTGACGGTGCCGGACACGATCATCAGATCGCTCTGCCGCGGGCTGGGACGGAAGACTTCGGAGCCGAAGCGCGCGATATCAAAGCGCGCCGTCGAAGACGCGATCATTTCGATCGCGCAGCAAGCCAAGCCGAAGGTCATGGGCCAGAGCGCGGACTTGCGTGCCCAGTTGAAGACGTAGTCCACTGTCGTGATCAGGAAATTCTTTTCAAACCGGTTTTGCAGCCAGCCCATGCGATGTCCTCGAATCCGTACTAACCGCGCGAGACTTCCAGTCTAGGGGCGCGGGCAATGAGTGTCAATTGGACTTGGGGGTAGTAAGAGATGGGAGTAAATTCTACCGTTTGCAAATTCGAGAAAATGCGAAATCATCAATATCCATGCGGCTCCGGGCTCACCGACCCCTCTGGGACCCGTAACAGTTGACAAAATTCGAGAGGAGCAACTTGGACATTTCGATCTTAAGGCGTGGCGAAACCGGGCTCAATGAATAATCAAACTGAGTCGATGTGCCGATTTCGGCTCACTGAGCCGATAACGGCGTCGTCAAAAAGTTGACGAGGGGTTATGCTTTCCCCATAGCTCCACTAAACTTGTTAGAAACATACTCTGTTTTGGGTCGTCTGAAACCCGAGAGGTTAATTCGTGAGGTAAAAATGGGAATCGCAATTGAGCCGAACAGGGCTTTGACAAGTGACTTCCAACACCAGCTTCGCATTGCGAGGAAG
>DASPSE010000452.1:0-9683 GCA_035624085.1 Terriglobales bacterium
TTCAGCGACGTGCCCTTGAACCAACCGTTGCTCTACATCGACTCTCGTGGTCGCCTGGGAATTGCAGTCAACCAGGGTAGTTTTGCGCAGGTATATGGCATCAAACCGCCGCAACCGATCTTTATTCCGCGCCCGGAGAAACACTAACTTAGGAGGAAACATGAGCCATCAATTGATGACAGGCAATGGGCGATCCCAACATCTGATTGTCCTCGCGCTCCTCCTACTCATATCCGGCCATCTGTTCGCCCAGAGCTACCGCGGCTCCATTCGTGGTAGGGTCGTTGATCCCAGTGGCAGCGTGATTGCGGGGGCAAAGGTTACCGCCAAGAACACCGCCACGGGCCAGGTTCGCGACACCGTCACCGGTCCCGATGGCGCTTACGTCCTCGCTGAATTGCCTGCCGGCGAATACACGGTCACCGCTGCATCGGCAGGATTGTCGCCAGTCGCCCAGAATGTGCTGGTCGCTGTCGGCCTCGACACCACCGCCGACTTTGATCTCACCAAGATCGAGAAGCGGGCCGAGCAACTGACCGTCCTGGCCGCCGCCCCGGTGATCGACGAGAACCGCGATGTTCTGGGTGAGGTGGTGGAACGGCAGTTGGTCGCCGACCTGCCGCTGAATGGCCGCGACTTCGGTAAGCTTGTTGCCCTGGTTCCCGGTGCAACCGTCGAGCCCTCTGGAGTTGCTGCCGTCCAGGATGGCTTTGGCCAGTTCTCCATCAATGGCAACCGCGACCGCTCCAACAATTACACGCTCGACGGCACCGACAACAACGATCCCTTCTTCAACAACTCGGCTTTCAACCAGACCGGAATCGGCGGAGCGCCGGCTTCCTTGTTGCCCATCGACGCCATCCAGGAATTCAACCTGCAGTCGCAATTTCCCGCCGAGTACGGCCGCAACAGCGGCTCCGTGATCAACATCATCACGAAATCCGGCACCAACCAGTTTCACGGCAGCGCCTTTGAGTTCGTGCGCAACGACCTGTTCGACGCCCGTAACTTCTTCAACCGCTCGATCGATGCCTCCGGCAACCAGATCCCCAAAAGCGAATTCCGCAACAATCAGTTTGGCGCATCGCTCGGTGGCCCAATCATCAAAGACAAGACCTTTTTCTTCGGCGCCTACGAAGGCCAGCGCGAGCGCGTGACTTCAGACTTCAGCTTTGTGGTGCCCACTCAAACCCAGATCACCGAAGCGCAGCAGTTGGTAGCGAACAACGGAGTGAATTCGGTTACACCGAGTCCGGCTCTTACAAAGATTCTCGGCTTCTTTCCCGCCGCCACCAGTGCCAACGGAACTACCGTCGGTGGGGTGCACGACTTCAACGATGTGGACAGTCTAATCGCGAAAGTCGATCAGCAATTCAGCGATCGTGAAACTCTTTCCGGGCGCTATGCCTATGCCAGCAGTCAGCAAACCTTCCCGCTGGGCGGATTCGGTTTCGGCGCCGGATCGCGCCTGCCGCAATTCGTGCAGGAATCGCCGACTCGGGTGCAACTCGTCTCTCTCAGCCTGCTTTCCACGCTCAGTAGCAGCAAGATCAACGAAGTCCGCTTTGGATACAGCCGTTATCGCACGTCATTCACCTCTGGCGACCAGATCGATCCGTCTAGTCTCGGCATTGACTTTGGCACCGGAAAGCTCGGCCTGCCGGAGATCGACTTTGGTGGCATTTTCGACAATCTGGGAACGACTGGCTACAGCGTTCCGCGCGGCCGCACCAGCCAGAGCTTTCAGTTCCTCGACAACTTCACCATTATCAGCGGCCGCCACACTGTGAAATTTGGCGGTGAATACCGCCGCGCGGCCATCAGCAGCTTTAACGACAATCTGGAGCGCGGCCTGTTCTCTTTCAGCGCGGCCGACCCAACTACCTTGGCGCTCTGCCCCGCTGCGCCCGGATGCTCTGATCCCGGAGCGCTGACTCTGGTCAGCTATTACCAGGGCAACACCTTTCCTTCGATTGACGCTGGCAACACGCAGCGCACCACCTTCAATAACGGCCTGGCATTCTTTGCGCAGGACGACTTCCGCGCCACTTCTCGCCTCACTCTCAACCTCGGCTTGCGCTGGGAATACTTCGGCCCCATCAGCGAGCAAAACAATCTGCTTGCCAATCTCGGTACCGATGGATTGCTTCACATGGTGGGGACAGGCGGAGTCAACGGCGCTTACGATCGCGACCTGCACAATTTTGGTCCGCGTTTCGGATTCGCCTGGAATCCCATGCCCAAGACTGTGGTCCGCGGCGGTTACGGGATCTACTTCGACTACATCCCCCAAGACTTGATGATTGCCAACTACACCAACGACGCGGGTCTGGTAACTCCGCCTATGGGACCTAAGCCAGTTATCTCCCTGGCCAACAACTACAATGCCAACGCATTCGATGGCAGCACTCCAGGTGTGCCGGTATTTACCGTTCCGTCCGGCCCCTATCCGATCATGGGTTCCGACATCTTCTTCACGCCGCTCGATCTCGCAACACCCTACAGCCAGAACTGGAATCTCAACGTCCAGCAGCAAGTCGCCAAGAACGTTGCTTTTCAGTTAGGTTATGTAGGCAGCAAAGGCACCAAGCTGGTTCGCCTGCTCGACGCCAATCAGCCCAATATCGAAGGCATTCGCCCGAACCTGAACTACGGCTTCATGGACGAGTTCGCTACCTTTAGCGCCTCAAACTACAATGCGCTTCAAGCTACACTTCGCGTGCAAGGTTCGCACGGCCTGTCGGGCTTCGCCGGTTACACTTTTTCCAAGTCGCTTGACGATGCTTCCGACGGCATCGACTACAATTCCTCCACCGCCGCGCTGCCACAGAATTCTAACGACTTGAAAGCTGAGTACGGACCGTCGAACTTCGACAATCGCCATCGCTTCACCGCCGCGTTCACCTACCAGATTCCGCACTTCGCCGGTCCTAAGCGACTCGGCGAAGGCTGGCAGTTCAACACCATCTTCACCGCCCAAAGCGGACGTCCGGTCCCCATTGTCAACTCCAATGACACCAGTGGAGCTAACAGCAGCGTTTTCCCCACCCCCTCTAACTTTCATCAGCGCCCTAACATCGTGCCGGGAGTGAACCCAATCAATCCCAACTGGGAGTCGGCGCCGGACACAATTGGCTATCTCAACGGCGCTGCCTTTGCCAATCCACCGTTTGGCACATTCGGGGACCTGGGCCGCAACGCCATCTATGGGCCGCACTTCTGGAATCTGGATTTTGCGGTCGCGAAGAATACTCTGATCAGCGAACGCGTGAATCTGCAGTTGAGGGCGGAGTTCTTCAACATTCTTAATCATCCCAACTTCGCCTTGCCGAATTGGTTCGTCAGCCCCGGTTCGACCGGGCAAGGGCTGATCACGCAAACTCCCGATCAGGCACAAACTAATCCTGGTCTAGGTGGCGGAGGACCGAGAGTGATTCAACTGGCCGCAAAAATCATTTTCTGACGGCAAGATGAATCGCGTAGGCCCGGACATCGTCGTCCGGCGCAGGAGCGAAGCTCCACAGTGAAATCAGCGGTGGACGGGCGTCCTCGCCAGTTCTTAGTCTTTCGCAATGTCCTTCGCAATTCCCGGCAGCAGAGCTTTCAGCAGCGCCACGAAATCTGCCTGCACCCGCCTGCCGGTCTCAAGCACTTCTTCATGATTCAGAGGCTTATCCAAGATCCCGGCCGCCATGTTGGTCACACAAGAGATCGCCAAAATCTTAATTCCCATCTGCCGGGCAACAATCACTTCCGGTATCGTGGACATCCCGACCAAATCCGCGCCAATGGTTCGCAAATAGCGAATTTCGGCTGGCGTTTCGTAGCTCGGTCCCAGCAATGCCGCGTACACGCCTTCGTGGATCGTTTTGCCCAGTTTGCGAGCTGCCTCAAGGGCCAGCACACGATACGGCTTGTAGTACGCGTGAGTCATGTCCGGAAAGCGCGGGCCGAAGCGCTCGTCATTCGGACCGACCAGCGGGTTCTGCTCCTGCAGATTGATGTGATCGGTAAGCACGACGAGAGCGCCCTGCTTGTATTCGAGATTGATCCCGCCAGCGGCGTTTGTGAGGATGAGCGCGCGAATCCCCATGCGGCCGAGGACGCGCGCCGGAAATACGACCTCACTGGCAGAATAACCTTCGTAAAGATGCACGCGTCCCTGCATCACAACAACAGGAACGTCCCCCGCCTTGCCGATCACCATTTGCCCAGCGTGTCCCACCGCCGTGGAGCGCGGAAAGGACGGAACCTGCGCGTAGGGAACGCGTGCCGCCTCGTTGAGCTCGTCAGCAAAGGCGCCTAGGCCTGAGCCAAGCACTAACCCAATCTTCGGCCGCAGTGGCGTCTGTGACAGCAGGAATGCTGCGGCGGATTCGGCGAGGATGAAAGTATCAGTCATCGTGGAGATTTGTCATTCCGAACCCGCTTCAGCGGTGAGGAATCTGCATTTCTAATCCGCCAGCAGATTCCTCGGCACACTCTCGCCGCGCAAGGCGGTTGCGACCGGCTCGGAATGACAAGGGTCAGTATTGCTTTTCAAACTTGGCGAATTCTTCCTCCAGCTTCCACTGTATCTTCGCGCGCTCACTCCCGGCTAAAAACTTCTCGCAGGCCGAGGAAGGCTTTTCGATCGCCGAAGTTGCGCATGCGCCGGCCATCCGGAAATTATTTGCATCCGTCCACAAGCTCGTCCCCGGCAGAAAACTGTGTTCGAGCGAAAGCCGTGCCATGCGCTTCAGGTCTCGATAAGAAATCGAGTCGTATGTCTCAACTGCGCGCAGATATTCATGGGTCATATCGGAACGCGACACGCCCTCGTCATCGGTCGCCAATGCCACCGGCACGCCATATTTCATATAGATCGGCAGTGGATGGTCATTGCCCACGATGCCCAGAATGACATCATTCGACGTGAGACAAATCTCAACCAGCACATCGCGCTGCGCCATTTCGCGGAGCAGTCCAAACGGATCGTGCTCGCTCATAATATCGACGCCGTGACCGATGCGCTCGGCGTGGCCGCGCTCGACCGAGTCACGAATATGGAAAGTCACTCCTTCCGGCGGTACCAGTCCGAAAGCCAGCTCACCCGCATGGAGGCTGATGTGCACCTTGGGGTAGATTTCGTGCAGGTAGTCCAGCATCTTCATGTGCAACTCAAAATCGTGCATGGGGACGTACCAGTCTTCCGGCATCACCAGGTTCAGCCCGACAAATCTTGCATCCGAAGAAGCCAGTTCGAAGCCCAAAAGAATCTCTGCGAACACCGCTTCGCGAGGCAGGCCGCGCAACACTTGGTATAAGTAACGAACCGTGACCTCGCACGCCGGGCTCGCCTCGGCCGTTCCACATTTCAGGAGCGAGCGCATTTTGTTCTCGTCGTCATCAAGCTTCTTGCTTGTAGTCTTGACGATGTCCTTCAGTCCGCCAGTCAGAAGCTTATCGCGCAACTGCGGCAGGTGATCATCCCAGCCAACCCTACTCCCGAGCTGCGCCGCTTGCCCACCATCCGCCGTGTGCATCAACTCGAGAAACTGAAGGCGGTCTTCCGCTGCCTGCGAAGCCGCCTCGGCGATCTCATCGCCTGTGTGATTATAGGAAGCGAGAGAGAATTTATCGAAAGTAGCGAAGAAGTGGTCGTGGCCCGATTCTTCGCCCGGATTCCAGTTGCGCATCGACCACGCATCGATCATCGAGTTATAAAGCACATGATCGCCATAAGCGCAGCGCACGGCCGGTTTGCTCGTGAACCTCTCGCAGGACGCGTCGCACGGCGGAGCGATCAGAATCGAGGTCGTGCGATCGACGCAGAGGTTATCGTCCGCCGCAAAATCGACCCAGCTCTCTGCGTAAATACTCCCGCTTAAGTGATTGTGCAGGTCGCCGCCTTTCGGCATTTCCCGCAGGAACGCCAGCGCGAGTGACGGTTCGTGACGAATTGATTCCAGATATTGCGCCGTGCGCTCTTCCGCACTGACCTTGACCTGGGCGCAGATGGTCGCGGGCAGCAAAGACATCATCACAATCAGCCACAACAGACGACCGAGTCCCCGCACACGTGCCTCCTGAGGTATCGTGAACTCGGCATTGTAACGTGAGTGCCGAGAAAAGCAGTAGCATGGCCAGGTGCTTTGCCAAATCTCTACACGTCGCGAAAGCCGAGGCCATCAAAATATGGTCCAGAGCGGCTTTTCGGAGATTTGCACAGCCGAAAGCCGCGGCTTCCGGCGGCCTTTTGGCGTTTCATGCCTGGCGCCTCCCGCCAAATCCCGTGCGAAAATGCGATCTGGAACATTCCCTTTTTGGGAAGAGTGCACCAATCTCGCTGCACATGCCTGTGAACGTCCTGCACTCGATTGAATTGTAAGTAGATGTAATTACAGCGTATTCATTGACTCCTGCGACAGAAGGTGTAAAAACATAATCGTTCTTTGACAGCTTCTGAAGTTTTTCCGGTTGGTGCGGCGTCCGGGGCTCGAGCAAGGTCACCTTTTGCATCGCAAGATGACAAAAGGAAGGCTAGCGAGGGTCTATAGCAAAGCACTGGTCGAGGCGAACAAGAAGATTTGTCAAAGGCAGGATAGAGTCCCGAGGCGTTGGGTTGATTTATCCGGTTGGCGGTAAGCCCGGAGCCCGAGTGATGATCGCGCATCGCTTCTCGCAAGGAAGAGATGAAAGCAGGTCAGCAAGGGTCTAAAGCGAGCTACTGGCTGAGACGAATGATCCCAACATCACCTCGGGGCTCTTATTTTGTGCGCTTGGTGGCTAGTGGTCGGCTCGTTCTGGCTCTCCCCCGAAAGAGACAGCTGGTTTTGCCATTCTCTAGCCACCAACCGTTTTCACGGTCCCTGCTGTACTTGGAACCTTTCCTTCGGCACCAGCCGCACACGGTAAATTGACTTCGTTGCCGCCACCTCGGCTACCGCATCCACATTGAGTTCGTAGGACCCCGGCGGAAGGTTATCTCCGAAAGGAACTTCCATCTCATCCGTGTTTTTCTTCAAAGGGAAGTGTTGATAGCCGATCGCAGTCGCGCGTCCGATCGTGTTCACCGCCAGCACAATCACCGTCAGATCGAAGTCGCGGTCCGTTTGGTTCGAGACCAGAATCGATCCCTCCAACCTTTGCCCGTTGACCTTAGGATAGCGTCCCCACTGCGCCATCAGCGGGGACACTACTGTCAACGAAAGTTGCTGGCTCCGCTGGTAAGCGGGCCTGCCGCTGTCTGTAGTCGTCACTGTGAGCCGGAACTCGCCGGTTTCGATCGGAGTGCCGGCCAGTTCGCCGTCGCTATGCAGAACAAGGCCCGAGGGTAAAGAGCCCTCAGTAACCTCCCACTTCAACGGAGGCACTCCACCACGCGCTTCCAGTCGAGCCTCGTACGGCTGTCTGACGTACGCTCTCGGCAGGCTCGTGGTCTGAATCGCCAACGGCTGAACACTCGTGTCTTGAGCCGTTGTAACAATCGACCAAAGGACAACTATGAATCCTGCCAGAATTTGCTTCACTGCACTCAACCCTATCGCATCAGGTCGGCCAGCGGCAAAGCGCCTGGCCGGAGGTCGCAGCAACTGAGAACCGTTTTTCATCTTGCCTTGCTCAAGAACCCATCCACCGCCTTGATGAACATACCAGTCTGGTCCACGAACGTCATGTGTCCGGCATTCGGCAAAATCACCAGCTTCGATCCTGCAATCTTCGCATGCATGGCTTGCGAGAGCGACGGATCGCACTCATCATGCTCGCCAACCACAATCAGCGTCGGCACTTTGATGGCTGACAGCCGGCCGGTGTATTCCACCGACTTCAAGTTGCCGTCGATGACGAACTCGCCGTGTTCGCCCCACATCTCGCGATAGAGATCCCAGGACATGTTGCTGGCCGCGATCGGATCGTAATTAGGATCCGGCCGGTTGCGGTAAACATACGGAAAATACCCTTCGCCCCACGCCGCAATCATGTAGTCGTTGGTGTAGCGGTTCTTCTCGTAGTCGTGCCCGTGGCCAAACAGCCCTTGCGCCTCGAGCTTATCGATCCGCTCGCGCAACTCGGGCGTCATGTTCTCTTTCATTCTGACAAACACCTGGTTCATCGCTACCGTGCTCGACCAAGTGCTCGCCAAAATCAGGTGCGAGAGATTCCGCTGATACTTGAGCGCATACGCCTGCGCCAGCGCGCCACCATAAGAATGGCCGAGCAAGCTGATTTTGCCCAAGCCCAGCGCCTGCCGCACCGCTTCGACATCCTCCACCATATTCTCGGTTGTGTAGGCGGAACGATCTTCGAGCTTTTGCGAGCGCCCCGAGCCCCGCTCGTCAATAAACACGACTCGGTAATGGCGGGCTAGCGGCAGCAGGTAAGGCAGGAAATAATCATGCGAGGCGCCGGGTCCGCCATGCACGATCATCAGCGGTTGGCCGTGGCCCGTGGACATGTAATAAATCATCACACCGTTTGCGTCCACGAAACCTTCGCGAATGGGGTAAACCGCGTCCGCAGCGTTCGGCTTTGCCGGTGTGGTTTGGGCTGTTGCCAGGGCAAGCGGGTTGACCATGCTGAGAAAAAGCAGGAGGGAGCTCAGGATTCTCATAGTCCGCCCATCGTAATTCGCACAAACACCAACAGCAACCTCAATCCATCCCCGTTGTCATTCCGAGCCGGACGGAGCCGCGCTGGCGCGGCGAGCCTGTGTCGAGGAACCTGCTTTGTTCGGCCCATCACAACCCCTTGTGCCGCTCCCACTCGACGCGCTCGTTCCCGTCGCGCTAAGCTAGATGGTTTCGCAAGGAGGTTTGAACGCAATGCGTGACGTGGTCGCCAGGCTGTGGCCGGAGATCCAGTGGATCGAGAAGCCCAAACTGCGCGAGCAGGTTACGCAGACCTGGATCAAGGCTCTGGAACGCAGCCCGCTGAAGCCGGATGATCTGAACCAGATCCCCTTCACGTTGCTGGTGCCCAATTGCCCGATTACTTTCATGGAGCACAAGCGCTGCGTGGTTCACATCGCGCGCCAGAGCGCCGAAGCCATGCAGGAATTTATGGGACGGGCGCTGCCGATCGACATCGACACCGTCATCGCCGGCGCCATCCTTGCCGATGTCGGCAAATTGCTGGAGTATGAACTCGGCCCCGATGGTAAGAGCCGGCAGAGCGAGCGCGGCGAAGCTCTTCGCCATCCCTTTACCGGCGTGGCCTTGGCGTTGGAATGCGGTGTGCCCGACGATGTTTGCCACATCATCGCTGCCCATGCGGCCGAAGGCGACCTGGTCAAGCGCACGACCGAAGCTTTCATCGTGCATCATGCTGACTTCATGGCCTTCTTGCCGTTCAAGAATCCGAAGAACGTGAAGCTGAAATGAACACTTTTGTTGGATTGTCATTCCGAGCCGTTCGTCGCCGCGTGAAACGCGAGCGAGACAGTGCGAGGAATCTGCTTTGGGGAGCACCACAGAGAACCGCAGATTCCTCGTCGCTCCACTCCTCGGAATGACAACAGTCTACGGAGAGTCTGTGTCCGTCAAAGAAGCCGTTGCCGCCAAAGAGACCGTCACGGCCACGATGGCCCGCTGGGCTGCCGCGCTGAATTATAAGCATCTTTCGCAGGATGCCATTTACCAGGCCAAGCGCTTCCTGCTCGATTCCGTCGGCTGCGCTCTGGGCGGCTATCAGCAACACGATGT
>DASPSE010000457.1:0-2061 GCA_035624085.1 Terriglobales bacterium
GTGATGCCAAACACGATGGAGGCGAATACGGAGAAAAGCAGAGCGGCAGTGAAGTGAGAAAGAGCGAGGGTCACGGCTTTTTCCCAATCGCGATGTGATAGGCGTCAGCCGCACTGATGAAGTTCAGCAGGCCAGCGACAATCAAATACTTGGTTCCATAGTCAGCGGTGGCGTGCGAGATGGCACCGTGTCCCCAGCCCATCGCCTGACTCAAGATGTACAAACCGCCGGCTCCGACGTCGCCAACAAATCCCAGAATGTCGAGAATATCCCCGCCGTTAGCCTGGTAGACGTGGCCTTCCATCATCAGGCCAAGCACAAACATGATGACAATCGAGCCCATCAGCAACAGGCCGCGAATCCAGCGCTTCTGAATCAGATGACCCGCGCCGGGAATCAGCCAGCCGACGGCCGGAGCCAACACCGACATGGTCGTGAAGGGCTGGGAGGGAGCTTTGGCCGCTACAGCTCCGTTCTTTGTGGTCGAGGGGTTCGCCATTCAGATGATCACAATCTCTCTTTGAATTTTACCCGTTACCTCGGCGGCGTGGGGACGAACCAGCACATTGACCTCGCTGCGGACACCGAATTCGGACAGATAAATGCCCGGTTCGATGGAGAAGCAGGAATTGGGCAGGATACGGCGTTCGTCGTGAATCTCGAGATCGTCCATGTTGGCGCCGTTAGCGTGCACTTCAGTCCCAATGGAATGTCCCGTGCGATGAATGAAGTAGTCGCCAAATCCAGCTTTTTTGATGTGATCCCGTACTGCCCGGTCCACTTCCCACCCGGCAATCGCTTTACTCGCCGCAACCGCGTCCTGCACCTTCTTCACGCCAGCGTCGCGCGCGCCGCACACGACATTAAAAATTTCTTTCACTCGGTCCGAAGGCGCCTTGCCTACGAATCCGGTCCAGGTGATGTCGTAATAGACGGCGCCGGGACTGTTTTGTTTCGCCCATATATCCAGGAGGACGAAATCGCCTTCACGGATCGGCGCTGATTTTTCTGCACGGGGTTCGTAGTGCGGGTTTCCGCTGTTGGCATTGACGGCGACAATTGGCGGATCGTCCGTGACCAGGTTCTCACGCCGAAAAGCTCCCATGATCCATTGCAGAATCTGGTATTCGTTGGTGCCGCCGTTCCGCACGCGTCTTCCGATCTCCTGGAAAGCTGCCGGCGTGATGGCGTCAATTTTGTCGCGCGCCGCGAAATGCGTTTTGATTTGCTCTTCCGTCCAAGTCGCTTCGAACTGCGCCACCAGATCCCCGGAACTCACTACGTTCTTCCCCAATCCGCGAATTAATTCCAAGGTGCCACCGTCGACCAACGAAACATAGAAGATGAGATTGTTGGGGGAATACTGCATGGCGATATCGCGACAGGATGCCAACATGCGTTTGATCTGGTCAAACAACTCCTGCCAGCCGGAATACTGAAGCTTGTTGCCCGGCAGCGTGTCGAGGTGGCCGGCTTCAATCTTGTGAACCAGTTTGACGGGCTCGCCTTGCGCGGGAATCAGGTAATACCAGCGGCGCGTGACCATTAATCCATCCGGCAGACCGAGCACGCGATAAGCGATGGGGTCGCGATGATGATGGTCGTAAAAGAGCCAGGCATCTATGTTGCGCTCGCGCAGAGCAGACTGAATGGCGGCCAGATCCATGCGTAAATTTCTATTCTAAACAAGAGCGGCGTTTTGAGCGAATCGGGGAACACGAGTCCGCGAAAATAGAAATGGCTCCGTTTCCGGAGCCATTCATATTCCGTGGTGGAATTGGCACTCTGCTTGGGTACAGTATCGGTTGTGCGCAACGAGCATGTCAAGTTACTTTGAGGAGATATCTCTGCGTTTTCTCCTCAAATGAAATTCTCCATCCGGGCCTACGCACAAAGGGAGAATGGACCCGGCGGGACTCGAACTTGAGCTGCTTTGCGGGCGTGAGCGCAGCGGGAGCCCGCAGGCGAAATCCTGAGGCCACGCCGAAGGACCTCAAACCTGCTCAGTACCCCCGTGTTTCGAGATCGTCCGATCACGCTAGGACTCTTCGCCGCGCTCCA
>DASPSE010000469.1:0-20387 GCA_035624085.1 Terriglobales bacterium
AAGAACGGATGTTTGAAAACCGCAACGTAGCCCTTCATCCAGGGATGCACGTTGCATTTCACCGGGATGGCGATCTCGGGCCGCGGAAACGTTTCTTCGATTTTGGAACCAGGAATTTCGGCCTTGTTCCATTCCCGGTTATTCGCCGGCAAGGGATGAATATTGTGGGTGGTCGGGTCATCGTTGGTGACTTCCACCGGCTGGTTCGCCTGCAACGCCAGAACATGGGGTTCGTACATACAACCCTTTTGTTTCATCTCCACCGGTTGGCTGGGCGGATCAAAAGTGCGGTCGCCCAGGCCGTCAGAGACAAACACGACCACATTTTGCAGATCGCCTTTGGAATCGGTCATGACCTCCTGACTGAAAACGGGCGTGGGATGCTGCTTGGCGCAACCGGGATCAGCCGCCATGCTGATGGGCTTAGCCTTGGGCACCGTGCCCTCGAACTTTACCGTACCTCTAAGAATGGCGCCGCTAGACAGCGCGGCCGGAGTGCTTCTTGCATGAACTGGCTGCCGGCTGGAAATGCAAATCAGCAATGTCAAAGCAAATATCGAGATTAGTTCTTTTGTTTTCATAAGGGCTGGCGGCTCGAAAGAGCGCCTTTCTACTCCTCTTGGAATTCCGGAACCTTGTTGCGCACCGGATGAGGTCAGACTAAGGAAGGTGAATTACTGCGTTGTCACGCTGAGGTAATTGACGGGTCATTTCGCCGTAATTTTTCTGTCAAGGATTTGCAAACAGCGTCCCGACTTCAAGTTGAAGCTCTTCACGACCCTTGCGATTTCTTGGCGATCTTTGCGGTACGAGCTTTTAACCGCAAAGCACGCAAAGAATGGCGAAGGGCGCAGTGTCGCACGTGGGATCGTGCAGTCAGAGATTGAGCAAGCATGTGGCTACCACACCCGGCACGCGTTAGCGGCAACCATGGGCTGGCCGGCTTTGCAGCCCCAGGCTTTCTGAAATTCCGGCATGTTTTCGATTACGCCGTCGATGCGATATTTCCCGGGTGAGTGCGGATCGGTAGTGACCCGCATGCGGGCAAACTCGGGACGCTGCTTTTCACACCACACGCGCGCGAATCCCAGGAAGAAGCGCTGCTCCGGCGTGAAGCCATCAATCGGCTTCGCTGCCTTGCCTGTTTTATCCTCGGCGATAACGTGTTCGAGCGCGTTGTAAGAGATTCGCGCGCCACCGTTGTCGGCGGTGTTTTCGCCCAGAGTCAGCCTGCCGTTGAGCTTCAGATCGTCGACTGCGGTGAAGCCGCTGTACTCATCGGCAATGCAGCTCACCCGCTTCTCAAACTCTTTGCCGTCCTGCTCGGTCCACCAGTCGCGCAAGTTTCCCTCGGGATCATACTTGCGGCCCTGATCATCGAAGCCGTGAGTCAATTCGTGGCCGATGACAATTCCGATACCACCGAAGTTGACCGCGTCGTCCATCTTCTTGTCGAAAAAGGGCGGCTGCAGGATGCCAGCAGGGAAGACGATCTCGTTGTAAGACCCGTTGTAATAAGCGTTGACCGTGGGCGGGGTCATTCCCCATTCCTTACGGTCGAGCGGCTTGCCAATTTTATTTATGTCGCGCTTGGATTCGAATTCGTTGGCGCGGAAAAAGTTTCCCAGCAAGTCGCCGCGCACAACCGTGAGCTTGGTGTAATCGCGCCATTGCTCGGGATAGCCGATCTTGTTGCGAATCGCTTCCAGCTTCAGCTTGGCTTGCTTCTTGGTGTCAGCGGTCATCCAAGGAAGAGTTTGAATGTCATCGTCGAGAGATTTTTCCAGCGCGTCGACTATCTTCAACATGCGCTGCTTGCCCTCGGCGCCGAAGGTCAGCTCGACGTAGCGTTGCCCCAGCGCCTCGCCCAACGCACGGTCGGTGGCGTTGATGCAACGCTTCCAGCGCGCCTGAATTTCTTTTTGTCCGGTCTGCGCCTGCCGCATCTTGAAATTGGCATCCACGAACGGCTGAGAAAGCCAGGGCGCAGCCGCATTCAGCATCTGCCAGCTTACATAGGTCTTGAGCGAATCCAGGGACTCGGACTCGACGACGGAATTTACCTGCTTGAAGAAATCCGGATTGACAACGTTCAGTTCAGCGAAGCTCGGTGCGCCGACATCGGAGAAATAACGATCCAGATAGAAGTTGGGAGCCAGTTCCTCCGCGGCGCTTCGTGACATCTTGTGATCGCGATTCTTGGGATCGCGGCGCGAAGTGCGGTCCATGGAAGCTTTGGCCAGGGCGGTTTCGATGCGAAGCACCGTCCAGGCAGAATCGGCCGCTTGCTGCTGTGATTGTCCTGACAGGGTGAACACTTCGGTCGCATACTCGACCAGGGTCTGGCGCAGGCCCCAGTTTTTGGCATCGTCTTTGAGATAAAAATCACGGTCGGGCAGGGTCAGCCCGCCCTGATCGATGAAGGCGATGACCTGATCGGCGTTGTGCAGGTCAGGCGAAGAATAGAAGTTGAACAGCGGGTTGGGGCCGATCATGTGCACGCGCGCGATGGCATCGATCAGCGCCTCTCTATCTTTGACCGCGGCGATACGTTCGAGTTCGGGCTTCAGAGGATCAAGGCCCTTTTCGTTGGCAGCTTTCTCATCCATGCACGAGCCGTAATAGTCGCCGATCTTCTGGTCGATGGCATTGCGACTAGGAGTTTCGACGGAGGCTTTCTCCAGAATCCCCCGCTCGATGGCGAGATTGCTTTCGGATAACTCGCTGAAGGCGCCCCAGCGCGGCTGGTCGGCAGGAATCTCGGCGGTCTTCAGCCAGTTGCCACAGGCGTATTGATAGAAATCGGTGCAGGGGTCGAGGCTTTTGTCGATGATGTCGATGCTGAACTCGGCGCTCGGCTTCGCGGCCGGAGCGGTTTGTGCGACGACGCTACTGATGAGCAGAAAAACGGCAGCCAAACAGAAGATGCGCATAAGAACCTCGATTTCCGGAGGAAACGATTGATTTTATGCCCGAGACGTTTAGACGTACAAGCAATGAAAATGTAATACTGCTGCGCCAGCCCCGGGGAACATTCTCGCCCGTAGACCACATTAGACCGTCAGGGCGCAGCGTATAATCAGGATGGTCAAAGGAACAGCAGGTGGTGGGGTTATGACTTCTACGAGCGGCTCTCATACAAGCGGTAATGGAAATGGCGTACCCAGGCCACGGGCAGAGTGGATTGCCCGGCGCAAATCGCAAAATACCGGCCGCAACTTCTCCCAAATGCACTATGCCCGCAAAGGCGTAATCACGGAAGAGATGGAGTACGTGGCACGGCGCGAGAAGCTTCCGGCGGAACTTGTGCGTGACGAGGTTGCGCGCGGGCGAATGATTATTCCGGCCAACATCAACCATCCTGAACTCGAGCCGATGTGCATCGGCGTGGCGTCGCTATGCAAGATCAATTCCAATATCGGCAATTCCGCGGTCACGTCGAATATCGACGAGGAACTCAAGAAGCTGCACACGTCGGTGCATTACGGCGCGGATACGGTGATGGACCTTTCCACCGGCGGCGACATTCATGAGATTCGGGAAGCGATCTTGCGGCACTCCCCCGTGCCCATCGGGACCGTTCCGATTTACGAAGCCATCTCGCGTGTGAAACGGGTGGAAGATCTCAATGCCGATGTCATGCTCAAAGTCATCGAAGAGCAGGCCGAGCAGGGCGTAGATTACATGACGATTCATGCCGGCGTGCTGATTCAGTTTCTGCCGATGATCTCCAAGCGCATCACTGGGATTGTGAGCCGCGGCGGGGCGATTCTGGCGCAGTGGATGGCGCATCATCACAAGCAGAATTTTCTTTACGACCGTTTCGAGGACATCTGCAAGATTTTCGCGAAGTATGACGTGTCGTTTTCGCTCGGTGATGGGCTGCGTCCAGGCTGTATCGCCGATGCCAGCGACGAAGCGCAGTTCGCGGAATTAAAGACGCTTGGCGAATTGACCAAGATCGCCTGGAAATATGACGTGCAAGTAATGATCGAAGGGCCGGGACATATCCCGCTGGATAAGATCAAAGAGCAGGTGGATAAAGAGAAAGAGATGTGCTACGAGGCGCCGTTTTATACGCTGGGACCTCTGGTCACTGACATTGCGCCGGGCTATGACCACATCACATCGGCCATCGGCGCGGCGATGATCGGCTGGCATGGCGCCGCCATGCTCTGCTATGTCACTCCGAAAGAGCACCTCGGTCTCCCCAACGACAAAGACGTGAAAGACGGCATCATTGCCTACAAGGTTGCCGCTCACGCCGCCGACATCGCACGGCATCGTCCGGGCGCGCAGGATCGCGATGATGCCTTGAGCTATGCGCGCTACAAGTTCGATTGGGAGAAGCAGTTCGCTCTCTCACTCGACCCGGAAACGGCGCGCTCCATGCACGACGAAACTCTGCCTGACGATTACTACAAGGAAGCGGCGTTCTGCTCCATGTGCGGCCCGAAATTTTGCTCGATGAATTACTCCAGCAAAGTGGACGAGTACAACAAAGAAGTTCACGGGCTGGAAAAGAAAGATTACTCGGGGTTGGTGGAGAAGCTGGTCTCGATTAAATAGATGCTCACGTAGGATCGCGGCCGAAGGCAAATCCCGCAGAAAGTTGTGCACCGCGTTACCGGCTGTCATGGCGCTTCACCGCGCCCCTCAGCGGGCGCGGCTTTCTTGCGGATGGCCGCTACCTCGTTCAGCATTAGCCTAGTTTTCGGCGTGACCCTCTGAGATTCAAGCATTGACTTGGTCACCTCCCATATCGACCTCACTTCCGGCGCGTCTACGCAAACGACGTTATTCGATGCATTCCGCCGACGAACGCCAGAAGGAATGCCCTGCCCTAGGTAAATCGAGAAGATAATTCCTGGAACGTAGAACCAGTACCTCTGACACTCTGGCAAATGTGAAGCCTGCGGCGTGACCGCAGCCTGCAAGACCTTCTTGGCGTACCAGATGTCCACCGTAACCACCACATCATTGGCCAGTTGTTGCTCTCCCATCAGGAACTTGCGGATGGGCTCTTCGTACCCGCAAAGTTCGACGGGAGGACATCTCAAGCCATCCGCAGTCTCCCAATCGTGGATGGCACCACGCCAGAATATGCTGACGGCAAAGTATAAGAGCTTATCGATGTCGAACGCCCGAACCCCAGTAATGTCATAAAGATCGACATCCTTTGTCACGATCGCCGGCCTCAACGCCTCAAGTGCCGTTCGTAACGGGAATGGAGCATCATAATCCTGCGGAATATTTGCGAGGACCCATCGTTCCCCGTTCTTGTTGATTCGGTCCTCGCAGCTCCTGCAGAGCACATAGTCCCTGAGCTGGTCCGAGCTTTGCTTCATGTCCGCCCCACCCAAGGCGATGGGATGCGGACTCGTCAGCTGCGGAGCACGTGTTACGCCGTATACCTTCTTCGGAAGGTAATGGCTGTCGCAAAGCTGCTGGTTTTCTTGCTTGCACAGCTTACATCTGCCGGTTTGCAATATGCCTCACCCCTCGGCGCTGGTTTTACGCGGACGAAGCGCCCCGCCGCACAGCTTGATGCCCTGAAGTCTGCCACGACGTCCGACACAGGCCGCACGGCGGTTGCCAACAGCAAGAGCCCAAGAGTGCATAAAAGAGGCAGCAACCAGCACGCTCAACGATAGCTGTCCAGCACTTTGGCAGCGCGGTTCAGCGCAGCGGCCAGCGCTGCGATCTGCTGACGCGTGCTGTCGAGATCGCGTTTGTCAATCGCCTCGTTGATTCCCGGGATCACCACCGCGGCGTAGCCGGTGTACTGACCGGGAGCATAGATAGCGTGGCGAAACCAGGGCCGGTTGGGTAGCCCGTCAGGCATGAGAAGGGCGCGCTCGGTGCGGCGCAAGGTTTCATTCAGCTTGCTGGGATCAAGCGGCGGATTTTTTTGCCGTGCCAGCATCTTTGCTCCCGCCTGATCGAAACGGTTCGCTGCCCGGCCAGCTTCATCGAAGCTGACTACGTGGACACCAAACCGGGTCTCGGCCTTTTTCCGGGCTGCCTCAACATAAGCTGCCACTTCCTGGCCATACTCCTGGTAATCGAATGGCAAGACGTCAGTATCCGCCATGCGGAGAATCTCAAGGCCGAAAACCCGCGCCATTTGCTGCTCATAGGCAAAACTCGGATCAGCAAATTTTTTAAACCAGTTAAAATTGTCGAATGCCGAGTGATAAACGCCGTACGAACCAGTGGAACTGATGTCAGTCGATGGAACGCCGAGGTGTTGCAAAAAGACGGTGTAATCGGAACCACTGCCAAGATCGCCGACCGGCACGTCGGAGTTGGCCTGCGCCGCGGGAACGCGCCGGGTGTCGCCGATCGCTTCTGTCGGCTCCTCGCCGGAATTAGCTCCTGGCCGACTCGCCTCCTGCCAACCCTCGTAAACCGTGCCGCCCTTCGGACTGGACACCGCCTTCGTGATGTCTCGCAAGAACTGCTTCAGGCTGGGCACCGAGGACGCTCCGAATTTCGGACCCGAGACTGCGACGTCCATGTTGAAATAGGCGGCAGCGTTGGCCAGTTCGGCTTCGTGCTGCTCACCCCACTCTGTAGAACCGATCAAGCCTTGCTCTTCGGCATCCCAACTCCCGAACACCATCGTGCGCTTCGGTCTCCAACCCGACTTCGATAGCTCGCCGATGCCATGCACCGTTTCGAGCATCGCGGCGGTGCCGCTGTTAGGATCGACCGCGCCGTATACCCAGGCGTCACGGTGATTACCCGCCACGACCCACTCATCCGGCAGCTGCGCGCCGCGGACCCGGCCAATCACATCCCAGATCGTGCGGAACTGGTAGTCCTGTTTGAGATGCATTTTCACCCTCACCGGCCCCGGGCCGGCGTGATAAGTGAATGGCAGAGAACCCTGCCAATCGCGCGGCGAATCCGGTCCGCCCAAGTGCTCGAGGATCGGCCAGGCATCGGCATAAGAAAGAGGAGTAGTGGGAATTGCAGGAAGTTGTGCCGAGTGTTCAGGAGCAATGCGTTTTTCGGCAGGCAGCGAAGGCAGCGACGCGATTCCCGGGGTCGTTGGATCGCCGGCGAATTCGAACATATAGCCGATAGAGCCGCGCTGTACTCCGGTGGCGGGACGCCAGGGCCCCTGGGGGTAGCTGTCGCCGCGGCGCCAGCCGTCGTCCGCGGGGTCCGAGTAAATGATCAAGCCGGCGGCGCCGTGTTCCTGCGCGACGAAGGCTTTCACACCGCGAAAATTTTCCCCATAGCGGACGATCACGATTTTGCCACGCACATCTATTTTCAACTGCTTCAGTTTGTCGAAATCCTGCGGGGAACCGTAATTCGCGTACACCACTTCGGCTTCGGCATCGCCCGTGGGCGACATGCCGTTGTAGGGCATGACGACCCTCGGATCATCTCCCAATGGATCGCCATCCACGTGCTCAGGGCTGGGGCCGTGCATGTGCACACCTTGCGGAGCGGTCACATCCACGCTGATTTCCTTGGGATAATTAATCCAGACGCGATATTCGACTTCTTCGGTCTCCAGCCCCGAATCGCGGAATTTCTGCGCGACATAATCGGCGGTGGCTTTGTCTTCAGGAGAACCGGCAATGTGTGGGGCCTGAGTCAGAATGCGCAGATGTTCTTCTGCGAGCTTAGGATCAGGCACGGCAAGAAAACGGCTTTCCAGCGCGGATTCTTCGGCCGAGTTGCGGAAGCCGAAGATCGCTGCAGGGTGAACCTCTGGCGAAGCGTCAGACGATTGTCCCGGATCGGTTGTAACCGCGGCGACAAGGAAAAAAACCAGCAACAAGACGGGGACAATCCTCAGCGAGTCTCCGCCGTCCGGCATGGAGCCGCGGGCCGAAACCTTGAGATCCATGGACATCATGGTAGCGCAAGCGGGTGGACTGTGCGCGATGCTCATTGCAGCGGGAAAAGCTAAACTAGTTGTGTGTCCGTCAACAATGCCACGCAGCGATTTTCCTCTCGGGTCAAAGACTACACGCGTTATCGGCCGGGGTATCCGCAGGAAGTGATTGCGCTGCTGAAGACCGAATGTGGCCTCACGTCTGATGCCGTGGTCGCCGATATTGCCTCTGGAACGGGCATTTTTACGCGCATGTTGCTGGAAAACGGGAATCGGGTGTTCGGCGTTGAGCCGAACCCGGACATGCGTGCGGCGGGAGAAGAGTTTCTGGCAGGATTCTCGAATTTTACGAGTGTAGCCGGGAGCGCCGAATCGACCACTCTTGCCGCACACAGCGTCGATCTCATTACCGCCGCGCAAGCCGCACATTGGTTTGACCGGGCAAAGGCTCGGCATGAATTTGTTCGAATTCTGAAACCAGGCGGGTGGACGGTGTTGATATGGAATGAGCGAAAAATCGGTGGGACAGCTTTCCTCGGTGCTTATGAACAGCTACTGCTGACGTATGGCACCGACTATCGCGAAGTCCGCCATGAGCGCACGACGGCAGAGATTGCGGATTTTTTCTCTCCATCGCACTTCCGGTCGCGAACGTTCGCAATGCGTCAGGACTGTGGGTATCCGGCCCTGGAGGGGCGGCTTCTGTCGTCTTCGTACACTCCTCAGCCCGGGCATCCAAGTTACGAACCTATGTTGGGAAAGTTGCGACAGCTTTTTGATACGCACCAGGTGAACGGACGCGTTTCGCTCGACTATGACACTCGCGTGTTCTACGGTCAGCTTGCATGATCGACCTCTGTGCTCTCTGTGCCCCCTGTGGTTAGAACCTAGTAACCGCAGAGGACACAGGGGCGCACAGAGGTATCAAGCTCTGATTTAGCCAGGCCCCAATACGGAGACCAGATGCCCCAAGAAAAATCATTCCATATGACTCCCGAAGAATTTCGCCGCAACGGTCACGCGGTCGTGGACTGGATTGCCGACTACTACACGCGCATCGAGTCGTATCCCGTGCTTTCGCGCGTGAGGCCCGGTCAGATTCGCACCTCCCTTCCGGCCCATCCGCCGTCGAAGAGTGAGTCTTTCGACGCGATCCTAGGAGACATTGAGAAGTTGATCGTGCCCGGCATTACTCACTGGCAATCGCCGAACTTCTATGCTTTCTTCCCATGCAATGCTTCAGGGCCGGCGATTCTCGGCGATCTGCTGTCTTCCGGATTGGGAGTGCAGGGGATGCTCTGGGCAACAAGCCCCGCCTGCACCGAACTGGAAACACACGCTCTCGATTGGCTCGTTGAAATGCTCGGCCTGCCGGAGAAGTTCTTGTCCAAGAGCGCGGGCGCTGGTGTGATTCAGGATACGGCTTCCAGTGCGTCGTTGTGCGCACTGCTTGCGGCGCGCGAGCGGGCTACGAATTTTGCCAGCAATCAGAGCGGCTGCGACGGCAAGTTGGTGGCGTATGCGTCAACGCAGGCCCATTCTTCGATTGAGAAAGACGTCCAGATCGCGGGGCTTGGCCGCGACAACCTGCGGCTGATCGAAGTAGATGAGAAATTTGCGATGCGTCCGGATGCGCTCGCCCGCCAGATCGAGCAGGATCGGCAGGCGGGTCTGACGTCCTGCTTTGTATGCGCTACTGTCGGCACCACGTCCTCCAATGCAATCGATCCCGTCGCTGAGATCGGCCGAATCTGCCAGGACAATAATCTGTGGTTGCACGTGGACGCTGCCATGTCCGGCACAGCTGCG
Source organism: Terriglobales bacterium (assembly GCA_035624085.1). Classification (GTDB taxonomy): domain Bacteria; phylum Acidobacteriota; class Terriglobia; order Terriglobales; family Acidobacteriaceae; genus JAFAGX01. Next base: position 9,668 of record DASPSE010000469.1, read on the forward strand.
CTGTGCCCCGAGTTTCGCTACATTCACCATGGCCTGGAATTCGCCGACAGCTATTGCTTCAATCCACACAAATGGATGTTCACCAACTTCGATTGTGACTGCTTCTGGGTGGCAGATCGCGCAGCGCTTATCCGGACGCTAAGCGTTCAGCCGGAATATCTCAAAAACAAAGCCACTGAATCAGGAGCGGTCTTCGATTACCGCGATTGGCAAATTCCGCTCGGCCGCCGCTTCCGTTCGTTGAAGCTGTGGTTTGTGATTCGCCACTATGGCATCGAAGGACTGCAGCACCACGTGCGCCGGCACGTGCAGCTTGCCCAGGAGTTCGCCAACTGCGTAAACAACGACAACCGGTTTGAACTGGCAGCCCCGGTTCCGCTCAACCTCGTGTGTTTCCGGCACAAAGATGGGGATGAGGTCAATCAGGCGCTGATGGATCGCCTGAATCGAAGCGGGGATCTGTACCTGACTCACACCAAGCTGAACGACCGGCTGACGTTGCGATTCTGCGTAGGCCAGACCAATACCGAAGCTCGCCATGTGCAGCGGGCATGGCAGAGGATTCAGGAAGAGGCGCAAACACTCGCCACGAGCAAAAGCGCTTAACGGCGGTGATGCGAGGCCGCGGTGGATTGATGCCGGAAAATTGTGCGGGAGGGGATGCTACGGGTTTTTCTGCAGTTCTTTGGCCTTATCGCCCTGGATCGGCGCAGACTCTGGTTTCAAAACCCCCGGATTCGCGGGTGCCGCGGGATTAACCCCAAAGTCCCAAACAAAGGTGTTCATGCCTTCTTTGCCGAGCAGTTCGACCACAGCATATTCGCCGGGATCAAGAGCGCTGGTGGGTGTGACCTTGACCCATCCGCCGGTGAGCCGTTGTGAAGTCGTCGGCACAAGGTTCTGCTCCTGGCTGACTTTTCCAATCATGCTGATCTTGATGTCGCCGACAATCCGTTTTCCATTCTTCGACTTCATACGAACTACGTGAAATCGGTCCCACGGCTGCTCGGGCTGTTGAGGTTGCTGCGGCTGTTGCGGTCCGGCGCTGGCATCTTGCGGCTGCTCAACATTGACGTAGATCGAAGGCAGCGTCGCGTGCGCCTGGATCGCGGCGTGCAAGCCTCCCAATTCGATTGTCTGCTTACTACCAGCGACGGGATTGATCGTCGCCCGTAGTATGTTTCCTTTTCGATTGCGATTCAGTTCACCACCGCTCTGCTGCAACTCAACCAGTTGTGGCTGATTCTCGTATGTGTCCAGCAGCATTACCGATCCCTCATCGGGCAGATGTAATCCGGGCGCAACCAACGGGGTCTTAGCCTCCTCCGCGGCGCGCTCGGCTGCGAGCTCTTTGTCGAGCTCAACCGCTTCAGGGCTGGGAACGCCGGCCGCCCGATCTTTCTCGAACTTTTCGGTCGCCGGCCAATCAACCAGGGAGTAAGGCAACTCTTCCCATTCGTTGCGCTCGGCGCTCAAATAGCGCACCCGGTCGCCTTTCACTTCCCACTTCGTCGCAAGCTGGTAAGAGCCGTCTCTGAGGATGAGCCGTTTGGCGAGTTCCTGTGCTTGGGCCAGGCAGGAGAAAAGGAGGAGCGCAGCGACGACGAACAGATAACGCATAAGAGGTGGTTACTGCTGACAGATTCAGTCTAGCTCAAGTGCTGCCTCCGCATATTTGGGCGCGCCCGGCGGGGAAAGCTTGACACTTAAAGTATAATATGAATATGAGTTCACCTTCTTATTATCGAAGACTTTTGGTGCTTGGCATGATCATTTGGCTGGCCGGTACCGTCGCCATTCGCCTTGTCGGTCATCGCCTTCTGCATGCCAACCAGCCTGCGCAAACCGTGATCCTGTATCTGCTGAGCTTCGTGCTGATGGGGCTACTAGCGCGCCGGATTCTCCATCGGCTGGAAAAGGACTCGTGGCCAGCAGCCACGACTCTCTTGATGCTACCTACCTTGGTTCTGGATCCGTTCTCGTGTGCGTTCTTCCACACGGTGTTCCCTAATGTCGACCCGGCTGCTGCGGGCATATTTGGCGGATGGATGCTGATCTTCTGCGGAGGAGCCGTCGCGGGAGTCTGGGTCAAGCGGTGACGCGAAACTCAAGAGTGCGGCAGGCCACGCGTCCCAATCTGCTCGCTGGCGAGGAGCTTTTGCCGGAGCCGCAGCAGAAGCGAAGTCTGGCCAAGCGAGAGAGACTGAAAGCCGCGGCCCTGGCCTTGTTTGGAGAAAAGGGGTATGAGGGCACGTCGGTGGAACAGATTGCGAGACGAGCGAATCTTGCGATGGGGAGCTTCTACCAGCATTACCGCTCCAAACGGCAGTTGCTGCTGGCGCTGATGGACGAACTTCTGGGACATCTCGGCCGGCTTGAGCTTCGCCCAAAGTCCGGTGGCGGCATTCGCACCGGCTTGCGGGAGTTACTCTCCCGTGCCTTCGCCACAGATCTTCGTTACCTGGGCGCATACCGCGCCTGGCGGGAGGCGGCTCTTTCAGATGCAGGGTTGGCGCAGAAACAACAGGAGATTCACGATTGGACAACTGCGCGTGTTATGGCTGTATTTAGATTGCTCCAGCAGTTGCCAGGTGCGCGGCCTGGAGTCGATGTTGCCGCACTGGCCCGAGTTATGGATAGCTTTTTCTGGAACTTGCTCGCGCAAGCCCTCCGATTATCAAAAACGGAACTAAGCCAGTGGATTGATGCCGCGACACACTTGATTTATCACGCGCTGTTCACGGATCTTGCGGCGAAGGCTTCCGACTAGGCGCAAGCGTAACAAGAATGGACTGCGTTCGCTAACGGACGACATGGATGCGGACGCCCAGTTTCAAATTCCTCCATGACTTGTCCGCCGTATATACATGAGCCTGGAGCACAATTCCCAGCGCCAAACAAGCCCGATCACCCAACGACAGCCCAAACGCACCCGTTTGGGCAATCAAGCTACCTGCGAGCTTGGCCTGTTCGGCGGTGAAAGTCGTCGCTTCCCGGATCGGACTGATAGTAGCTTCCCAGGCATCTTCCGGCTCCATGCCACGGCTTACGAGTTTGCTCTGTACCTCGGCGAGATTCACTGTACTGCTCGTTGCATTGGCCAACACTTGGGGAGTTAGCTTTTCGGCCCCCGGCTCACCATTGAGCAACACAAGCAGCGCCGAAGCATCGAGGACGATGCTACTCACGCTTTGCCGCCTCGCGCCGTTCGGCAATCAGTTCGTCAGCCAACGATACTCCGGCTTTCACATGCCGCCGGACGAGACGTTGGGCTCTCTCGATGCGGCGTTTGAGACTCGAAATCCGCAACTCATCATCCTTGATCCGCAGCACGACCTCATCTCCCGCGTTGATGCCCAAAACCTTGCGAAAGGAAGCGGGAATGACGATTCGTCCGTTTTCATTGACACGCATTCGGGTTTCTTGTTCCATCTGTCACCCTGTGCACTATGTGTCATAATTTTATCATAGTGACATATAGACACAAGTGTGACAATACAAACGGAGGGTCGTCTTTTCGATTCAACAAGGTGTGGATTACCAGCCCATGCACCTGGATATCTCGCTCCTATTTTCCACAGTTCCATTCCGGGAAGAACTCTGGCATAATTGGTTGTGCACCCATCCTGCACGAAAATCCAAACACAATTTGAGGCGAGGAAGCGATGTCGGCAAAGTACATCTTTGTGACTGGCGGTGTCGTGTCTTCACTGGGTAAGGGACTGGCGGCAGCTTCGATCGGCTGCCTGCTGGAGAGCCGCGGTCTGAAGGTCAATCTGATGAAGTTCGATCCCTACCTCAACGTCGATCCAGGCACGATGTCGCCCTTCCAGCACGGCGAGGTCTTCGTAACCGACGATGGAGCCGAAACCGATCTCGACCTCGGCCACTATGAGCGCTTTACGCACGCCAAGCTCTCTCGCGACAACAACTGGACCACGGGCCGGATTTACGAGCAGATTATCGCCAAAGAGCGGCGCGGGGATTACCTGGGAAAAACTGTGCAGGTCATTCCGCACGTCACCAATGAAATCAAAGCCGCGATGAAGAAAGTGGCGCAGGATGTGGATGTTTGTATCGTGGAGATTGGCGGCACGGTCGGCGACATTGAATCGTTGCCGTTTATGGAAGCCATCCGTCAGATGCGCCAGGAACTGGGTCGTGAGCACACCCTGTTTGTACACGTGACGCTGGTGCCTTTCATTGCGGCGGCACAGGAACTCAAGACCAAGCCAACCCAGCACTCGGTCAAGGAGCTGCTGAGCATCGGAATTCAGCCGGACATCCTGCTGTGCCGCACCGATCGCTTCCTTTCTAAAGAGATCAAGTCAAAGATTGCCCTCTTCTGCAATGTGGAGGAAGAAGCGGTCATCACGGCCAAAGATGTCGCTTCGATTTACGAAGTTCCGTTAGTGTTCTCTCACGAAGGTGTGGATACGCTGGCACTGCGATATCTGCGGCTGGAAGCAAAAGAGCGCGATTTGAGCCAGTGGGAAGAAATTGTCCGGCGCGTTTATAACCCGAAGGCAGAAGTTACGATCGGGATTGTCGGCAAGTACGTCGAATATGAGGATTCCTACAAGTCCCTGAAGGAAGCGCTGGTGCATGGCGCGCTGGCGCACAATCTAAGGCTGCAGTTGAACTGGGTCGAAGCCGAGGGATTAGAGGCAGGGCAGCGTGCTTGCGAGGAGCAATTACAGGATTATGACGGCATCCTGGTGCCGGGCGGCTTCGGCAAACGCGGCATCGAAGGCATGCTGAACGCCATCCGTTATGCCCGCGAAAACAAGGTTCCGTATTTCGGAATCTGTCTGGGAATGCAAACGGCGTGCGTCGAGTTCGCGCGGAACGTATGTGGTTTGGCCGATGCGAATTCCAGTGAGTTTGATCCCGCCACTCCTCACAGGATCATCTATAAGCTGCGCGAATTGCGCGGGGTGGAAGAGTTAGGCGGCACGATGCGGCTGGGCGCCTGGACTTGCAAAATTGAGCCCGGAACTTTGGCTCACAGAATCTATGGTCAGCTTGAGATCAGCGAGCGGCATCGGCACCGGTATGAATTCAACCGTGAATATGAAGGCACATTGACTGCCGGTGGATTGAAGATCTCCGGCGCCACTCCAGATGGCACATACGTCGAGATAGTGGAACTGCCGGACCATCCTCACTTCATTGGCTGCCAGTTCCATCCTGAGTTCAAGTCCAAGCCGCTGGAACCGCATCCCATGTTCAAGTCATTTATCGGGGCGTCTTACGAGCATGGGCTCAAAAAGCGCGCGGACAAAGTCGCGGCTGAAGTCGAGATGTTCCATCGGCCACAAAAAGTGAGCACGCGATAAAATCAACCACAGAGGACATAGAGATCACAGGGTTAACCTCCGTGGTTAGACATGAGTGTTTCTTTCCAAGTCGAGGGCATTCACATCGGTTCCGGGAATCTGTTCCTGATCGCCGGGCCGTGTGTGATTGAGAGCGAGGCCCACGCTATTCGGATGGCGGAGATCATCAAAGGTGTGACCCGCTCCCTGAATTTCCCCTTTATCTTTAAAGCCTCCTACGACAAGGCGAACCGAACTTCGATTCGCAGTTTTCGCGGCCCGGGCTTGGCCGAGGGCCTGCGTATTCTCAAGAAAGTGAAGGACGAGGTTCACCTGCCGGTGCTCACCGACGTGCATGAGACATCGGATGTGCCCAGAGTTGCAGAGGTAGCCGACGTTTTACAGATTCCAGCATTCCTTTGCCGACAGACCGACCTGGTGGTAGCTGCCGCTATGAGCGAGCGCGCGGTCAACATCAAGAAAGGGCAGTTCGTCTCGCCGTGGGACATGAAGCACGCCGTCGAGAAGTGCCGTACCGCGGGCAACGACAGAGTGTTCCTAACCGAGCGCGGATCGAGCTTCGGATACAACAACCTCGTGGTCGATATGCGATCTCTCGCTATCATGCACAAGTTTGCGCCAGTGGTTTTCGATGCAACCCATTCGGTTCAGCTGCCGTCTGCCTCGCATGGAGATGAAGATGAGCCGCCAGCGAGCGGCGGTCAACCCGAGTTCATTCCAGTGTTGGCGCGGGCGGCAGCAGCGGCCGGCGTGGATGGCATCTTTCTGGAAGTCCACGACAACCCGAAAGCGGCCATGTCTGATGGGGCGAACGCGCTGGAATCGACGAAACTGCGTGGAGTGTTGAAGGAATTGCTGGCGGTGCATAAGGCAGTCGAGCATGCCCACGCAACGCCGTGATGTCCCGGGGGCAACGTTGTGCTCTCGTGCCGCCCGTGATGTGAATCTGCTACTATCCCTGCTCATCTAAGCAATCATCAAGCTGCCCATGCACGTCTTTGCCACCATTGCCGGCGCGGTGCTGATACTCGCCGTCCTGCTCGATGCGTTCGAGACGGTGGTTCTGCCGCGCCGGGTGCAGAGGCACTTCCGCATCACTGCCTGGTTTTACCGCAATACCTGGAGCCCCTGGCGGAAGATCACCAGTCACATTCGATCGGCCAGCCAGCGCGAGAATTTCCTCGCCTACTTTGGCCCTCTGTCACTGATCTTCCTGCTGATGTTCTGGGCCATGGGTTTGATCTTTGGATTTGCCGTGCTGCAATACGGTGCGGGCGAGCACGTGCAGTTGAGCAACGAGCCGATCACCTTCGGCAGACTTCTCTACCACAGCGGGGAGACATTTTTCACCCTGGGTTATGGCGATATTGTTCCCACTTCGCCGCTCTCTCGCGCTTTAGCGGTGGTGGAAGCCGGAATGGGCTTTGGCTTTCTCGGCACCGTGATCGGGTATCTGCCAACCATCTATTCGTCGTTCTCGCGGCGCGAGCTGCAGATTTCTCTGCTGGATGCGCATGCCGGGTCACCACCGACCGGCGCCGAGCTGCTCGCCAGACTGGGAAACTCGCCGCAGCAAAGGTTGCTGGATCAGGTTCTTCGTGACTGGGAACGCTCGGCCAGTGAGGTTTTGGAGAGTCACATTTCCTATGTGCCACTTGTCTTTTTCCGTTCCCAGCACATCAATCAGTCGTGGCTGGGGGCCTTAACAGCGATTCTCGACGCGACGGCGTTGGTGATGGCAGGCGTCGATGAACTGCGCACTGAGCAGGCTCAGCTTACGTTTGCTATGGCCCGCCATGCCGTCGTGGACTTAGCCCAGGTGGTGCGCGCGCAATTCGATCCTGGATCTCCTGATCGTCTGTCCCCCGAGCAACTGGCGCAGGTTCGTGAGAGCCTTTCCCGCCGGGGACTGCGGCTGAAGGAAGGACCCGAGTTTGAGGCGACGCTGGCAAGTCTGCGCGCGATGTATGAACCTTATGCCCAGGCATTGGCGGGAAGGCTGCTGATCACGCTGCCACCGTGGGTCCACGAGTGGCAGCCGAAAGATAACTGGCAAGCCGGCCCATGGGACCGGTTGATTCAATCCAAGAACCTGGCCGGGCTGGAGCAGAGAGCCGAGTTGAGACGGCGCGCGGACGAGCATTTCTGAGGCGAACGTTTAATATGGGCACGCATCGCGCGGACTGCACCTGCTAAGATTCCTGCTTCCGTGAAACACATTGGCGAAAACGTGGTCCGCATCGAGGCCGAGGCCTTGCGCGCGCTGGCTGATCGCATTGCCGGACCGATGGCGGAAGTGTTCAATCGCGCTATCGAATTGATTTACGGCTGCGGCGGAAGAGTCGTGGTAACGGGTATGGGGAAGAGCGGGATTATTGCGCGTAAGATCGCTGCCACGCTGAATTCCACCGGCACTCCGGCGCTGTTCATGCATCCGGTCGAGGCGGTGCACGGCGATTTGGGGATGGTGGTGCGCGGCGATGTCGTGCTGGCCCTGTCGGCGAGTGGCGAAACCGAGGAGATCCTGCGCCTGCTGGCCACGTTGAAGCGTTTGCAGGTTCCACTGATTGCCATGACTTGTGACGAGATATCCGCGGGCGAGGGCGCCCGCGCCCCACAGGTCTCGACACTGGCCGCCGCTGCCGATATTGCGCTCGATTGCTCCGTGGCCAAAGAGGCATGTTCGCTGGGCTTGGCGCCCACGGCCTCGACCACTGCCATGCTGGCGTTGGGCGACGCGCTGGCGATGGCCTTGGCAGAGAAGCGCGGATTCCAGGAAGAAGATTTTGCCAACCTGCATCCCGGCGGAAAACTCGGCAAGCGCCTGGCACGGGTGGAATCGCTGATGCACGCAGGAGACGCTGTGCCACGCGTCACGCCGCAAACCAAGATGCCGGATGTCATCTACGAAATGTCGCGCAAGAAGCTGGGAGTAACGACCGTGGTTGAGGGCGACAGGCTCGTCGGCGTGATCAGCGACGGCGATCTGCGGCGGGTGCTCGAAAGGCGTGGCAAAGATGCGCTTGATCTGACGGCTGGTGAGTGCATGACCAAGAATCCCAAGACAATTGGCGGCCGCGAATTTGCCGCAACGGCCCTCGCGCTTATGGAAGAAAAAAAGATCACGTCGTTGGCGGTGGTCGATAGCAAAGGTAAGTTAAAAGGGATTCTCCACCTGCACGATTTGTGGGGAACGGAAATGATGTAGGAATTGGCAATTGAGTAATTGAGTAATCGGGTAATTTGGCAATTTGAGAGGCGTACTTATACAGAGAGCGGGGAAACGATCCTGAGCAACCGGTCCTTTCACAGCACCGGCCCGATATGACAGCGGCACTTGGTGACGAGGATGCAATTCGAGAGATCATCAAGGTCCGTGATTCCTGGACCGCCGCAGTCAAAGCGAAGGATGTCGAACGCCTCATGAGCTTGCTCGCCGATGACATCGTGATGATGCACCCGAATCGCCCAGCCGTAATCGGTCTCGCGGCAAACCGGGCAGACTTGCTGGGCGCGTTCGAAAAATTCCAGATCGACCAGACCGTGGTATCGGATGAAATTGTTATTGCAGGCGAGTGGGCGTTTGATCGCTCGCGGGCGACAACGACGCTTGCGGCCGCGGGCGGTGCGGCTGTAACGGTGCATTCAAAAGCAATCACCATTCTGTGCCGCCAGGCGGATGGCTCATGGAAGATTGCGCGGGTGATCGGGAACCCGGATCATCTGGCGAAGACATAAGCCCCTTCATGACGCTACTTTCCGGTTAGGAACGCGATCAATTCCTCCCGTGTAAAACCCGCTTCTCGCAGAAGTGATATCGCGGTTGTGCTTGGGAACAACCGCACGCCGTCGTGAACTAGCCTGATAGAAAATGAAGTGGCTTCCAGGGGTGTGATCGAGAACAAACCCATTCTCTTCTAAGAAGCGGATGACCTGACGGGATCGAATAGAGGGAAGCTTTGGCGTCATACGCGGCGCATAGTAGGATCAACCGACCGAGGTGTCAACCGATTTAGTGTGCGTATTCGAGATCCAACGAAGCAACCAGCGTGTCGTCGTCAGTGGGGACCGGGTCATTATGTTTGCGCAGGCTTGCGACATAGCCGGAGATCGCGTCCTTGGCCATCTCTCGCGCCTCTTGCAGAGTGCGCCCATAGGTAACGCACCCAGGCAGCGCAGGAACTAGCGCCGTATACCCGCCCTCGGGTTCGGGCCGTAGCATGATGTTGTAGTGGTAGCGAGCCTTAGGCATCGGATTCGAGAGCGATTCTATCGTGACAGCGGGCGGAGGTCAAAGAGTCGCCGTACCTAGCGAGTTCTGAGCGGGGAGCGAGACCTGGCCTCCGCTCCCCATCCATACCATGCCGCGATCCCACATCGATTTCGGCCTTTGGCGGACCAGTCGCCAGCCAGCTTTCCTGGCACCCGGCCTGTGGTTATCCCCGCTGTTCATGGGGTGTTTGGGGCCTGGGCAAAAGTTTGGTCAAACTGCGGGCCTCCTTCGCCCTGAGAAATTCTAGCACTCTCACATTCCGTGTCGCGTTTGCTGGAGATATCACGAGGCCACCTCTAGCGTAGCTGGCGTTCCCGCCGAGCCATGCCGGGCCGGACCGCCCCGGGCAGGCTTGAGCGGCGGTCCCCACGTCGGTGCTGCTCTTCTCTTCCATCATTTACAATATGCAATTCCCCTCCGAGGCTCAGCCGATCTGTCACTCGGTACTGGGTGCTAAGGAATTATGTATCGATGGTCTGAACTATTTATCCCTACGCTGCGCGAGGCGCCGGCGGATGCCGAGGTCGCCAGCCACAAGTTTCTCATCCGGGCAGGCTACATCCGCCAGCTTGCCGCCGGAATCTATTCATATCTTTTCCTGGGCCAGCGGTCGTTCAACAAAATCATCGCCATCGTGCGCCAGGAGATGGGCAAGATCGGGCAGGAGTTTTTCCTGCCGGCGCTGCATCCGCGCGAGTTATGGGAAGCCAGCGGTCGCTTGTCGGTAGTGGGCGAAAACTTGTTCCGCTTGAAGGACCGCAAAGGCGCGGAACTGGCTCTTGGCATGACCGAAGAAGAAGTCATGACCGAGATTGCCCGCAAAGAGTTGCGCAGCTACAAGCAACTACCGCAAATCTGGTATCAGATTGCGCCGAAATTTCGCGACGAGCCTCGCCCGAGGGGCGGATTGCTGCGCGTGCGCCAATTTATGATGAAAGACTCTTATTCGTTCGACATCGACGCAGCCGAGCTCGACGTCTCTTACAAGAAGCATTACGACGCTTACTGCCGAATCTTCGACCGTTGCGGGCTTAAGTACGTCGTGGTAGAGGCGCACTCGGGGGCCATGGGTGGATCAGAATCCCACGAGTTCGCTGTGCGTACTTCG
>DASPSE010000017.1:0-5134 GCA_035624085.1 Terriglobales bacterium
TGCCGGGAGCACTTTCTGCCTACGGCATTCTAGTCAGCGATGTCGTCAAGGATTATTCGCGAACCGTTCTCTGGCGGATTACGGATCAGCTTCCATTCCAGCGTCTCGATCAGGAGTTTGCCTTACTGCAGGAACAGGCGAAGAAAGATTTTCTCGCGGAACATTGGCAGGGCAGATTTGAACACAGGCTCAGCGTGGACGTCCGCTATCGCGGGCAGGGCTATGAACTCACTATTCCCTACACGCGCGGTCTGCACAACGTGTTCCATCGTGAGCACGAGCGGCGCTATGGCTACAGCTACGCCAAAAGGGAAATTGAGCTGGTGACGCTGCGGCTGCGATCGAGTATGAAATCGGCACACGCGGAGTCGGCCAGCGCCCGCGTGGATTTGGGCGCAAGGCCTGTCACCGGGAGTATGGAGCGAGTTCCCGTCCTGTTCCACGCCAGAAAATTACCTACCACAATCTACGACCGGGATTCTTTGCGTCCAGGGAAAAAGCTGACCGGGCCTGCCATCGTCACTGAGTACAGCGCGACCACGGTGGTCCCTGTAGGCAAGCTTTTTTGGCTGGACGACCACGGCAACCTCATAATCAAGATGAAAACTCCCTAACGTTCTCCATCGCCTTAAGACAATTGTTTCAATCTGGTTACAATCGGCACAAGATTTCGGCTCCCCGGCTACAATATCTCTGTGAAACCCAGCATTTTTGTGGTGGAGGACGATCCCGATATTTCCCGCCTGGTGCGTCACCATCTCGAGGCTGGGGGGTTTACCGTGAAATTGTTCCTTACCGGGCATACCGTGGTTGCCGAATCGGAGAAGCAGCGGCCCACTTTGTTCATTCTCGACATCATGGTGCCGGGAAGAGACGGGTTGGAACTCTGCCGGCAAATTCGCCAGACCCAGTCTCTTGCATCCACGCCGATCATTTTCTTGACAGCGAAAAGTGGCGAAGCAGACCGCATTCTGGGGCTTGAACTGGGCGCAGACGACTACATTCCCAAGCCGTTCAGCCCACGGGAACTAGTGGCTCGGGTCAAAGCGGTATTGAGGCGTTTTGAGCGTCCGTTGTCGCAATCGCCGATTCGGGTTGGCGATATTGAAATTGATCCGGGCGCGATGACGCTGACCGTACGCAGCCAAGCCGTAACCACGACGGCGACTGAATTCCGCCTGCTGTATCATTTCGCGCGGCACCTCGGTCGAGTTTTCACCCGGGACCAGCTTCTCGACTCGGTCTGGCGCGACACCGCGTACGTGACCCCGCGGTCCGTGGACGTGTATGTGCGCCGTATTCGCGAAAAGATTGAGCCCGATCCGGAGAATCCGCGGTATCTTAAGACCGTGCGTGGGGCAGGGTACCGCTTCGAGGCTGCGAAGTGAGGAATCGGATTTTCTTCAAACTCCTGGCAGCCATGGTGCTGGTGATTGTGGCCGGCACTACCGTTCTTGATCTCTCCATCCGGCGCGCGTGGGAAGCTTCGTTGCGAGACAACATCGAGCGCAACCTGCGGCAGAAAACCGCAATGTTTGCGAACCGCATTAACAGCGATCACGAACACAATCTGCAGCAGATCGCCACGCAGGAGGGCCAGGCGGCTGGCGCGCGCGCCACCATCATTGATGCGACGGGAAAAGTATTGGCCGATTCCCAGACCGAAGCGCCTTCCACGGAAAATTATGCGCAACGGCCGGAATTCGCCGCCGCGCTAAGGGGGGAAATCGGGGCTGACGCCCGGAACAGCGATGCTCTGAATATCCCATTTCTTTACGTGGCCGCCCCCATTTCCGGAGGCGCGGCCAGGCTGGCCTATCCGCTCTCGGATATGGACACTGCCACCGCGCAGAGCCGCCGGACGCTCCTGTTCGGCTCGGCGATGGCATTTCTGGCGGCGCTGTTGATCGCAGGACTGGCGGCCCACTTTACGGCGCGCCGGCTGCGGCACATCGTGCAGTTTTCTGAGCGTATCGCCGCTGGCGATCTCACGGCGCGCATTTCCGAAAGTTCCGGCGACGAGATCGGACAAGTCGCGGCTGCGCTGGACAAAACTGCGCGTCACGTGGAGGAGAACTTTGCCGCCCTGCAGACCAGCCAGCACCAGCTCGAAACCCTCCTCAACAGCATGCAAGACGCGGTGATCGCGATTGGCCCGGACAATCGCGTGCAATGGGCCAATGAGCGGATGGATAGCCTGGTTCCCCAGCACACGCGTTTGAGCGCCCCCGTCGTCGAAACCGTGCGCGATCCCGACTTTCTCCGCGCCATACGCGGCGCCAACGAATCGCGAAAAGTATTCACCGCTCGAGCTACATCGGTCGTTCCCGGCCGCATTTTTGATGTGACCGCAGCTCCGATGCCGGGCGGCGGGGCGGTCGCCGTGCTGCGCGATCTGACGGAAACTGAGCGCATGGAGAAAACTCGTCGCGACTTCATCGCCAATGTGTCGCATGAGTTGCGCACGCCGCTGACCTCAATTCAGGGCTATGCGGAAACTCTGCTGGAAGCTTCCACCGAGAATGATCATTCCCGCGAATTCCTGGAGATCATCCGCAAGAACGCCAGCCGTATGTCGCGACTGACCGAAGATTTGCTGACTTTGGCGCGAGTGGAATCCGGCGAACAGCGTTTCGAAACCGAGCCAGTAACGCCAGGCGAACTTCTGAACGACGCGGTCGAGAGTTTCCGCGAAGTGGCGCGCGCGCACGGGATTGAGTTGCAGATCGAGGATCGCGTGCAGGATCCGGTCAGCGCCGATCGCGAGGCGATTCATCAAGTCTTTTCCAACCTTATTGACAACGCACTGAAGTATGCCGCATCTGGAGGCCGTCTGATTCTGGGCGCGCGACACGCGGAGCATGGAGTTGAGTTTTATGTCCGGGATTTCGGCGCCGGCATTGCTTCGGAGCACCTGCCCCGGCTATTCGAACGCTTCTACCGCGTGGACAAGGCACGGTCACGGGAATCGGGTGGCACCGGCCTGGGGCTCGCCATCGCAAAACACATTGTGTTGGCACATGGAGGTACGATTCGCGCGGAGAGCGAGCTCAATCATGGGTCGGTGTTTTTGTTCACTCTGCCGTTGGCGATGAATCTTGCGGGCGTGCAGTTTCCAGGTGGCAATGTTGCAGAATTCACCGAACTTTAACAACATCCTGTGCATAAAGAACCTATGCTTGTGCCGTGCTTGAGGATTCAACCAGACGCCGCACCCAGCCGGGATTGTTGCGTCCGCCAATTCCCGAGAGAGATCCTGACATGAGCAGTGCTGCGGCGAACACTCCTTTTCCCGAGCGCGCCTATGCGCACCTTGTCACACGCACGATTGAGGCCTGCCGCGTTGCCAAGGAAGCGGCGGCTACGGCGGCCGAGGGCATCGCCATTGGATCATCTCCGCTGCTGAACAGCTTGCGGGAGAAGGAAAAGCAGCTCGACAATCTGGACCAGGAGATCGACGACGGAGTCACTCTCGCCATCACCCAGGTGACCGAGCCGGAGGCGCGCGAATTACTGGCATGCATGAAGTTCATGATCGGGCTGGAGCGCATCGGCGATCTTCTGCTGAGTTTCGCCAGCAGCGCCCAGGCCGCGAACGGACGCCTTGATCCACAGGACACGCGCGACCTGACCCACATGGCTACGGTGCTCGAGAAAATGCTCGAGGATGTGGGCGTGGCTTTCTCGCGCCGCGACGTCAAAAAGGCCGTAGAGGTGTTGCGCGCCGACGCCGAGATGGACCGTCTGCGGAATCTCCTTTTCCTTCGGCACATCGAAAATCCGGAGGGCTTGCCGCGCCAGGCGAGCCTGCAAGTCATCTTCATGACACAATCGCTGGAGCGCGCCGGCGATCACGCTAAGAATCTCGCGGAAGAGGTTTGCCACTTCGTGAGCGGCCATACCATTCGCCACGTGATGATGGGCTACGACAAGCCGCTGGAGCAGATGTTCCTGGAATGGCTCCGGCACCGGGAAGAGAAGCAGTAGCGCGGGGCGAGCGGATCAGCCTGCCCTTTGCCGCTGATAATATCTTCGAGCTTTAACGCGATTACCGCAGGTCTTCATATCGCACCAGCGGCGGCGATGATTCTTCGTCTTGTCCAGGAATAACCACGTGCATGTGTCCGACGCACACTGGCGTACGTAAGCAAGCTCGTCGGACGTGAGCAGTTCGGCAGCGGCCCGAGCCACCGGCCAAAGCATCGAGTCCAAATGACTCTCCGGCAGGATCCACTCCCACGCGAAGTGCCGGTTGGTGTGCACGACCTCCGCATGATCGGAGGCGTGTTGTGCAGCTTTGTTTAGCATCGCCAGGGCTGTGCTCGGCATGCCGCGGCGGTGTGCCACGGCAGAAAAAACGTCGTAAATGGCGTCTCGTAACTGGGTGGTTTGACGAACCGTTAATTGGGCGTTTCCAGGAGACTCACTGGCCAGCACGTGCAGCTTCTCCGCCGTTTTCCTGCTGAGCGCACCCGATTCTTCGCCCCACCGCAGCAGGCGTGAATAGTCGGTCAGCAGGTCATTGGGATGGTCACTCCCACGATTGTCGACCGTGTTGGCGAAGTCGAGGCACAGGTTTCCTCCGGTGAATTCGAAGGGTGACTTCTGCCGAGTCTGCGCCATTTCTACGCTCAGCTTACACTATTTCCTATAACCATCAAAATTAACTTGACAAGTTATAATCACCAATTTAGTCTTATAACCATATAAATGACTTTCACTGGTGAGGCATCCCGATGTTCGTTGATCAGCCCGGCCAAATACTGGCTTTGATTCGAAGTGGACAGGTAATCGAGATTGGCGGTCCTGCATCAACATCATCCCAACACGGGCGGCCACGGCATTATTCGCCGACGCAGCTGGTCCTCGGGTTTGTCGCAATCTACCTGATATGGGGCTCGACCTATCTCGGGATCCGTTACGCGGTCGAGACCATCCCTCCCTTGCTGATGATGGGCGCTCGTCATTTCATCGCAGGCATTCTTGTCTTTCGCTGGGCACGATGGAAAGGCGCGCCAGCGCCTCAGCTCAAGCAATGGCGGTGGGCAGCAATCGCCGGAGCGCTGTTGTTTCTGGGAGGGCATGGCATTCTGGCATGGGCGGAGCAAAAAGTGCCTTCCGGGCTGGCAGCGCT
>DASPSE010000026.1:0-2162 GCA_035624085.1 Terriglobales bacterium
GAACTGGGCTCGATGTTCCCCGATTCTGGCGGCCAGTACGTTTACCTGCGCGAAGCTTACGGCGACCTGATGGCGTTTCTTTACGGCTGGATGCTCTTCAGCGTGGCCAACGGTGGAACTATCGCCGCGCTTGCCGTGGCCTCGGCCGCGTATATGGGTGAAATCGTTCCCGTGATCTCACAGGACCACGTGGTGCTTTCAGCGCTTGGAATCACGCTGACCCGCGCCCACCTGGTCGGCCTGTTTCTGATCGTCGTGCTCACCTGTGTCAACGTGGTCGGACTACGCTGGGGTGCGCTGCTGCAAAATGTCTCCACCTGGACGAAGTTCGCGGCCATGGCGGCGTTTGTCGTACTCGGGATCGTAATTGGCAAAGGCCACTGGGGGAATTTCAATCCGCACGGCGTCAGCATCACCATGGGTCTGAGTGCGGGACAATTCATCTCTGCGATGGGCATCGGCCTCATCGCGGTTTTCTGGGCCTACGATGGATGGGTTTACATCACCTGGGTGGCGGGCGAAGTCAAAGAACCGCGCCGCAATGTGCCGTTGGCGATGGTTCTGGGAATTATTGTGGTGGGCGTGATCTACATGGCGATGAATATCACTTACGTTTACGCCATGCCGCTCTCCGAAGTCGCCAAACACGAAACGATTGCGCACGCTGCGGCTGCAGTTCTGTTCTCGCCGAGGGCTGCGGTCTGGCTTTCGGCGACCATTGCTATCTCCTGCTTCAGCGCTGCGGCCACATGCACGCTGTCAGGCGCTCGGGTGTATCTTGCCATGGCGCAGGATGGGGTTTTCTTCACGCGCATGGCAGTGATTCATCCGAAGTGGCGCACCCCAGCCTTCAGCCTGATCGGACAGGGAATCTGGGCAGCGGCTCTCACCGTGAGCGGACGCTACGATCAGCTCTATACATACGTGATTTACGGGATGGTGCTGTCATACACGCTGACCGTGATTGGCCTCTTCATCCTCCGCTGGAAGCGGCCGGATGTGCCGCGTCCGTACCGCTGCACGGGATATCCGTGGATCCCGGCAATTTACGTCCTGGTTGGCGCGGCGTGGACGCTGAACACCATTATTACTCGCCCGACCGAGGCTTTCTGGGGAACAGCGATTGTGCTGCTGGGCGTGCCGGGGTATTTGTACTGGAAGAGGAGCGGGCCAACGCCACGCACTTCCTGATTTCTACACCGCCACCGTAACCGACGTCTCCGTCCTGGTCACTGGCCGATAAAGCGTGTCGCGCTCGATGGGTTCGCGGCCGGCTTCGCGGATCAGCCGGATCAGCTCCTGGCGACGCATGCCTTGGGGCGTGGTCGCGCCGGCATCGTGGTAAATCTTTTCCTCGACGACCGTCCCGTCAATGTCATCAGCGCCGAAGCGCAAAGAAATCTGCGCGATTTTCGCGGTCATCATCTGCCAGTAGGCTTTGATATGCGCGAAATTGTCGAGCACCAGGCGGCTGACGGCGATTTGCTTAATGTCCAACATGCCTGTCGTCTTGGGCAGATGCTGGAGCGGCGTGTTGTCGGGATGAAAAGCCAGCGGAATAAATGTCTGGAAGCCGCCGGTTTCGTCCTGTAGAGCGCGCAATTTCAGCAGATGATCGACACGGTCTTCGTCATTCTCGATGTGGCCGTACAGCATCGTGGCGTTGGATTTCAAGCCGATCTGATGGGCGAGCTTCGCGGTTTCCAGCCACTGATCGCCGTCAATTTTGTGGTCGCAGATGATGTGGCGGACGCGGTCGGCAAAAATCTCGGCGCCGCCGCCAGGCAATGAGTCCACGCCGGCGGCCTTCAATTGCTCCAGCGTTTCACGAATGGAAAGCTTGGCGCGCTTCGCCAGATAAGCCACTTCCACCATGGTGAAGGCTTTCAAATGAATCTGCGGGAAGCGCTGTTTGAGTCCGGAGATGAGATCGAGAAAGTACTGGAATGGCAGATCGGGATGAAGGCCGCCAACGATGTGAAATTCCGTGACAGCTTCGCTGTAACCGGAGGCGGCAGTTTCGAAGGCTTCTTCCAAGGCCATGGTGTAAGCGCCGGGCGTATCTTTCTTGCGTCCAAAAGCACACAGCCGACATGCGGCCACGCAGACATTAGTCGGATTCAGGTGCCGATTGACGTTGAAGTAAGTTCGATCGCCGTGCA
>DASPSE010000437.1:0-11970 GCA_035624085.1 Terriglobales bacterium
GCTTCCGCTAAGAGCGACCAGAAGTACGCCTTACTCAGATCGGCAGGCACCCCGCGTCCGGCCCAGTAATAGGCGCCGAGTGTCGCTTGAGCCGCCACGTGGCCCTGTTCGGCAGCCTTCGTAAACCAGCGAACGGCCTCGGTGTAATCCTGGGAAACTCCTTCTCCGGTCGCGTAGCGCGCTCCCGTAGCAAATTGTGCTGCGGGATCGCCTTGTTCGGCGAGCGCTTGCAAGTCGCCAGTCCCAGCGGGAGCTGCGGCGGGTAATCTGGGAACGGCTTTTGGTTGCTCGGCGGATGGAGTCACGGTCGGCCGACGGCGGCTATTCCCATCCCAAGTTCCGATCAGCCACAGAATAACGAACACGATCGTAATTGCCGCCGCGATCAGAACACCATTGCGCGAGCGGGAACGTCCCTGGAGGGGCAGATCGGCCGCGTCTTCGACGAGAAATTCATCGTCCACACTTGACTTTACCCCTGAGTCCCCCTGCGGTGAGTCTGCGCGGCGCACAGCGCCAGAAACGACTTCCACCAATTGCAAAAGAACCAGCTCATCCTCCGGACCAAAGCCCTCCACCTCCGGAGAAAACACTTCAAGTAACCCAATGATTGAACCATCTGAGCGAATCGGCGCTCCCAGCATGGAGCGGATGCCCAGGGCCCGGCAACCCTCGCGGTCCACGCGCGGGTCGGACTCGGAGTCATCGCAACGTAGCAAAGTGCCGGTCCGCACGCACTCGCCGGAAAAACCGGAGCCAATTCTGAGGTGCGCGCCACAAGGAGGCGCGTCGCGGCCAGCGTTGGCGCGACAAACCATGTCGCCGCCCTCGGTCAAGGCGATAGCCGCACCGGTGGCTCGCGTAAACGCCTGCGCTCTTCTTGCGATCAGGTGCAGGGCCGCATCCAGATCGTTTCCAAGCCCTTCCACCTCGCGCTTCACCGCAGCCAGCGCCGCAAGCATCGCGGTATAGTCCGGCTGCGCGGGCGCCTGAAAATCCTCCGCGCTCTGACTCTCAAACACATGCTCCCGCGAAGCATCAGCCGTCTCGGCTGCATGGTTGACACAGGCTGCGACCGCGTTGGCGAAGAGCCACTTCTTCAATGCCAGAATTAATTCCGGCTGCATTTCGGGAAACTGAACTCCGGCGCGTCCCGACGGCTCGGTCCAGATGACTTTACCTTCAGTTGGAATGACGGCATGGGTTTCGGGAAGATCAAGGAAGAAAGCTTCTCTTTGACCGACCTCCAGCGGGGACGAGGTTTGAATCGCCATGCCGTCCTCGCTGATGTCAACAATTTCGCTCAGCTCAAGTGCAGGAGCGCTTGCGCTTTTGCTCAGGCTGGCATAAGCAGGAAGCTGAACCTTATGCCGCGCTCGCCGGCGACGATCCCGCACCGGTGGCGCCTGCAAGCCGATCTCAGCAGGACTGGATCTGAGAGATTGCATGCTGCGACTGGCTCCATATTACTCCAGGCACGCGGGAGTGGAGCAGAAAGAAGAAACCCGAAGGAGAACCAGTGTCAGGCGCAGTGCCGTGGCACCCGCAGACTGGAAAGCCGCGCCATAGCTGCAACCATCATGCTGGACAGCAGTTGCATAGTGGCTATGTCGCGGTTGTCGAAGGCATAGGGTGCGGCGGACAGGACCTCGAAAACTCCTAGCGTCCTGCGGAAATGGCGCAAGGGGGCGGCCAGGATTGAACGCACACCCAGGCGACGGCAACTGGCCAGGTCCACGCGGGGATTTCTTTCGGCATCATGGCAAAGAACCACTTCGCCAGTGCGAACGCAATCGGCAGAAATGCCGGAATCGGTTTGCAGTCGGACTCCCAAGTCGGGCGCGGTTCGCCCAGTGCGAGCCCGGCAAACGATTTCGTCGCCGTGGCGCAAGGCGATCGCGGCTCCGGTTGCGCCGGTCAAAGCCTGCGCGCGCTCAGCAATTACGTTGATTGCTGGCTCCAAGTCAATCTCAGCCGGATGAAGTTCATGTTCGAAGCGCGAATGGCGCGTCAGACTTGGACCAGGATGTGAGCCGATCGCTCGAGCATGATGGCGCGAGGGCGCGAGCGCGCTGAAAGAGGCAGTCGTCCGGTTCTCGGACACGGATGAGGGCACCGTCTGAAGTAGTTCGCGCACCAGCCGGTCCAACTCGGCATCGGCAATCAAATGCGCGGTCTGCTGCCCCCGCAGCGATCCTCCGAGAACGCGCGAAAGGCTCAGCACCGCTCGGCTGCCGCACCTGAAGCACTGGGATGTGTTGTTCCTGCTGATCAGCTCACATTCAACGCAGAAAACGGCAGTCTGCAATTCGATGAAATGAATGTCCTGCCCCGTGAGCTTTTCTGCCATCGCGCTCTTTTCGCGGACTCTTGCGAATCAGAAAAAATAAATGGCAGAACCTAAACGAGAAAGTGACACAGCTGGTTCGCGCCTGTGGATAAAGCTTAATAGTGGCAGGATCAAGGAGGGCAACTCCGACTAGTACTTGCAGTCGCCAAGCGGACGCCAGATCGCAACTGCCGCGGCCTAAGATGCTAGAATTTCCTCATTGATTATGACCATCCCTCGGTTGACTTCATCCGCTTCCTATTCCGAACTGAAAAGCAAAATTCAAGACAGACAAGCACGGGTTGCAGTGATTGGCCTTGGCTACGTCGGGCTTCCTCTCGCACTTCTTTATAGCGAACAGAAGTTTCCGGTTACCGGCTTTGACATCGATGAGCGCAAGATTTCTACTCTGCAACAGGGCGGATCCTATATCTTCCGCATTCCCCCGACGGAGATTCAAGTCGCCAGAGCCCAGGGGTTCAGCGCCACGAGCGACTATTCCCGGCTGGAGGAGATGGATGCGATCATTATTTGTGTTCCCACCCCGCTGAACGAGTATCACGATCCCGATCTGAGCTACATCACCAATACCGCGAAAGCCATAGCTCCACACCTGCGCGCGGGTCATTTAGTGATTCTGGAGAGCACAACCTACCCGGGCACCACGGAGGAGGTACTGCTCCCGATTCTGGAGAAAGAAAACAGGAAAACGCTGAAAGCTTCGCGCGGAGGCGCGACCGATCAACAGCAGTTCTACGTGGCGTTCTCCCCAGAGCGTGAAGATCCGGGAAATCAGACCGTGGCCCGCCGGGATATACCGAAGGTAGTCGGAGGACTGGATGAAAAAGCGTCTGAGCTGGCGTCGGCGCTCTACGGTTCGATCTTCAATCGCATCGTGCGCGTCTCGTCTCCGGCTGCCGCCGAAATGACCAAGCTCCTGGAGAACATTTACCGCTGCGTGAATATTGCCCTGGTCAATGAACTCAAACTGCTATCGCTGCGCATGGGAATTGATATCTGGGAAGTGATTGAAGCGGCCTCGACCAAGCCTTTTGGATTTCAGCCGTTCTATCCAGGCCCAGGGCTGGGCGGCCACTGCATCCCGGTGGACCCGTTTTATCTCTCCTGGAAGGCACGCGAGTGCGATTTTCGGACTCGGTTCATTGAGCTGGCCGGGGAAATCAATACCGGGATGCCCTACCATGTGCTCGAATCGGTGGCCAAGGCTCTCAACCAGCACAAGAAAGCTCTCAATGGCGCGAAGGTGCTGGTGCTGGGACTTGCCTACAAGAAGGACATCGACGACTTGCGCGAGTCTCCTTCACTGACCATCATTGAGTTGCTGCAAAAAGAGGGAGCTCAAGTGAGCTATAACGATCCTTATTTCCCGGCGGTTGGTAAAGGCCGCAAGTACGATCTGCATATGAAATGCACGCCGCTGGAAAACCTTGGTCAGTACGATTGTGTGCTGATCGTGACTGATCACTCCGATTACGACTATGATCGCATCGTGCGCGAATCGCAGCTTGTCGTAGACACCCGCAATGCGACGCACGGCATCACCGACCTAAAAATCGTGCGCTGCTAGTTGGGTTCCCTATGCTAGTTGGGTTCCCTATGGAAGAGCGGAGATAGAGCGAACGAGGGGACAAACGTCGGAAGAATGCGCTCGAATCTGGGCGAGATACGCGGCGGACGTTGGTGAGAACGCCTATTGCTGAACTGAGCTGGCGACCGAAGAGAAGACATTGTTGGCGTTTCCACCGATTAAGCGGATCGTGCCAACCACAATCACCAGAATAACGGCCAGCATCACCGCATATTCGGCCACATCCTGACCCTTCTCTTCTGACCAGAGTCGATGTAAGAAGCTTCGCAAAGCTTGCCTCCTGGCGCTAAGATCACAATCTACCTTCAAGGTGCCATCCTCAGTGACCAATCATGGGTGCAAGGCATAATGCGATCCTATAGCTCTATGGTAATCTTGCCTCTTTCCGGCAGCAATAGCTCTTGTAGGTCTGGCAATGGCACGAAAGTGCTAGGTCGCTCATGAGATGGGCTTCAGCGGCAGACCCTGATTCACGGCAAAGAGTGCCAATTCCAGGCGCGTGGATACCCCCAATTTATCGAAGATGTTACTAAGGTGATGCTTGACCGTGTCCTCGCTGATCTTGAAGTATTCCGCGATTTCCTTGTTGGAGTACCCGGCAACCACCGCTGAAACGATCTCCAGTTCCCGCGGGGTCAGTCCAAATTTCCTTTGTCGCGCCTCTTCGCCGGAAGATTGAATCAGGGTTCGAAGGTACTGCACCAGGTTGGAGACGCTCTCTCGTCCGACCCAGTATTCCCCGGACATCACCGTGTGGATGCTTCTGAGCAGAAGCTGCGTGGCGGAGTCCTTCAACACTACGCCGCGGGCGCCCAGTTGCAGGGCTTCGACGATCTGGTTTTTCTCGGCCGCTGCGGTCAGAAGGATGACTCGTACGCCATTCGAGCCTGAACCCGTACTCATTTCCCGCAGGGCTTCCAGCCCGGGGTGGCGCGGCATGGCAAGGTCCAGCAACAGAATGTCGGGTTTGAGCTGGCGCGCCAGTTTGACCGCTTCCGCCCCATCACAGGCTTCACCAATCACCTTGAGATCAGGTTCAGTTTCCAACAAGCGCCGCAATCCATCGCGAAAGATAGGATGATCATCGGCAATCACGATGCGAATTGGTTGTAATCTTCGGTTATCCATGAATTGCGCCTTGGCGTTGCGGAACTGTGATCTCCAATCGGGATCCATGTCCCGGATTTGATTCTATCGTGAGTTCCCCTTCAAGCAAACGGACACGCTCTTTAATCACCAAGGGTCCCTTTCCCATGCTGTCGAGCTCGTTCTGGGATAGCCGTCCCGAGAATGGGAATCCGCGACCGTCGTCCTCGATTTCCACCCTCCAGTTGCCGTTCCTGACTCCCAGGCGCACCAGCACCTGTCGCGCCTGACTGTGCTTGCGAACATTTACCAGGGCCTCTTGCACGATCCGCGCGACCTCACGGCACACTGGTTGTGGCATCTGGAGTTCTGCTAAGTCTGACACGAAGCGGGCAGAAATACCGGTCTCGCGCTGAAAGCGGTCCACTGTGTCGTGGATCACTCCCAGGAGCCGCTTTGAATCGACATCCAGGGTTTTCATCTGCTGCATCAGTTCGCGTAATTTGAGAACCTCTTCGCGTAACAAGCCTTGGATACGCCCCAGCTCCGTCGTAACCAAGTCCGGCTTGGTGGCAGATTGGCGGCGTAGGACATCCACCTGCATTTCCACCGCGATCAGCGATTGCACGGCCCCATCGTGTAATTCCCGGGCGAACCGTGCACGCTCGACGGCTCCCGCCCGCAACCGCAAGCGGCGCAACAGCAACACATTGTAGACTGCTGGTCCCACCTGCCGCACCCATTCCTGCAAAAAGTGCAACTCTTCTTCAGTTTCATGGGTGAGTCTTGGGTCAAGCAGGAATAGTCGTCCTCGCCATTCATGCCCGAACTCAAACGACACCACCAGAGCCTCGTGAAACTCATGGACCTGCGCGAAACCGCCGAGGAATTCCGAGTTCGGGTTCGGAATGCGTATTCCCTCTTGGTCCAGAGCCAACAGCGAGAAACCCTCCGCTTTATTACGGTCATCGCGCTCCGCATAACAGGCCATCGCCTGAGATTCATGCAGGTAGGTCTCGCGCTCTTTGCGCGTGGGCTCAAGCCAGCGAAAGGAGTGTCCCTGTTTCCCAGTCAGCTCTGCCACAAAAACTCGGTGACTATCGACTTCGTGGGAAGCAATCAATAGACGCTCCGCCCCGTACATGGAAAGGAGTTCCCCGGCGATGTCCTGCAGCGTTCCTGAAACGCCGGCTTCCACTCGTGCCCTCCCCAAGGTGCGATTAATGAAGACACGCTCGGCACGAAGCTGCTTCTGTTGCTCAGCCAGGTATCCGAGAAGGAAGCCGAGGACGAGGAGGGAAACAGAGCGCATGAAGAGGCTCTTCGGCTCGAAGTACGTGGCATCGACCCGCAAACCGGGCAGATTGTAGCGAAGAGGGAAAGCATCGATCCAGGTGACAAAACCCCAATGGACCGCGAAACTTTCCAACCACAGTAATCCAACCTCGGCGGCCGCGGTACCTACCGTTTCCCATAAGCCCCATCGGTAGGCGGCAGCCGCCAGCACGAACACAAAGAACAGAAAGAACGGGTTGCTTCCGCTGGTTGCGAAAATGGAAATTACCGCCGGCCAGATTATGTCTGCAGTATGGACAAGCACGCGGAAAGACGGTGTCGACTGTTGCCTCCGGCGCAAGAAAATGATGATGATCACTCCCTGCGCAATGTAGAACGCTAACAAACCAAAGGCCCAGAGCGAGTAACCGATTACCGCCGGATCCATCCAGACGGCAACCAGGGCAGAAACGGCCAGGAAGACCCGTGCCGAGGCCAGCCAGCGCTCAATTCGGCGTACTTCCCCGGGGCTCATAGGGGCCCCGAGTCTCCAAAGGAACCGATCTCGAACCGCTCGGATAGGCAAGTGATTACGTCCGCAAAACCGCAAAGCTATGCCAACGGATGATATTAACTCCCAGACCCCCGAGCAAGCGAAACTTCGGCTTGCTTGGCGATCGAAACTCGTTATGGAGTCATAGTCACCACTTTAGTTAGGTTACGCCAGTAACTTTCCCTCGTCTTGCCCGCACCTACAATGAAGGACAGAGCTAACATGCGTGGACGCTCCAAGCTCTGGATCTTGGCTGCCGGCACCCTGGTGTGTGCTCAGATCCTGGCGTCGGTCACCCTGCACGGCTTCGCCCTGGTCGCAGCCAGCGATCTGGCACAACTGCTTCTTTTGCTTTGCGGTACGCTGGCCCTCGTCCCCATAGTGCGCAAGAGCCACGGCCGCGCTCGGATCTTCTGGGCGCTCATGATGTTAGGGACGGGGTTCTGGCTGCTATATCAAGGATTGTGGTGCTACTTCGAAGTGTTCCTGCGTAAGGACGTGCCCGACCTGTTCGTCTGGGATGTCATCCTCTTCGTGCATCTGGTTCCTATGATCGCCGCCCTCGCGGTACAGCCGCACGTACAGCAAGACCAACGCAGTACCCGCCTAGGTACCCTCGATTTTGTGATGCTGCTGATCTGGTGGCTCTATCTGTATCTGGTAACTCTGATTCCCTGGCAATATGTTTACCCGGATCCCGCCGTCTACCAGCACAATTTGAACGTCGTTTATCTGGTGGAGAAACTGGCATTGCTGGGTGGCCTCGCCATGCTCTGGCTTCGGAGCACGGGTTATTGGAGCCAGGTGTATGCGAATTGGTTCGGTTGCACGCTGACTTATGGCTTAAGTTCTTATCTGGCGAACTGGGCAATTGAGAGGAATGTTTATTTTACCGGCAGCTTGTACGATGTACCCTTGGCAGCATCGATGGCATGGGTCACCTGGATCGGAGTGAAAGCCCTCCATGCCGCTCCCGAACAGAAACCGGCACGCAATGGCAATGGCCACGCAGTCTGGGCGGCGAGACTCGGGATGGTTGCCGTTTTTTCTCTCCCCTTGTTTGCCGCTTGGTCGGCGTTTGATTTCGCCATCCCTGAACCCGTGCGCAGGTTTCGGCTGGTTGTCACGCTATGCACCATGCTCGTGCTGGGCGGCATGGTGTTTCTGAAACAACACATGCTGGATCGTGAACTCCTTCGCCTGCTGAATGCATCCCAGGAAGCGTTTGAAAATCTAAGGCGGTTGCAGGCTCAATTAGTGCAATCGGAGAAACTCGCTTCCCTGGGACAGCTCGTGGGAGGCGCCGCCCACGAATTGAACAATCCCCTGACGGCCATGCTCGGCTATTCCGAGTTGCTGGTATCGACGCCGCTCAGCAACGAGCAACGCTCGCTCATCCAGAAGATCGAACAGCAGCTCCGCCGGACCCGTACATTGGTTTCCAGTCTGCTAAGTTTCGCCCAACAGGTTCCCGCGGAAAAGACTCCGATCGATATCAATGCCCTGGTACAGACTGCGGTTAAACTTTATCCTCCGCAATTGCACGGGGCTTACGTCCAGGTTCGCACGGACCTGGCCAGCAATTTGCCGCGTGTTCTTGGGGACTCGAATCAACTCTTGCAGGTCTGCCTGCACATCACGAACAACGCACTTCACGCGATGGCGGAAAAAGGTGGAATGCTGCAAGTGATCACGCGGGCCCAGGACGACCTGGTTGTCATTGAATTCTGCGACAACGGCCCCGGCGTGCAGGATCCCGAACGGGTTTTCGATCCGTTCTACACTACGCGGCCAGTCGGCCAAGGTGCAGGTTTAGGTCTCAGCGTTTGCTATGGCATCATCCAGGAACATAAAGGGAAGATTCTTTGTCAAAATCGCCCCGAAGGTGGGGCGACATTCCGCGTCGAACTTCCTGCCTTGACAGATGCATTGGCGGCGCCACGCCCGTCTCTGCCGCAGTTCCACTCCCACACCGAGGCAAAAACCGCAGCGACTCACTAGATGTTCTGCGGAACTGCGCGCCTCCGCGTTCTCAGCGCTTTCGGCGGTTTAGGATTTTGCTAGTCGCGCAGAGAGACGCTAATTCCTACGATGCCTGGAGCTCCACGGTTCGCTTCAGCTGTCCGCAGGCCGCGAAGATATCGCGCCCTCGCGGACGGCGTACAAAGGCTGGGACGCCAGAAGCGATCAGATTCTTCTGGAACTGCAGCACCCGCTCTTCAGAAGGGGTTTCGAACGCGATGCCCGGCCCGGGGTTCAGCGCGATCAGGTTCACCTTGGCACGAGTGCCGCGAATCAGTTCTGCGAGTTCGCGCGCGTTTTGAGCCGAGTCATTCAGCTCATTGAGAAGCACATATTCGAAAGTGAGCCGCTCTCGGGGGCGCAGCGGAAAAACTCGGGATGCTGCCATCAACTTCTCGAGATTCCATTTGCGATTGATCGGCATCAGGCGGCTGCGCAATTCGTCGTTGGAAGCGTTCAGCGAAATGGCTAATTTTGGCCGTACTGGTTCGGCGCCAAAATCATAGATTCGTGGAACAATCCCGGCGGTCGACACTGTCATGCGCGATTCCGCGATGCCGACTCCTTCCACCAGCAGGCGCACTGCTTTCATGAAATTGTCGTAATTCAGAAATGGCTCACCCATGCCCATGAAGACGATATTCACCCGATCCTGCGGCAGCAGCACGCTACGCTCATTCAAAACCGCGCAAATCTGGCCGATTATTTCTCCCGCGGTCAGGTTGCGCTTCACGCCCAGCAGCGCAGTCAGGCAAAACTGGCAGTCCACCGCGCAGCCGACCTGGCTGGAAACGCAGATCGTCGCCCGATTCCACGCTCGGCTCTCCTCTTCAGTGCCGGCTTCGCTGCCATCCCCCGCTTCTCCGCCGTCTCCTTCCGGCATCCAGACGGTTTCCACGTTTTGGCCGTCAGCTAGGGCCATCAAGTAGCGCACCGTGCCGTCCGTGGAGACAAATTTCTTTTCGATCCTGGGCAGCCCCACGGAGAATCCCGCCTCCGCCAACTCGCCTCGGAACGACTGGGGCAGGTTCGACATCTGCTCAGGGCTGTGAACTCGTAGCCGGTAGATACCTTCAAAGATCTGCTGGCCCCGGTATGAGGGCTGGCCCGCCTCTTCGGCAAAGCGCGTAAGTTCCTGAAGCGTAAGGCCCAACAGAGCTTTTTCGTTGGCTTTATTCATGCATCTAACTGATTCTAGTGCAGGAGTTCTTGCAAAACCCGTACAAAATCGGGAATCTGTGGCTAAGTGTTTGCTCCGCAAGGAGTAACGATCTCTAAATGAACTCCCGCCTCTTGTGTAACAATAATTGCAGTAGCCGAGCATAGTATCCCCGGATTGCTGGGTAACAAGCTATGGTTGGAGATGTTCGCAGCATTCAGCGCGAAGTGCTGCCCAATGGGCTGACGGTGATCACCGAACGGATGCAGCACATTCGTTCGGTCTCCATCGGCATTTGGGTCAAGACCGGCTCGCGAGATGAGGATCTGCAGTGGAATGGGATCTCGCATTTCATCGAGCACATGGTCTTCAAAGGGACCAAACACCGCTCGGCGGAAGACATCGCTCGCCAGGTCGATTCCATCGGCGGAAATATGGACGCCTTCACCGCCAAGGAGTGCATCTGCTTCAACGTAAAAGTGCTGGATGAGCATTTGCCCATCGCTCTGGATGTTTTGAGCGACTTGGTCCTCAATCCCGTCTTTGCTACTCAAGACATCAGCCGGGAACGGGGCGTAATTCTCGAAGAAATCAAGATGGACGAGGACAGTCCCGACTACCTCGTGCACGAGATTTTCACCCAGAACTTCTGGAAGGATCATCCGCTGGGCAAGCCAATCCTGGGCACCAAAGACACAGTCAAGAAGTTCGAACGGGATCCGGTTCTCAACTTCTACGGCCAACGATTCGGGCCGGGCAATCTCATCATCAGCGCGGCCGGCAATTTGCATCACGATCAGTTCGTGGCGCTGGTGAATAAGCACTTTCAGCACATGAAGCCGGTCAAGAACGGCTTTCATAGCCCGCAGCCGAAAATTGTGCCGCGCATCATCCTGCGCAATAAGAAGGCTCTCGAACAAGTACAAATTTGTGTTGGCGTGCCTTCCCATCCCATTGCTCACAAAAAGCGCCATGCTTCCTACATTCTGAATACCCTGCTGGGCGGCGGCATGAGTTCGCGGCTATTCCAGAATATTCGCGAGCGCCAAGGCTTGGCCTATGCAATCTACAGTGACCTGAATCCCTACCGCGACACCGGCTGCCTCTCCGTTTATGCCGGCACTTCACGAGAATCGGCGGTTAAGGTCGTGCATTGCGTCGTCTCCGAGTTCCGCAACCTCAAGGCGGAGCAGGTCCCGGATGAAGAGCTTCGCCGCTCCAAGGACCAGTTGAAGGGCAGCTTGATGCTGTCGCTCGAATCCTCCACCGCGCGCATGTCGAATCTTGCCCGCCAGGAAATGTACTTCGACCGTTTCTTCAGTATGGACGAACTGCTGGAAAAGATCGAAGCCGTCACCGCCGACGATCTGCAGCAGCTGGCAACCGAGTTCTTCCACACTGAATCGATCGCGGTTACTGTGCTCGGCAACCTGAACGGATTGAAGCTCCAGCGCGAACAGTTGGCCTGCTGAGCGTTCTGGCTGGCCTGTCGAATCCTGCTTAATGTTGAGCTGCAGTTACCGCACTCTCCTCCATCTCTATTGCGCGCGGAAACAGAATGTTGTTTTCCAGATGGATGTGCTGGTGCAAATCAGCTTCAAATGCAGGCAATGCCTGATAAAGAGTTTGGTAGCTGATGCAGGCATCTTCCGGCGCTCTGAAATCACGGCTGGCTGTGCGCATCTCGCGCAATGCGTCGCCCGCGCCTTCGTGCTCCTGCATCATCATGCGGACTGGGTTCTGTACGGTACCGAAAGGCGCCGGCAATACTGGCTCGTTCTGCACCACGGCACGCTCCATCCGGATGATGTAAGGGAAAAGCACATTCTCCTCTTTCATCATGTGCAGGCTGAGCTCCTGTGCCAGTCCGAGAAAAGTCTCGTGGATCGCCAGCAGTTCGGGGTGGTTCGCTGCGTGTACCGCACAAACTTTTTCGA
>DASPSE010000069.1:0-3036 GCA_035624085.1 Terriglobales bacterium
GGACTGATTCAGGGCACTGACGGAAACTTATACGGGACGACCTACGGGGGCGGCACCAAGGTGGGCGGAACCGCTTTCAAAGTCACCACTGCTGGCAAACTGACCACGCTGTACAACTTCTGCGAGCAAGCAAACTGCACTGACGGCGCCAACCCCTTCGGCGCGCTACTGCAATCCACCAACGGGACCTTCTACGGGGCGACGAGTGATGGCGGGGCCGACGGTCTTGGCGCGGTATTCAGCGTGGCAACGGGACTGGGGCCGTTCGTGGAAACGCTTCCCACCTCGGGCAAAGTGGCGTCGACGGTCATTATTCTCGGAAACGGGCTGACGGGCACAACCAGCGTTACATTTAACGGCACAACAGCAGCGTTCGCTGTGGTCTCCAGCACCGAAATCAGCACCACCGTGCCAACGGGCGCAACCACGGGCACGGTCGCAGTGACTACACCCAGTGGCACTCTCAAGAGCAACGTGACCTTCCGGGTGACGAAGTAGGTTCATGGCTTCCAACGGCGACCCAGCGCGACCTGCCCTCTCGCCGGGCCGCTTTTTCTGCGGTCGAAGCCTGCCATCGACGGCGAGGGTTTAATGGTGGAAGTTTACTCCGGGGCTTCCATGCCCGGCTCAAGCAGGGATTCAAACCTCGTCGAGTTCTTAAGGAAGGCGAGGTTGATCTTTCCCGTGGGGCCGTTGCGCTGCTTGGCAATGATGAGCTCGGCCCTCCCCTGGAGCTCGGGATCGTCTGGTTTATAGACTTCCTCGCGGAAGATGAAGGCCACAACGTCGGCATCCTGCTCGATCGACCCTGACTCGCGCAGATCAGCAAGTTGCGGACGATGATCGCCGCCCCGGCTTTCGGGAGCGCGGCTGAGCTGGGAGAGCGCGACCACCGGAACCTTCAATTCCTTAGCCAGGGCTTTCAGCCCGCGAGAAATGGCGGACACTTCCTGGGTGCGATTCTCATAGCGCTTGCTGCCACCCGACATCAACTGCAGGTAGTCCACGATGATCAGGTCGAGCTTGCCTTGCGCCTGCATCAGGCGGCGAGCTTTGGCCCGCATCTCGCTCAGGGCGATGCCGGGAGTGTCGTCGATGAAAATGGGCGCGCGTGCCAGTTCCTCCATTGCGCCCACGACTTTAGTCATGTCATCCCGCCACAAAGAGCCGGTGCGCATCTTATGCGAATCCACGCGAGCGCGAGAGCAAAGCAGACGCAGCAGCAGCGCCTCGCGCGACATTTCCAGCGAAAACACCCCCACAACTTTTTCATCTTCTATGGCCGCGTTTTCGGCGATGTTCAGCGCGAATGCCGTCTTGCCCATCGAAGGCCGGGCGGCGATGATGACGAGATCGGATTTCTGCAAACCGCTGGTCATCTCGTCCAGGTCGGCGTAGTGCGTCGCCAGCCCAGTGATGCGCTGGCCGCGTTGCAGCAAGGCATCGACCGAGCCGAACGATTCTTTGACGATCTCCTGCACGCCCATGAAGCCGCGCCCGATGCGCTTCTCAGAAAGTTGGAAGATGGTGGCTTCGGCGTCGTTCAAGATCTCTTCCGCCGGATCGCTCTGCTCGGCAGCTCGCGCGATTGCGGCGTTGGCGGCGTGAATCAGTCCGCGCAGCAGCGCCTTATCGCGGACGATCTTGATGTAGTGCTCGATGCTCGGCCGATCGGGAACACCGTCGACCAGTCCCGAAATGTAGCCCACGTCGCCGATGGCTTCCAGTTCTTTGCTGCGATCCAGTTCCTCCACCAACGTGATCATGTCAATCGGACGGGAAGACTCGGCGAGGTCCATCATGCGGCTGTAAACACGCCGGTGGGAGTCGAGCGAAAAGTCTTCTGGCTTGAGATGCTCTGCAGCCTGGTGGTAGGCCAAGTTGTCGAGCAGAATGGCGCCAAGGATCGAGCGCTCGGCTTCGACGTTTGCCGGCAGGCTGTGCGCGAGACTGTAATCAGTGGTGGCCAATCGTCGCTCTTTCAGGTGAATTTGGGCCGCGAGGCGAACGCGATATTACCCGCAAATCGCTTGTGGAGGTGCATGAGCCTCTTTGGAAAAGAGAGCAGAAAATATTTTTTCCCGGTTGCGTGCGTGCTGCAGACGCTAAGGAACCCATTGCGTAGAGTATAGGCGAACAGAATACGAAGCTCAAGCGGAAGTTGAACTCGACAACAAAAAGATGCGGCTCCGGCCAGCCACCGGAGCCGCATTGCTCGTGAGATGTCCCAGCCTGCCGGTCACCGCATCATCGGCGAGGCGCACGTTTCGAGACCGCGTTGACACGCTCGTCTCTCAACGCACCCCGCAGTAGTGACTAGCGAGTTGGACCCGCACATCACGCTTGCAGCGATTGCTTCAGCCGACGGCTCAGTCCTTCCGGTGCGGAGGACTTCTGAGGAGGCCGCAACGCCCTGGTATCCGTAACGCGCCATGACACGTCTTGGAGACCCTCCGGCGATTCACCCTCGAGAACCACCGGAAACCGCCAGCTACCTGGCAATTCGTGGCAGCGCTTTCAAGACATCTCGCGCATGCACTGGGCAGCTACTTTGCTCGAACCGGCGAAGACGCGCAACAAGAAATTCGTGTTGCGTTGTGCAGAACCTGTGGAGGATGGAGAATCCTTGTGGAAAGGAAAGGAAAAGCCGGAGGAAATCAACCAGACTTCCGCCGATCGACGAACAAATTCTGCGCGAAGTCAGAGACAATCAATAGGAGGGCGATTGCGGCAAGAGCGGGGCGGGAATTTGCCCGACCCAGCTCCTGGAGAACCAGCTATAGTTCCCTGTCAGGAGTTGCATATGACTTCAGAGGGCATTGACCGCAACGCGTGGCCGGAGTTGCCGCTGGATGCGTGGAATGACACCTACGCCACGCTTCACATGTGGACGCAAATTGTCGGCAAGGTGCGCCTGACGCTCAGCCCCAGGCTGAATCACTGGTGGCAAGTGCCGCTGTATGTGAATTCCAGCGGCCTCACCACTTCGGCGATCCCTTACTCCAATGGAATTTTTGAGGTCCAGTTCGATTTCAT
>DASPSE010000079.1:0-11516 GCA_035624085.1 Terriglobales bacterium
ACCAGCAGGTATGACGATAGCGGGTACCGAGGGATCGGGAGTTTGGCCCGGCGCCGTTGTCAGGGTGAACGCGAGATAGACGTTGGCTGAAACGCCCGGTGCAGGCTGATATCCGATCAGCCGTGACAATTCAGTCGCCGACCGCAGTTGCGTCGCGGTGCGAAGATAATTTTCATTGGCCAGACGCTCCTGATAGAAGGTCAGGATGTCCAGCATGATCGCCGTGGCATCGAGAAATGCGATGGTGAAATCGTCATCACAACGGGTTTGCAGCCGGGAAAGAGCCGGATAATCGGAACTCGACAACCGGGCCAACATCGTCTCTTTGAAGGTAGCCCACACACCCGCGCGGTAGGTTAGCGAGGGGAGCCCTGATGCATTGTTGATCTGCTGGGGCGTTTGCACGCTCGTGCCAGCACAGCAACCGCATTCGCAAGTGGATGTTCCCGTGCAGCTCATAACCTGATCGCTCTCGATCTAAGAAACTTCACAAACCGGCGGTACAGAATCTCCGCTTCACTTTCCGCCTCGCATCCACAGCGTCAACTGGCCGTGGGCGGGATAATTCGGGTTATTCTCCAACCGTGCTACCTGCAATGGACCGAGATTTATTTCGCCAGCGTCGAGGTACTGCGTCGTGTCAACACCCTGCGGCTGGAATTTAACGGCCATGACGCTAACCACCCCGGCCACTGGCTGGGCCTTAGCATAAACACTGCTCAAGTAAACGGTCTGCCCGAAGGTAAAGTTATCGGGATAGAAAAGTCCTGTCTGACCGTTAGGCAGAATCTGGCTTCCCAGGACCGCTAACAGGGATTGCTCAACATCACTCCGGAAATAACTCGGATCCACCAGCACCGCCAAAACAATCTCCAACGACACGTACTGCGGCGATTCAAGTTCCAGATCCTGACCCGCAAGGCGGTAGCGCTGCAGGTTTTGCTGGAGCGTCGACTGCAAGGCCGGTGTGAGCTTCCCGCCTCCTTGCGGCTGTGCGGCGATGAAAACGGTGTACCAGCTCCCCGTCCAGCGCAGCGTGGCGACGGCCTGATCCACTTGCGAGTTTTCCTCGGTTCTGTTTTCGTAATCGGCCAGGGTAATAGCGCGATCCTGGGTCAAGAAAGCTTGCGGCGCGCGGCGGCGAATCTGGTCATTAGTTTCGGGGTCGGTCCCTCCCATAGCTGGCAGAGGATTGGTCGCGGACATACCGGGAACAGCCGACTGCAACTGCAGACTTCCGGCTCCGATGTTTCCCGCGGTTCCGTTGCCGATCCGATAATTGGCGGTGAAGACGGTTCCCTCATCTGGGATTTGCCCGTTTGTGCCATCGCCGAAGCGCAGCGTGGCCGTGCCATCCGATTCCACCTCGACTACGAAGACCGGATCGAACTCGCCGCTCTCCAGCAAATCCTGTTGCGGTGTCCAAGTGGTTGTGACGCTTTCGTCCACGGTTCCTGCCAGCGTGATTACCGGTATCGCGTAAACAGCCTCGAAGTTCAGCAGATCGCTGGCCGAAAGGCCGGACTCCGGAACCTGGGCAAAGCCCTTAACATCTACCAGTTCAGAAGCGTCGTTGATCTGTTCCGAGGCGCTCGATAGCGTGAGGTTTTCGAAACTCTCCGTTACGACTGGGAGCGTCACACCGATTCCCACCGGGGACGGGTTATAAACTACCTCAAGGTCGAAATACCCGGAATTTGCACCGGCTTGGACTTGCACACCGAACAGTGGCGGCCAGGTCGCAGGATTCGTGGGTTGAACCGTCAGGTAGGTCGTCCCTTGGCTGTCCTGCAGGTTTACCGATCCGGTATTCGAGAGCATGGTCGGTGCTGCGGGGAAACCCGAGGGCGTTTCTGGCGCCGGAGCCTGCACCTGGATCAATTTGGAATTGGTGTTGATCTGCGTGACCGCATAGCTTGTGTCGGCGGCGTTCAACGAGAGGTTCGTAAACACCTCCACCGCGATCTTCTTTTTTATACCTGCAGCTCCTTCAGGTGGGTTGTAGACCACCGATAGATCGATGTTGGCCGGAGTCGTTGAATTGGCGTTGACAACCACGCCGAATAGCGACGGCCATCCTCCCGGGTTTGTCGTCTGAAGAGTGAGGCTGACGTAACCAGCAGCATTTTGCAGCGAAACCAGCCCGCCAAGCGGAACCACGGCAGGAGTTACCGGGGTTCCTGCGCCCGGAGTCGTTGAAAACAGCGGCCCGATTGCCAATGGCACTGCCTGCGTAACCGGGCTGTCCGGAATTCTTGGGCGAAAGCGCACGGGCACTGGCGTGGGCGACTGGCTCTGGCACCGATCCGCTGCTGGCTGCGCCGCGTAGTACAGGCTCGGCGCAGGCACAGTGCCGAGTGGTTCTCCGGAGAATGACAGTCCGTGATCCGCCAACACCACGTTCCCCAGCGCCACGCTGACGTCCGGCAAACTATGCGATTGCCCCCAAGAATCCACGTAAGTTGAGGAAATGCAGAGCGCGAATGGGAGTGCATCGGCCTCAGACCACTGAATCTCGGTCACCGTGGCCGGCGGCTGCCCGGAGATTGACACCGGGTTGCCCATGATATCGAAGAGCGGATCCACCAGCGTGTTCCCATTAGCATCTTGGGTGGTGACTTGGGTGAGCCTTACTGCGCAGCGATGGCGGAGATCTGCATCCGCCGGATCTCCCGTTTGCGGACCGATGTTCTCCTGGAAAATGAGGACGTCTCCCTGGTGTAGATTCGGGAATGTACCCAACAGCGTGGCTTCGGTGCTTCCTTGCGGCAGGCAGCAATTACCGTCGCCCCAGGCGTAGAAGTTCATCAGGTTGTGTTCCGGGTACAGCAGCGCGTCATGCATCGGCTCGAAAAACTGAACGCCTGCCAGGAGCGCTGCTTCCAAATTTCCGGAAGCGATCGCGAGATTGGCGGGCGCTGGGGGCGGCGTGCAAAGGGAAGTCACGGTACGATCGAGGAAAACGGCCTGTCCTGCATTTCCCGAAATCTGAAAACAGACCCACACACGCGCATTGCAGCCGTCCTGCACCTGGTAATCCACCAGCAGGGCGTGACGCCGAAGTGAGATCCGGCTTCGCGCCGTTTCCAGGTAGGCCTCCGTAGCGATTGCATCCTGGCGGTAGCTCATGCAATCGGCCACATACGCGATGAGCTCGGCCAGAACAACTCCCAAGTCTGCCTCGCTGGTGCCTGCCCAGGTCGGCAGCAGCTGGTTCAGGCGGTCGAGGGCGATCGTGCGGAAGCTGCCGTAATCCTTTGCCAGATAATTGATCGCCGGCGGCGTGGGCAGCGATGAAGAACAGGGCGGAGACTGGGGATTGCAATCAAAATCCGGGCCGCACTCGACCTTAAACGAGAACTGGACTTCGGCTAATTGCGGATCGAAGCCCACCAGCACCTGCGTAAGGCCTGTAGTCCCCTGTTCCTCCGCTGCGGCCGCCTGCTCCCGGTCATTGACCAGTTGTAACGTGTAAGGGGAAAAATCTCCGGCAGAACTGGTTTGCACCAGAAGCACATTCGCGGCATCGGGGAGAGACGTGAAATATTTTTGCTGAGCGGCTGTCCAATTCGCCGGCGGCGCGGTTGCTTGCATGGCCCAAACAGCGCTGATCCCTGTGATGCTTTCTCCGCCCGTGATGAGCACATTCTCCGCCGATAAGAGAATGACGATGTTCAGAGTGCATCCGGAGCCGCTGCCCCCAGTGGTTGCCACTCCCGTTGCCGTGCTGTAGTTTGATCCGTTTTGCGACAGTGCAACCCCGGTCACTCCGCCGGAAGTGGAGACCGACGTGACGGTGACGCTCGCTGTCCCGCTCGAGCCGCTCTGCGCAATCGTAAGAACGTCGCCGGTGGCATAGTCCGTTCCCGCTGTATAAACGGCGACCGCTCCTACGCCAGAAGACAAAGGCAACGGATTCAGGCAATGGACCACGAGAATCTGTTGCCATGGCAGACCCAGGGCGACAGCATCTGAGTAATCCACAACCTCGAGGTAGTCGATACCATTGGGGGTGAAAACATTCAGTGTGCAACCCGAGCCATGACCGCCATTGGTGGGTAGATTGACGGCTGTAATGTAGCCCGTGCCGTTTTGCGAAAGAGAAATCGAACTCACCCCACCTGAAGCTGAAATGCTCGTGACCGTGGCGGTAGCAGTTCCGTTCGAGCCGCTCGGGGCAACAGTCAGCACGTCCCCTGCGCTATAGTCGCTCCCCGGAACACAAATGGTGAGCGCGGCTATAGAGGTCGCGTTCAGTACCGCAGCTTTGCGGTTTTCATTGCAGCAGCTATAGATCACGAGTAATTCCCATACACGAAGGTCTGCACCTGGGTCACGTCGCTGGCCAGTGGCGTGTACGTGACCGTCACGGTTAATACCTCATTCTGCGAGGACGCCACCACCGACTGAACTTTCACGTAATTGCCCAGCCACTTTTGCAGGGCCGCTTGCACTGTGAACTGGGTGGCAGCTGCCATTTCCAAGCTGTTCGGTGTGAAGTTGAGTTGCGACAGGCCGCTTCCAAAATCGGGGATGTTCACCCGCTCGCCCGGCGAAGTGAAAAGCACCTGCTCGATGAGCTGGGTCAGATAGTCCTGCAGGTTGGCTTCCTGCGTTCGCTGGCGGCCGTCGAATTGATAAGGAAAGAAAAGATTCATGGCTGTAGCACTCATCCCAGGGTTCAGAACTCCTTCCGTTCTATCTCCGCCTCAAGTCGCGATTACCAGTGTTTGAGCATTGATCGGCAACAGCGGAGTGCCGGTCGGCACACATGTCGCAGTTCCGGTCAGGATGGCAACCGGCTGCCCATCGGACATGACTTGCACCGCACCCACAATCCATTGCGCGGTGACGCATGGCCCATTCCCCGCGGGAGGAACAAATGCGCAACCCGCGACCGCCCAAGGTGCGGCGATGGTGGAAATCGGCATACCGTCGACCAGAACCAAAGGATTCGGGTCGGTGGGAATTGCCTGTCCGCCATGCGAACACATAACGGTTGCCCCCAAGTGCAGAATCGGTCCTGGCATGGTCAAAGCACCTCAGTTGCGACAATCTGATAAAGCACGGCTACCCACCAATCTTTTTCAGCGCCCTCACCCCAGCACGGTCAAAGAGCCAATATTCACGTCGACGGTGGGGCCAATCAGGGTGATGGTTGCTCCCTGGCCGTTGTCAAGGTAAATGCCGGTTTCGTTCACCACGATCATGGCGCCGCTCACGCTCTTGAGCACAATTCCGCCAGTCACCGGAGTCGGCGGTGCATCGCTCACCATCACCATGTTTTCCCCAGTTGTCTGCAGGACGATGTTCTGTCCTGGCGGGATGGCTGGCGGCGCCGTCGCGAAGATGGGTACGTCATCGACCAATCCCCAGAAGCCACCGGTCCAGATCGGGTAATCTGGGTTGCCCTGCTCGAATTCGACCCACACCTGGGATCCGATCGGGGGCACAATGAAGCAGCCCGCCTGAATGCCGGCGGCGGGTACGCAGGGCATCGCCCAAGTAGAAGGGAGATCGCCCAACACATCCGGGACCTGTACCATGATCCGCCCGATTTGTTCCGGGTCGAGGTTCTCGATCACCAGGCCCCGATACTTGCCGTAGTAACGTTGCGGTTGTGGTCCTTGTGTTGATTGGTCTGGGTTCATGGGTTCACCGTTGGAACCGTGGAGACCAGGCCGTTTCGCGTTAGCGTAAAGTTTTGCTTGTACTCTCCACGTTTGATTTTGTGAGTGACACTCTTGACGTAATAGAGACCATCAAAAGCAGGGCCCGCCCCGCGGACACCCACGAGTTGTCGCGCATTCAAAATTCCGCCGTAGCGCGTCACATCGAGACTGCCGTCGCAGGAAACCGCTTCGATGTTCTGGGCTGCCTCTGCCATGCCCATCATGATGGCCTGCGGGATTGGCAGCTTGGCGACGTCTCCGCGAAATGCTTGCAGGTCCGGCGGGATCAAATTCGTGGGCAACGGCGGAATCAGTCCTAGAGGTGGATTCAGCGGACTAATTCCAGGAATCGGAATTGGGATGGAAATACCGGTATCCGAGTTATAGATGTAAATCAGCGGAACGCGATTTTTCTCCTGGTCGAAAGTGAAGCGCAAGCTCTCGACGTTGGTGTACGCGTCCATGTCGGCACTGAGCGCTGGTTGTACCGGGCCGACTTTGACCTGCGGTCCCCAGTACGCCGTGTTCATTCCTGGCAGCGGGCCCGCAGCGATGTAGAAGACATAACCCACCTGCGCCGCAAGATCTCGGACATATTGCAGATCGGTGCCCTTCTGGCTCGGTATCTGGTCGATGGGCAAGGGAACGTAAACCATCACACTGGGAATGATGACGGGCACGATACCGAATGCGATGTACTTGGCCAGAATTATGCCGACTCGAGCTTCTGCGGGACAGCACGGGAACGGGATGCCGCACCACAGCGTCTGGTCCATGAGCGCGGTCAGGTCTTTGCCGGTGATAGTCAGAGTGGAATTGGAACCCTTGTCGCCGGGTGCGATCTGATTGTTGGTAATGACGCCATCAATCAGAACATTGGCGACTCCGTTGACGGTCGCGACAAGAATGACCCGCATGAACAACAGCGGCATCCCTCCAGTCAAGAGAAATAGAATTTGCAGGGGAGACTGTTTGTCGATGCTGAAGGTGAGCTGGAACCCGCTGGTGCCAACATCTTCCACGTGCACCTCGACCTCGGCC
The DNA here is from genome assembly GCA_035624085.1 of Terriglobales bacterium. Taxonomy (GTDB): domain Bacteria; phylum Acidobacteriota; class Terriglobia; order Terriglobales; family Acidobacteriaceae; genus JAFAGX01. The sequence continues at coordinate 6,714 of DASPSE010000079.1, forward strand.
AATGCGTCGAGCACAGCGCGAGGCACGGGCAGCGGAACGATGGGTCCCATCATCAAGCTCAGTTGGACGCTATCAAGCACCTGAAACCCCCGGTACCCCCTGAGGCAGTGTGATATTCAAAGTTGTTCCCGGCGTCGCGACCAGTTTCTCTGGCTTTATGGCACCGTTCGCATCGCAAATCAGCCAGAACATCAGCGGATCTCCGAGGTACTTGGCCGCCAGGAGATCGAGGCGGTCTCCCTGTTTGACCACGTGCGTCGCCACGGTGGCGAAATTCGGGGTCCCTGGCTGCGGCACGAAGCGACGCGCCAGATAGGTGATGGTCTGGCCGTTGGGCGCGGTGTACGTCAGCGTGCTCGATCCGTAGTAACGGCTGTCGGTGGGAAAACTTACCGCTGGCACCACGCCCATCTGGATCATTGCCTGCAGCGGATATTTCATGGCAAGCCCCCCAATCCCAAAACCGAGATGGCTACTTGCTTCGCCTGTGACGCCAGCTGCTCCTTGTTAGTCAGGTAAGTCATGAACATCTGACCGCCTGGGTGGTCGAACCCGAGGTCGTCCACATTCAACACTCGCAGCCCCAGGCTGACCTTGGCGCGAATGGGATTCAAATTCGGATCAAATGCTTCCTCAGTAATCGAGAAATCCGTCAGCCGCACCGGCACCACGCGGCTCTTGCTCCAGACGAAGAGAGTGAGCGGCTGTTCCAACGGAATGATTTCCAGGGTGCCGTTGTTAGCCATGTTGTTGTCTGCCTCGAGGGTTTCGACGGTCGGATTCACCAACATTTCGAGTTGTGCCAGTTGCGGGTGCAAACCGTATTGCACGGTCGTCGGATTTTGCTTCGGAAACTCCAACTGATCGGTCGCGTCCAACTCGGCGTCGAGCTTGATGGTCTCGATGGCCGGTCCGCGCAGTCTCAAAGCGTCCACGCGCACACCATCCTGACCGCCCGGCACGGCCTGTATCTGCAGGGTGCGGCTCAACGAATCCGGGTTATATTGCAGCGCGATCACGCTCTGCACCGCAGCCGTGTCCGGATCCATGGTGACGATGCCACCACGAACTAATCTTGGCGACCCCGGAAAAGCACTCAACTTTCACCTTCCTATACTTGACGTGTAACCGCCACAAAACATTCCGACCAAGCGACGCCCCCGTCCGATCATCGGCCTATTCGAGCCGACTGGGTATCCAAAAAGGCAGGTCCAAGGACCTGTCCACTACGCCGGCGTATTCAAGCACCTCCGCGGGAGTCGGTGGCAGTTTGCTATGGGCGGCCCGGAATGCATCCCAAAGGTCTGACGCTTTTCGGAGATGCTCGGCCTTGGTGAGTCCTTGAAGGTTAGCCAACCGATTTGGGTCCGCCTTTGGAAACAACCTTCTCCATTCAAGCGGAATCCTATGATGAACCTCGAGAACCTTGCCCTTGAGACGAGGATACGATTCAAAAAATATCTTTCGTGCCTCACTCCGCAGGGCGTCGGCAGCCTTCAGCACGTTTTCATGGACTAGTTCCGCCGCCTCGGCCAACTTGCACTTGACTGGGCTTTCCTCGACGCACAACCTCAAGACCCTTGCAATGAATGCCCCGATTTTGTCCAGCAGTTCCCCGAACCTGCCACCTAGCTCCGCCAGCTTCCCTTTCGCAAGCTCTATCGCTCCTTTGACCCACTTGGTGGCGCTTCGAAGTGCCACGCCGACCTTTTCAATGGCTATGAGCACTCCCTTGGCAACCTTGCCGAAGAGCCTTAGGAGGACCTCTGCTGCTTCCTTGAGAGCTGCCTTTGCCGCCGTCACCGCGGCCCCACCACCCTCCGTCACAACCGCAAAAACGACCTCCCAAAGCGCCATGCCAACGACATCGCCTACGGCTTCTCCAATTTCTGTACCCGCGCCGGGTTTCGCGAAGAACTCCAGCAGCGATTGCGCGACCTTTCCCCCGCCTTCTTTTGCAAAACCCTTGGCTTTTTCGGCGATGACCGCCGTGAAAGATGCTGCCTCGTCTGGATTAAGTACCAGGCGCTTGGCCTCCTCAATGGCAGGACCAATCTGCAACTCGATTTCTTGCCATCCCTGCATCAGGTCCAAGATATCGTCGGGAAATCCTTGGATGATCTCCGGGACACCCTTCAAGAAGTCCCAGAGCGCCTTCAGCCCTTTCGCAAGATCGGCGATTGCAATGAAAATGCCGAGCGCGCCGTCGATGAAGAACCCCTTGAGAATTCCCTTGGCGTAACCCACGGCGAAATGCGGATCCTCTCCGGCGATGATCCGGGCGACGGCGTCAGCGGCCTGAATCTTCAACTCCGGAGAAGATGATTTGACCTTTTCCAGGAAACCGGCGACACCGGCCTGAAGCAGTTCCCATAGAGTTCCCAATTCCCTTCCGGGAATCAGGTCTACGCCTTTCGCTAAGCCATCAATTACATGGTCAACCAGGCTGGCTTTTCGCTCCGGCGACAAGCCGAGCCAGAACCTCGCCAGCAGCGCGCCGCCAAGATTGAGGGCTGCTTCACCCAGTCCTTGGCGCTGGATGAGCACGCCCGTGGGAGCTGAAAGCGTGGATCCGTTTTGTTGAACCGCAACATCCTCCTGTCCGACAATGCCGCCGCATTGCTGCGTCACGTGAGTTAGTTCGTGCGCCAGCAGCTTCCGCCCCGCCAGCGTCCCAGGCGCGTACTCTCCGGCACCGAACACGATGTCCTGTCCGACGGTAAACGCCCGGGCTCCGAGGACACTCGCCGCTGTGCCGGCCGCAGCATCCGCGTGTATGCGCACACGGGCGAAATCATATCCGGGACCAGCAAAGCGCTTTTCCCCGCCCATCGGGCCGGTGACGCTACTTGCCAGGAGCTCGGCCTCGCGCTCATACCTGTCTCCAACTTTGCCTACTGTGAGCGCTGCTGGCGCCGCCTGTATCGCAACCCGATCCGTGAGCCCCGGGCCTGAGAATTGAGCAAAGCGAGACCCCATGAAGGACAGTGTCAGCGAACCCAGCGGCTGGCCGGGTGAGTCCAGCACTTCATGCACGATTGGCGGTGCTACGTCAGACTCAACTGCATCCGCTGCTTTTCGCTGCAGCGTTTTTTGCTCTTTTTCTTTGCACTCCTCGCACTGACCATCTGAACCGCCCGAGCCCCCGCAGGAACACTTACGCTGCAACGGTGGATCGATGCTGATCCGCGAGAACGACCAATCCAGCTTTGCTCCTCCCGCCATGACCTCGTCGGCAATGCGATCGGCTTCCTGCTCGAAATAGTCATTGGGCGGACCGATGCGCAGGTTGCTGGATGTGGCTTTGCTCGCCGCTTTGGCTCTTGAGGCGGGTGCCGCCAATTTTTTCTCCGCGAATACGGCGCTGGTCATGACCTATATCTGCTCCTTATCGCTGACTCCTTATCGCTTTGCGCATCACCTTCTGACCTACCCTTATTTTGGCCAGTTCAGACCATGCTCGGGATCAGAAACCTCCGCGACGAACAGATCCTTTTGCGGCTTCGTCCAGCCTGCCGATTGGTCGGCAAACACCTTTCGAACTCCTTTATCCACCTCGTTGCACGGCGATATGCACCTCAATTTCTTCAGCATTCCCCGGAGGTCCTCCTGTCCGTTGCCGATGGCGTAGTCGACAATCCAGGTCCGCACGGCAGCAGATTTGTCCTTCGCCGCCACAGAGGATGCCATGATCGCCGAGTAATGAAGGGGATATTCACTCAGCAACGAATTGATTTCTCCGAGTTCGTACCAAAATATTTCGGGACTGAAGTTTGCGACGCCCTGGACATTTGTCGTAACGCCGTGTGGTTTAGCTTTGGCGAATTTCGTGTGGGCTACTTCGTGGGTCAAGGTCGACAGCGTTTCGGTTTGCCAATCTGACCGAGACAATCCATCGATCATCGGGTTTTTAGTCGTGTTGAATTTCTCGGCTTGTCGTTCAAGCCTGTCCGGTGCATCGATGCACGCTGGGCCCGTTGCTTCAGGCGCCCCTCCTTTACAGTTGGTTGCCTGTGCGTCCGCAGTATCGCCCATCGCAGGATTCACGACTACCTGATCGATTCCGCTGAGCAGGTGGGAATCGATCTTGTCAGCGAAAGCCTTGAGATTCACGGCAGGACGCGCCGTCCCAGCCGCTTTGGCCTTTTCAGGTGAGGCCTCAATGTCCTTCTTATTCTGCGCTTGTTGTGCGGCAGCCTGCTGCGAGAAATCCCAGGAGGAACCGGGAATGGCTTTTGTGCACTCGGCATTTACCAGGCACGGCTGTGTCACCGGCGCCGGAGGCGGACTGGGAAAAGGTTGATAGCCCGAATACGGGCCTGCTAGGCCAGCCTGAGAATGCGGCACTGGAATGACTTGGCGGCGAAGCTGGCGAGAGTCGCGAGCCCCCGGCCGGAAAGCGTTAGTAATTCCGAGCCCACCAGCAACAGTTCTGGCTGCCCAGTTTGCTTCCTGTTCGCTGCTGTCATCTGGCCGCGAGATTCCCAGCGGAGAGCTGTGGCTACCGTCGCTTTGTAAGGTATGGGCCAGTTCGTGCGCGAGCACTCGACGACCCCCGATTGAGCCTGATGAGTATTGACCTTCCCCAAAAGCGATGTCCTGGCCCACGGTGTACGCCACGGCGCTTACCGCACTGGCCGATTCCGCCGCCATCGCATCGGTGTGTACCCGCACTTTGCTGAAGTCATGCCCAAATCGCGGCTCGAAATAGGCGCGAATCGGCGCATCCAGCGGCTCGCCCGGTGAGCGCAGCACATCATGAACAATCGGCGGCGCTACGTCAGACTCAACTGCGTCCGCTGC
>DASPSE010000092.1:0-2043 GCA_035624085.1 Terriglobales bacterium
GATGGGATCAACAACGACGGCACGGTCTTCACTATTACCCCAAAAGGCGAGTTGACCGTGCTGCACAGCTTCGACGGCACAGACGGCTTCTACGCCTCGGACGCGCTGGTGCAAGCTACCGACGGCAACTTCTATGGGACGACGACGGCGGGCGGAGCTAGCGGCTACTGTGTTGCCGGCTGTGGCACACTCTTCAAAATGACCCCGAAAGGCACCCTGACCACGCTTTACAGCTTCTGCACCGCGGCTGGCTGCCCGGACGGCGAATTCCCTTACGGCGGGTTAGTGCAAGGCACCGACGGGAACTTCTACGGGACAACGTACGACGGCGGGGCCAGCAGCGCGTGCGGAGCCTCTGGCTGTGGCACGGTCTTCAGCTTGTCTGTGGGGCTAGGTCCGTTCGTGAAAACAAATCCCACCTCCGGCAAGGTGGGAGCGAAGGTGACTATCTTGGGAAATGGTCTGACCGGCGCGACCAGCGTCACCTTTAACGGCACTGCGGCGACGTTTACCGCTGTCAGGAATTCCGAAATCACCACTACCGTACCAGCCGGTGCCACCACAGGCACGGTCGAAGTGACTGCGCCTAAGGGGATGCTTAAGAGCAACCTGCCCTTCCGGGTAACGCCTTAGATCAAGAATTTCACGCCAACGAGTGGCCCAGTGGGACGCGAGCGTGGTCGATTTGCCAATCCGCGACCTGCTGGGCCCCCGATTTCTGTTCACAATCTGCGGTATACTGCGCTGCAGTTCCAAATTTATCCGGGGATGTGGAGTTATGTCTGTCAAAGTGGCGGAAGAGGTAGCTGCTCAGGTTCCTGCCGACGATTTTCAAGCTCTGGAACAAAAGGTTTATCGCACTATCGAGTTGTACAAGGCAGCGCGCGAAGCACGGTCGATTGCCGAACGCGATGTGAAACGTCTGCGTGAGCAACTGGAGGAGCGCGAGGAGGAACTAGAAACTCTGCGCCGAGAAATGGTGCAACTGCGCCGCGAGCGCGAGGAGGTCCGCAGCCGGGTAGAGAAGATGCTGCGGCAGGTCGAGACCCTTGCCGAGGAGCAGGCAGCCAGTTAACAGGGAGAATTTTGCGCCGTAGGAGCGAATGGCTATGGCAGCGGTGACGAAGCAACCTCAGGTGCAGGATCGGGCTAGTAGCGTACGGGTGGAGATTTTCGATCAGGCCTACAACCTTCGCGGCTCCGATTCAGAATACATCCTAAAACTCGCTGAGTACGTAGACACTAAGATGCGTGCCGTCGCCGAGCAGACCCACACGGTCGACACAGTTCGAGTGGCCGTATTGGCGGCATTGAATATTGCCGACGAATATCATCTCCTGAAACGAAACCACGACAGCGGAACGGTGGAATACCTGAAGCGTGCCAACAATCTCTCTGATGCGCTTGACGAAGTGCTCAAGGATCAGCGGCGCGCGGGGTGACGAAAGTCGCTGGCAAGCCGAGTACCAACTATTTGTGCCGCCCCCCTTGCGAATCTCTTCGAATTTGCCTAGCATCCTGAGGTGAAAGCCGGCCTGCGACGTTGGTGATGGTGGTAACCGATTTTTGAACCAACACCTGAATGAACGGGGGCCCGACTCGAATCGATCCGGTGTGCCATGCTCCGCCACGCGGAGACGCCTAAAGGGTCGCGGAGGGTTCCCACACGTCTTAAGACGGTTCATTCTCGGCCCACCACACGGCCCAGTGGGTCGGCTTGTTGTTTGTTCATTTAGCATCTAACAAAACGGTGTTCCCTCGACTCTTTCATATTGGCAACTTCAATCTTCCAACCTATGGCCTCCTGGTTTCGATCGGAGTGCTGGTCGGGTTGTGGATCAGTGTGCGCAACTCCGAGAAACAGGGTATTAATCCAGAGCACGCCTGGAATTTCGGCATCTTAGTGGTGCTCTGCGGAATCGTCGGCGCCAAGATCCTTTACATCGTGAATGACTGGAGTTACTACACCGCACATCCGGGCGAAATTTTCAGCTTCGGGACATTGCAAGCAGGCGGAGTCTTCTCCGGGGGTCTGATTGGCGC
>DASPSE010000097.1:0-4449 GCA_035624085.1 Terriglobales bacterium
CGGCACCAGCCGGTGTGTCATATCGGATGGGCCTGGATCAGCCATCCGACGGTTTGTGTGGCACGAGACGTGCTCGTTCATGCAAGAAGTGACGGGAGAAGTTACGGCAGTTAAAGTCAGCTTAGAAAGTGCCGATACAGCATTGGTAGGAACAATTCCGCACAACAGGAGATAGAAATGTCCGTGTCCGGTATTTCCAGCAGCAGTTTTTCTGAATACGGCGCCCAGAGTATCGAAAATAGCCGGCAGCAGATTCAGCAAGAGTTCCAGCAACTCGGGCAGGATCTGCAGGCTGGGAACTTGTCGGCTGCACAGTCGGACTTTGCCAACTTGCAGCAGCTCATGCCGCAGAACAGTTCCAATTCGACGGCGCAAAGTAACAATCCGGTCGCCCAGGCCTTCAACCAGCTTGCGCAGGACCTCCAGGCAGGAAATCTTTCGGCTGCGCAGCAGGACTACGCGAATGTTGAGCAGGCCTTTCAAAATCAGGCGGCGCAGGCGGGTCAGGCATCGCGCGGGCATCACCATCACCACGGCGGCGGCGGGAACGGCGCGAGTGAGATCAGCCAGTTATTTGATCAACTGGGTCAAGCACTACAATCGGGCGACCTGTCTACGGCTCAGCAGCTGTTCACAACATTGCAGCAAGACTTCCAACAGTTTGCCCAGAATAGCGGACAGTTGCAGCCGTCCTCACAGTCGGGCTCGACCAATGTCTCGGTGAACGCGTAGCCAGTGCGACCGGATCGGTGGCAGTTGCCCGGCGCCCCGGGTTCGCGCTCCGGTGTTGAGCGCTAACCTGGGAATCACTGGGCTGCGCTCTTTTCACCCGGAGGCGGGGGAATCGTGATGTCAATATTCGTTACCGGGCCAAGAGACGACAAAGGCTTGTCAAACTCCGAGGTATTTCCCACGACCAGAATTTTGAGCTGGTCTTTGTGCAGGTACTTGGCGGCAATGCGCGCAACATCCGGTGCCTGCACTTTCTCGATTCCGGCGCGGAAGCGCTCCAGAAAATCCGCAGGATAGCCGTAGAATTCGTAGGCCATGCGCTCGCGCAGAACTTTCTCCGGCGAATCGAAGTTGAAGACAAAAGAATTCAAAATGGAATCTTTGGCGCGTTTGATCTCTTCGTCGGAGATCGGATTCGTCTTCAGATCATCGATCTGTTCATAGAGCGCCTGGATCGACTCCACGGTGCTTTGGCTCTTGGTTCCCACTGATATCCGTTCAATTCCCAAGTGATCGAAAGCGCTGCCGATGCCTCCGCCCACCGCATAAGCCAGTCCTTTCGCTGTACGAATATTGCGGAACAGCCGCGATGAGAACCCTCCGCCGAATGCCTCGTTAAAAACCTGCGACGCGAAGTAATCGGGATTATCCCTGCGGATGCCGAGATCCACCATGCGAATGTTGCTTTGATTCACATCCGACTTGGCAATGAGATAATAGCCGGGCTTGGCTGGCTCAAACTCTATGTCAGGAGCTTTGAAGGCTGGGCCCTTGGCCCACTGGCCGAAGGCCTCGCGCAGCTTGGCCTCCATGGCCCCAGCGTCGAAGTCGCCGACCACTCCCACAATAATGTAGTTGGGATAGACGTGTGCGTGATGCCAATCGACAAGATCCTGCCTCGTAACGGCAGCGACCGTGGCGTACTCCGGCTGACGGGCGTAAGGATTGTCTTTGCCATAAGCCAGCTTGGTTGATTCGCGGCCCGTGATCTCGCCCACGTCGTCGTTTCGCCGGGAGATGGCGTCGAACATCTCTCGTTGCATCAAATCCAGTTTGTCTGCACGGAACTCCGGCTCCCGCAGCAGGTCGGCGAAGACTTTGAAAACGTCGTCGAAATCGCCCTTCAGGCACGACCAGGAGATCGTGGTCGAATCGGCACTGGCGTCGGTCTCGACTTTTGCTGCCCGAACTTCGAGATAGTCATCCAGTTGATCGCCAGTCTGATCCTTAGTGCCGCCGGTTCTCCAAATTTCGCCGTACATATCCAACATGCCGGTTTTATGCGCAGGCTCGTCGCGCGAGCCGCCGCGGATGCGCGCGACGCCGTCGATGAGCGGCAGCTCATGATCCTCCTGCAGGAACAAAATCATGCCATTGGGAAGCTCGATGCGCTTGGGCTCCTTGGGGTGGAAGGCATGAAGCGGAGGAATGGCGATTTGCCGCCAATCTGAAGCCTGTGCGATCGCACGCGACGCCAGCGTGGTCAAAGCCATCGAGAAGAGGGCGATGAAGCCGAGCAGTAGCCGTCTCATTGCTCACCTCCTTTGCCGGCGTCACCCGATGGAGGCACCGCAGTCTCGATGATTCCCACGGTCCGGTTGTTGTCGGTGAAAGTCTTACTAGCTACGCGACGGATGTCCGCTTTGGTGATCTTGTCGATGCGTTCCACTTCGCGGAACAGCTCGCGCCAGTCGTCGTAGCGCGCCTGGTTAAGGCCCAACTCGAATGCCAGTCCCGAATTGCTGCCAAGGCTGCGGATGAGATTGGCCTTGGCGCGCGTCTTGATCATCTTCAGTTCGTCATCGCTGATGTCTTCGGTCTTCAGTTTTTCGATCTCGACGTGAATCGCAGCGCCCATTTCATCCGGCTTGTGGCCGGGAAGAGGAACGGCATAGAAGGCAAACAGATGTGAATACTTAATGCCCGGCAAACCGGTGAAACCGGCCGAAAATGACGCAATCTTCTTGTCGCGCACGAGCGCGCGATACAGGCGCGAGGTTCGGCCTTCTGATAACAGGTCTGTTATGCCGTCATAAATGGCATCGTCCGGGCTGAGGTAATCGGGCCGGTGGTATCCCTCAAGGTAGAGGGGCTGCGACGCTTCTCGCAGCACGACGCGGCGCTCGGAATTCTGCGGCGGCTCGGCTGTGATTCTCTCGTCTGGCTTTTCATGCGAGGGAATCCGGGCGAAATACTTTTCGATGATGGGCATCGCCTCGCTGGCTTTTACGTCCCCGACGACAACCACCACCATATTGGAAGGAACGTAATACTCCTCGAAAAATTTCTGCGCGTCAGTAGCAGAGAAGGAATTCAAGTCTGACATCCAGCCGATGGTCGGACGATGATACTCACTGGCCTGGAACGCCGCCGTCGTAAATTGCTCGAGCAGCCGCCCGATGGGATCGCTGTCGGTGCGCAGGCGGCGTTCTTCAATAACGACATTCCGCTCCCTGTAGAACTCGCGCATCACCGGATGCATAAAGCGCTCAGACTCGAGATAGGCCCAGAGCTCAAATCGATTGGAAGGAAACGAGTAGAAATATTCCGTTTCGTCTTCTCTGGTGTCCGCGTTGAGGTTCTCGCCGCCATTGCGCTCGACAATCTCGCCGAACTGATTGGGAATGACGTACTGATTCGCCTCTTTGATGGCATCCTGCCAGGCGGTTTCGAGCTGCTTCAGCTTCTTTTCGTCGCGGCCAATCGGTTTGTCGCGTTCTTCCAGGTAGGTGGCGTAAGCCTTCTCCACCTTTTCGAGCGCGACCTTTTCGGCTGCATAGTCCTTGGTGCCAATTTTGTCGGTGCCTTTGAAGGCCATATGCTCGAACATGTGTGCGAGGCCGGTTTTGTTGAGCGGGTCCTGCACCGAGCCGGCGTCCACGTGGGTGTAGAAGGAGAAGACTGGCGCTTCCGGCCGTTCGCAGATGAGAACCGTCAGGCCGTTGTCCAGCTTTTTCACCGTGATGCGTTTTTCAAAGGAAGCGATGTCCTGCGCCGCACTAACGACCGCTAAGCAGACAATCAATGTTGTCATTCCGAGCAGCGTGGGGCGACGAGGACTCTGCAGTGTTCGCACATTCTCCGAAATTGCCAATCTGATTAGACAGCGCTTGCTCACGGGGAACCTCCACCAGGTTGGACGCTTATGAGGGCTAGAAGTTCGAAATTACGTGGCAGAAGGGGACGTTGTCAAACGGTGGCGCATCCAAACAGTTGATTATGCAGAAGGGTTGCGGGTATACAGGTACAGCCTTAACAATTCCACCTGGTGCGGTTCGACTTCCGTAAGGAAAGCGCATGAACAGCTCACAAGGCGTCGAAATTGAGGGCAAGCACCTCAAGCTGACTAACCTGGAAAAGGTGTTGTACCCCGCCACCGGATTCACCAAAGGCCAGGTGATCGACTATTACGCGCGGATAGCTCCGGTTTTGATCCCGCAGCTTGCCGGTCGGCCGGTGACGCTGAAGCGATATCCCGAGGGCGTCGACAAGGAATTCTTCTTTGAAAAGAACACGACCAAGTACCGGCCCGACTGGGTCGAAACCGCGCCCGTCTGGAGCGAAAGCAACCGGCGCAGCGTGAATTATGTGTTGGTGAATGATCTGCCAACGCTGGTTTGGGTGGCCAATCTGGCGGCGATCGAGCTGCATCCGTCGCTGTCAAGGGCTGCAGATATTGAGTCGCCAACGGTCATCGCGTTCGATCTCGACCCCGGC